>JBKDBI010000510.1:0-2056 GCA_046314695.1 Bacteroidota bacterium | reverse complement strand
CCCGTTCCCTCTCTTGTAGCTTTGCATAGAATTCAGCCAACGGCCATGTCTATCGAGGTTCAAGTATACAGCCCGGAATGGAGACAGCAGGTAATCGATCTTACCGTGCAGGAGTATCCATACATGCGCAGCTGGTTTGAAGCCCGGTTTGTTGCGCTGCACGAGAATTTTTACCAGACCGGCCGCAACCGGATCATCATCGCCATAGAGGGCAACAAACTCGCCGGCTGTATCTCCTGGGTGCATTGGCCGCTGACTTATATGGGGAAGGAAACCGGTGCAGGCCAAATGGTCGGACTGGTGGTCGATCCTGCTTTCAGGGGCAAAGGTGTATTTGGGAAGATGCTCGCAGAACTCGACCGGCAGGCGGCAGCGGCCAGTGTATCATGCCTGTTCGGTTTCCCGGTTCCGGTTTCTAAACCTGGCTTTGAAAAACAAGGTTGGAAGAATGTTTTTGACCTCGATTGGTTTGTGGCGCCGGTAAACCCGCTCGCCATTTTCCGCAAGACATTCAGCGCTGAAGGTTTTTCAACAACAGCACCCGATCAACTGCCCGCAGCCTCAGGGTTTCTGCAAACAGCAGCCGATGCCGATTTCTGGAAGTACCGGAAAGATTTTAGTCCGGAATGGCCCGACTACTGGTTCCATGCCTCCATCGAAGGCAAGCCGTTCAGCCTGGTGTTCCGCATCCAGCAGCGCATGGGCCTGAACGAAGCTGTGATAGGAAAAATCTACGGCGGAGAAGCTACTGCACGCGATTTCCAGGCGTTGCTTAAGCTGTTCATCCGACAATTGCGCGCCGAAGGCAGTATTGCCTTGACGAGTGCTGCAGTGAATATATCCTGCCAGGATCAGGCCGTTCAAGCTGTGCGCGCGCGCTTTTTCCGCAGCGGGAAGAAAGTGCACTTCATCGCCAAGCACTACGGCCAACACGACTACTATGCACGGCCGGAAGAATGGAATATCTGGCGCGCTGATATGGAAACCTGGTAATGCATGAAGCGATGTACAACAGGAGCCACCAACTGAAAGCCGTAGCCGGTCGTTTGCTCCGCCTCATCGAAGGCAGGCCGCATGCAGCGGGCGACTTGCTCGTGTTCAACCTGCACAGCACGCCCGAACGCTGGATGCCGAAGTTCGACCGCTGGCTCCGCGATCTGAAACGCGATTATACCCTGTATGGGCCCGATGTCTTTGAAACGTTCTACGGAGACAAAGGTGCTTTGCCCGACCCCGCAAAACCGGGTGTGGTCTTTACTTTCGACGACGGTCTGCGCAACAACCGCCACGCCCTTGAAGTGCTGGAACAACACGGCGTACGCGGCCTTTTGTTTGTAGTGCCAGGATTCTACCGCTGCCCGCGTACGGAACAGGAAAGCTATTACCGGCAACATATCCGGCAACAGCCGCATCCCGGTCTTGACGGCGGCGAGGAGGAAGTACAGGCACTTAGCGCAGAAGAGCTTCGGAATTGGGCAGCACGCGGGCATACCATCGGAGCCCACAGCTTTTCACATACCATGCGCGCCGACGATCCGGAAATCAAAATGTTGCAAGAAACCCAGGGGGCCATCGAGGCCATTGCAGAAGATACCGGCGTGCGCCCTGTGCATTTCTGCGCGCCCTTCGACAGCCTGTTGAGCACTTCCGAACGCCACATGGAGTTGCTGAAACCGCATATCCGGTTTTTTCACAGCACTTTTCCGGGCAGCAACAGCACAGCGCCCAATCCCCTGTTCATCCGCCGGGTGAATATGGAACTTTTCTGGAAACCCGGAGCCACAGATTTCGCCTGCAGCCGCTTTGAATGGAAACGCTGGAGCGCACAACGCGAGACCTTTAACCAACGCATGTTATTTAATCAGGTTTAAAACACCATGTTGCGTTTTCTGACCCTGCTGATGTGTTGCTCCATTTTCATGGACGACTTTTATTTTTTCCGGCAGCCTTTTGATTTCTACTATTATTATCTGATTTATCTTGTTTTTATCCTGTATGTAATATTCAATAAGCAAACCATTCGCCTGGTCCCGAAATGGTTCCTGAACTTCATGCT
>JBKDBI010000509.1:0-6419 GCA_046314695.1 Bacteroidota bacterium | reverse complement strand
ATTGTCTTCGTGATGGATGTACGACAAGCCCTTCGGCGTATCCGGCCCGGCTGAATTCTGCGTCTGCCAGTGAAACAGCGATTCGCTGATGGCGTAATCATCATACATAGTGGTGGGTGAAAAGTTCTCTTCAGACTTGATGAGATTGATGAAAAGCAGTTCAGTTTTAAGCTCTTCTTTTTCAGCGACACCTTCACGGTTGGACGCCCGTTTTCCGAATTCACTGAAGCGAAACGCTGCCAGAATCTGATCGCGGGTGTAACGCGCATGTACCTTGAGCGGTTGTGCGTATGGAAGCGTTAAGGGTAGCTCCTCAAATCCAATGCTGTCATTCAGGTATTCCAGAACTTCGATGATTTCTTGCAGGAGTATGTTGTTTTGTCCGATTGCGCGAATGCTGGCTTCAAGTGATTCGAATCCAGAATTTTCCGGCCATACATCCACATGCAGCATCTGCAGCATCAAGTATTCCTCTTCATTCAACGCATGCATGGAAACCTGGAAGCCTCTGCGCGCGAGGCCGAGTATAAAATTAAAATAACTGGTTGAACGGGTGGCAAGCCATTTTTTGCGGATGGCTCTGATGATGGCATCTTCAAACGTGTCATCATAAACGTCGATAATACCCGCTTCGTAACACAAGCGTTTCCAACCGCCTCTCCTGTAAATCATCTGGACTGGCAGTTCATGGTAACGCAGAAAGTTACGGATATTGAATTCCTGCAGGCTGTGGTTGCGGAACTCTTGCATGCGCCGGATGAGCTGGCTTCGGTTCAATGAAGTGGCGGCACTGATATTCTTCAGAATCACATCCTTCGCTTTGGCCTCCAACACGATGGAACAACCCAGGGGAAGATGCGGGAAGTTCTCCTCGACTTCCTTTTTTACTGTTGTCTCTGTTCTACCAATTAGGGCCCTGAACTTGTTTTCGAAGTTGTATTCCGGACGAGCATTGCCGACAAAATCGAGCACTGTCAGGCAATCTTTGTCGTCGGCCAAGCGAAGCCCTCGGCCCAGCTGTTGAAGAAAAATCGTGAGACTTTCGGTTGGACGGAGAAACAACACCGTATCGATTTCCGGGATATCAACCCCTTCGTTGAATATGTCCACCACGAACAAGTAGTTGATTTCCTTGCGCTTCAACTTGTTCCGCAACTCTTCCCTGCGCTGGCTGTTTGCGCTGGTAAGAAAATCGGCCTTCAACCCTGCCAACGTGAACTTCTCTGCCATGTACTGAGCGTGATCGACCGTTACACAAAATCCCAAAGCACGGACTTGATGGCTGTCTTTCGTATAGTACTCCAGCGCGTTGAGAATGTCGCGTACCCGTTGGTCGTTGCCAGTATAAATCTTACTCAGTTCGCTCGGGATGTAACGACCGCGCTCCCAGGCAACATGCGAAAGGTCAATGCTATCGCTGACGCCGAAGTATTGAAAGGGGCACAAAAGCTTGCGGTTCAGTGCTTCAGGAAGGCGGATTTCCGCGGCTATTCTGTTGTGAAAATCCTCCTGGATATCACCGCCATCCATACGCTCAGGCGTCGCCGTCAACCCGACTAAGACCTTGGGTTTGAAATATGCTATGATATCGCGGTAACTGGATGCGGTGAGGTGATGGCATTCATCTATGACAATAAAATCATAGTATTCAGGAGACAAAGCAAGGGCAGACAATTGGTTATTGAGCGTTTGCACCGATGCGAACACATGCTGATAGGATGCCGGCACATTCCCTTCAACCCAAAGCTCTCCGAAGTTTCTTTCCTCCAGAATACCGTTAAACACTGCCTGAGCCTGCACCAGAATTTCTTTGCGATGCGCAAGGAACAGGAGGCGCGCGCGTGGATTCGCCTTCCTGAAATCGCGGTAGTCAAATGCAGCAATAACTGTTTTTCCTGTTCCGGTAGCCGCTACAACCAGGTTGCGGTTTCTTGCGTGGATGTTTCGCTCTACCTTGAGCTTTTCCAGTATTTCAGCCTGGAATTCAAATGGGGAGATTTTAAAGTAATTGCCACCGGAGATGCTCTCCTGTTTTGTATTGCTTGCTTGAAGCGCTCTTACCAATTTTTCGCGATGCAGTTCGCTACCTGGCGTATACAATTCAAATTCCTTGTCTTCCCAGTAGGAATCGTATGTCTTTCTGAATGCGTCGATGATGTGACTCACCTCACGGGTGGTCATTTTGATATTCCATTCAAGCCCGTCAGTCAGCGCAGTTCGGGAGAAATTGGAAGAACCGATATAAGCGGTATCGAAACCGGTTTTGCGCTTGAACAGATATGCCTTGGCATGCAAGCGCTCGTTTCCGGTATTGTAGGAAACCTTGACTTGGGTATTCGGTAAATTGGCCAGCAACTCAATTGCTTTGTAATCCGTGGCGCCCATGTAGGTAGTCGTAATAACACGCAGCTTGCCGCCGCGTTGGGTAAATTCTCTGAGCTCCTTTTCAAGGATGATGATCCCCTTGAACTTGATAAATGAAACAAGCAGGTCTATTTCATCCGCTGAGAGAATTTCCTTCCGCAACTCACTGCCCAGGGAGCGGCCTTCGTTGCTGCCGGTGAAAAGCACACTCTGACTCAGTCTGGTTTCGGGCATAATCTCTTTGAGACGCAGATCGAGATCACTGTAGTCTTGATCCAGGCGCACAAAAACGGCTTTTAACATGCGACCAGGAATGGAAACCAAGTCCACGCCAAACTCCTCCTTGCTCAATTCTGATTTGAGCAACAGGATGATCTTATTCGCTATTTCAATTTGCCTTTCAATCTTGTTTTCACCCGATACGAAACCAAGTGCAAAGCGTATGATCCTTGAAAGATGTTGTGACAAGACAATTGCGGCTTCCTCCTTATCCAGGGTGGTGGTATGGATATAGAATTCATTTTGATCCAGCGCATGCAATCGTTCATTCACCAATTGAGTGATAAGTTCTTCGTAGATTCCGTTTACCAAAACCGGCTTTAAGTTTCCTCCCATCTTCAATTCACTATAATTCAAGTGCATTTTAATATATTTTCTTTGCTACTTCATCACCTTTCCTGCATTTCCACCCCACCCCCGCCACCAGCGTTAGGGATAGCAGCGGAAAGCCCGGAAGGCGGTGCAGCGAAGCGGAAGCGCCTGAGGACTTGCAGCGGATAGCCCGACCGCGCCGCAGGCAAGGGAACGCCCAATCCTGAATGATTCCGTATAAATAAAAAACGCACCGCCTTGCGGGCCGTGCGTTGGGGTTCTTCCGGGTAAGCCGGACTTATTTCTTCTGCAGCGCGTCGAAGGTGTTGAGGAGGTTTTCGTACGCGGTGATATCGACCTTGACGCTGCCTACCTGGATGGCGCTTTCGACGCGGATCGGAATCTTGTTCTTGTCGTCGGATACCCAGATGGTCATGTCGTCGTCGTCTTTGAAGACGCGGTCAACCACGAGCTTGGGCCGGAGCTTGATGCAGCGCACCTTGCCGATGTCGGTCGAAATGGTTTCGCGGCCGATGAACTTGAACTGGAGGTTGTATACCTTGTTGTCCATGTACACGTCGATGGGAAATACCTGCCCGACTGCGGCTGTGCCGAGGTTGAGGTTGCGGGCGTAGTAAAGCGCCGAGGCGATGTCTTGGGTATAGGACGGCATGACGAGTTCGCCCTGCAGGTTCCGGAGCTTCTTCTGTTCGTGGAAGTACAGCACGGCGTCGACGGCGGAGTATTTGTTTTCGCGCTTCGACATGCTGTAGCGCAGGGGTGCCATGGATTCCTGGTCGAGGTAGCTTTCGAACTTGTCGCGCACCTTGTACATCCAGTCAAAGCTCTTGAGGGTTTCGCCTTCGGTTTTGACGAGGAAGGTTTTGCGGTTGTTGATGGTGTGCATGGCCGGGTCGACACTCATGGTGATGCGCGCGGCGTTGATGAATCCGTAATGCGCACGGTAGGTGAGTTTTTCGCCCACCTTGAAGGCCGTATTGGCCATCTTGCGGTAGGCAAACTGGCTGTCTTGCGGGCTGCGGGCGTCGCTGGCGGGCCGCATGGCGGGCAGCACGGCGATGGCAGCCGCGGGAAGCAGCCAGGGCAGTCGGAAGGTGAACGGGGATTTCATGACTCGGTTCTCAGATAATCTGTTTCAAATCTCGGGCCAAAAAACGAAAGCCCTGTCTGCTGTTAACGCTGCAGACAGGGCTTTCGGTATCCGGGTTGCTTTGGCTTAGTAGCCGAAGAGTTGTTCGAGGGGCACTTCCTGCACCTTGCCGTATTTGGCGAGGTCGCCGGCTTTGATGCGTTCGCGTGAGCCTACAATGCTGGTATTGTATGGTTTGCGGCTGAGTTGCGCCTGGTGGAAAGTATTGATGTCGGCGAGTTGGAGGCGGGCAGCCTGCTCGTAAACATCCTTGCGGATATCGCGGTTGAGGCCAAGACGCGTGAGTGCGTCGTAACCGAAGAGCAGGCGGGTTTCGGTGATGCGTTCGCTTTCGATGGACTTGCGCACGGACTGGCGGGCGAGCTCGAACTGTCCTTCGTTCGCAGGTAAGCGGTCGAGCAGCTCCTGCATGGATGATATCGCTTCGTGGAGTTTGTCGGCCTGGGTGCCTACGAAAGCAATCACCTGCGCGGTTTTTTCTTTCTCAGCCGGCATCACAAAAGAAGAATAGGTGGAATACGCCAGGGCTTTGCTTTCGCGGATGGTCTGGAAGACCACGCTGCCCATTCCGCCGCCGAAATATTCGTTGAAAAGGGTGGCCACTGGCACCTGTGCGGCGTCATACATCCCTGCCGGGCGCTGCCAGCGGATATCGGCCTGCACCATGTCGTAATGGGCAAACCATACCTTGTTTTCGGTGACAGGCTGTTCGGTGAATTGCTTGAGCACAGGCGCGGGACTGAACGTGGCAGGTACTTTGTGGATGGCGCTCAGCGCAGGCACCAGCTTGGCTTCGTCGCGGCTGCCGTAATAGAAAATGCGGTGTTTGGTGCTGAAGAGGTTGCGCAGGCTGCCGAGCAATTGAGCCGAAGTCATTGCTGAGAGTTCTGCTTCGCTGAGCTGGTAATTGAATGGATTGTCTTTGCCGTAGCGGGCATAGGCACCGAGGGCCTGGCTGATCTGCCGCTTGTCGAGCTTGTTGTCGCTGCGCTGCTTGCGCGTGCGGTCGACGAGGCTGCGCAGGGCTTCTTCGTCGGCCTTGGGAGCGCGGATGAACTGTTCGAGCAGGCGCAGGGCGTCTTCGAAATGCTCTTCCGGACCGCTGAGGCTGAGATAGCTCTGCTTGTCGTCTGAGTTGACACTCCAGCTGCAACCAAGTGCGTAGAAGCGTTTGTTGAGTGCTTCATTGCTCATGCCTTCCATGCCGAGGAACTGGAGATAGTTGAGGGCGAATGGCAGGTCTTTGCGGTGCAGGCGTCCGATATCGAACACGTAATAGAGGTTGAAGAGGCGGTTGCTTTCGTTTTTCACGTACCAGAGCGGCGCCTTGTTCACCTCACCGAAGCGGATGGCTTTGGTGTAGTCGATGAACTGCGGGCGCAGGCTGTCCATCGGGTCTGCCAGCCAGGTGGCTGTCCATTGGCTTTGCTTGTCGCGGTTGAGCGCTACCTGGCTGATGGCGGGCTTTTCGATTTTGGCAACTGCTGCCTTTTCGCCCTTGCGCTTGTACACTTCGACGCGGTCAACGCCGAGGTACTCGGTCACGAAATCGATGATTTCCTGGCGCGTTACCTTACTCATTTCGTAGAGTTCGTTGCGCACCTTGTGATACGGTACGTCATTGGTGAAAGCCGACATAAGCATATAAGAGCGGCCCATGTTGCTTTTGAACGATTGGATGGTGCTGATTTCTTCGTTGAGGATGATGGCGCGAAGCAGCTCTTCGTCGAATTTGCCCTGACGGATGAGGTCGAGCTGCGCAATGAGCAGATCGCGCACTTCTTCGAGTCGCTGTCCTTCCTTGGGTGCTCCGTTGAGCAGGAAGAAACCGTAATCTTTTTCAATTTCAGCCTGGCTCCCGGCGCGCAGCACTTTTTGCTGCTTGACGAGGTTGAGGTCGATCAAACCGGCGCGCGAGTTGTTGAGCAGCAGGTCGGTGAGGCGGGCCAGCATGGCTTCGCGTGTTCCGGCACCGGGCACCCGGTAGCCGATGTAGAGTTGTTCGGCTTCCGGGCCAACCACATCGATTTGTTCCGGTTTGCCGCGGGGCATTTCAGGCACGATAGGCTGCAACGGAATGGGTTTGGGCTGCATCCAGGCGAAATGCGATTTCACCATTTCGGCGCACATATCGGGGTCGATGTCACCGACCATGATGATGGCCATGTTATTCGGCACATAATACTTGTAATAGTATTCGCGGATGGCTTTCAGGGATGGATTCTTGAGGTGTTCAACGGTGCCGATGGTGGTTTGCTTGCCGTAGTTGTGGTTGCGGAAGAGGGCGGCGAGG
>JBKDBI010000508.1:0-12063 GCA_046314695.1 Bacteroidota bacterium | reverse complement strand
GCCGGTGGCGGCGGCGGGCGGCGGGGGCGCCGTGTCGGCCGACGACCTTGTTGTGGCGGCGGACGCCTTCCCGCATCGGGGGGGGGGGGGCGGGGACGTCGAACCCGAGGGCGAGGACGTGCATGGGGGGACTCCTTAGAGGGGACGGGGATGGGCGTAGCCGCCGGTCGTGGGGTCGTGTTTTTCTCCGGTGGCATTGGGCGAGACAGGCAGACCTTTCAAGGCGAGCGCCCAATTGGCTTGGTCGAAGAGGATGCGGAGTAGGGGGAGGTCCTGGGCTGAGACTTTGTTGCAGAGGTGGAAGTAGGCTTGTTCGAGTTCTTTCGCGGTGTGCATGGGGGGGCTCCTGGGGTGAAAGACCCTCCGGCCCCGGCAGGGGATGGGAGGGGCGAGAGGTCAGTTGGCGTCGAGAGCGGCTTGGGCACGGGCGCGGAGGCGAGTGTCCTGGTCGGTGAGGTAGTTGGCGAAGGAGGCGTAGAGGACCTGGGTGTCGGAGCAGTTGAGGGTGGGGTTGAGGTCGCAGCGGAGGCCCTCTTTGGCGAGGTCGGCCACGAAGAGGGATAGGGCTTTGTGGCGGCGTTTCTCGTCGGCGAGATCGCTGTTGACGCCGGTGAGTACGGAGTCGAGGGTGCTTAGTTGTCGCCGGAGCAGGGTGTGGTGGTGGTTGATGGCGTCGAGGGCTTCGGAGGTGCGCTCGGCCATCTTGGCGTGGAAGCCCTGGATGATGAGCTGGCGGGCGGTCGCGTCGACGTTGGGGATCTGGGTGATGAGGTAGATGGCGACTGCGGCGATGCGGGGTTCAGTGCGGATGCGATCGAGAGCCTGATGGAAAGAGAGTTGGGACATGAAAGGACTCCTGGGGTGAAAGCAGCCCACGGCCCGGTGGGGCGGTGGGATGGGAGGGGATCAGTGGCGGTCGGGGAGGCACTTTTCGCAGGGGGAGGAGTAGGCCCAGCGGTTGCAGTTGGAGCAACGGACGGGGGTGCGGGACTGGGCACAGTTGGAGCAGTTGTCGGGGCAGCCGCAGTCAAGGCGGCGACAGCAGGGGCAGGGCTCGCCGGGGTCGTCGAGGCCGCCGAGGAGGGTGGGGGTGATGGGGGTGGCAAGGGCGGTGGTGGTGGGGGAGACGGGGAAGTCGGCGATGTGGCCGCCCGGGAGAAGGAGGTCGGAAGAGCGGAGGAAGTCGGGGAGGCGGTCCGTGGCGAGGGGTGAGAAGAGGCAGAAGGTGTGGCCGGTGGTGAAGTGGGCGAGGGTGTTGAAGCCGAGCTGGTCGAGGCGCTCGGTGAGGGAGGCGAGGGCGTTGCGGTCGGCCGGGGAGTAGGAGGGGAGGTGGACGGGGAGGACGAGGGGCAGTATGCAGAGCGAGTGGGAGGTCGCGTTGAGCAGGGAGAGGAGCTGGGAAGAGCAGAGGGGGAGGGAGTGGGTGGACTGGGGCGGGATAGGCAGGTGCGAGAGGGATATGGAGCACGAGGAGAGGCGGTGGAGGGAGACGGTGATGAGGCGGGGATGGGAGGGAGTGGATGGCATGGGAGAGGCTCCTGAAAGGGAACGGGTGTCAATCGAGGCCGGTGAGGGGGCTCCTGCTCGCTTCCCCGGACGCCACGAGGCGGACGGGTACGCGGGCGAGACAAAGCGCCCGACCGCGGTGAAGCGGTCGGGCACGTGATCAGCGGACGTTCTCGAAGTCGAACGCCTGAGACTGCGGTGACGCAGCGGGCGTCCGGGTGCCCGATTGGCGTGCTGCGATCTGGGCGCGTACGTCCTCGGACGATTCGAGCGGACGATACTGCTCGACGGCGAAGTTGAACTCTTGCATCACGCGAACGAAGTACGTGAGCATCTGTTCGGCCGTGACGGGCTTGGTCCCGCGTGAGCGCTCCTGGTTGAGGCCCACGAGGTTCGACATGGTCCGCTGGAACGAGGCACGTTCGACCGGATCGGTGATCGAACGCGACAGGATGACGCAGTGGGCGGGCTTGTCGTCAGGCGTGCGGCCAAGCGAGATCTCGGCGGACGTGAAGCCCACTTGGATGAACGAGTCGGACGGCATGGACTTGAGGCGTCCGTTTGCACCATAACCGATGAACAGCAAGGTCTTCGGATCACGCTCCGTGGTGCTGGGTGCGGCGGCGTGGGGAAGAGCGGCGAAGGGGGACTGAGACATACGAACCTCCAGAAACTGTCGGTCAACAGAACCGACGAACTGACACAACCACCAACACGCTGTCGGTGGACAAAAGCGCAAGCACACCGCTAGATGTGCCGGCACCGGATTAGAGCGATTCGATGAGTGCCTGGACGGCCGCACATGCGTCGGCGTCGGTGTGACCGTCGAGCCGAGCGTTCGCGTAAGCCGCGAGCGCGTCCGCGTGACACGGATACGGCACGCAGAAGCAGCCAAGTCGGACTTCGGGCATCGACTTGTGCGGCTTGACGCAGAGCTCGTAGAAGCGTGCGCGATAGTCGAGCTGGGCCGGTTGTATGAACCAGATCCAGTATGCGAGAGCCGTGCGAGCCGGTGTGTAGTTGCCGAGCGGACCGGCGACGCCGCGACCAGCTCGACCGCAGTAGATGTGTGCCGCCTCGGTGCGAATGTTGACGACCTTGAACATGATTGAGCTCCAGAGATGGACTGACGGAATGACCAACACGCGGTTGGCCGACAAAAGCGCCTGCACGCCGTTGGGCGAGCGGGCACGGGGCGGTTAGGGGGTGTAGTTGTGGGGGTCGTTGCGGTAGACGCGACGGTCCACGCGGCGCTGGACGACGTTGCCCTTGTTGCGACGGCTACCGCCCGTGATGACCTGGTTGAGCAGGTGCGAGAGGCGGACAGCGGCCAGGAGCGGTAGCTTGTTGCGGGACCGGAGGACGGTGAGACAGGCTTTGTAGGTGGAGGGACGGGTGCGGAGGATGCGGCGGGAGGGATAGGCGATGAGGGTGGACATCCGATGCTCCTTGAGGTGTTGGGACGCGGCTACCAACGCGGTGCCGGGTTCCACGTGGAACAGATTATGCGGACCTGTCGGTGGGGGTCCGATTGGGCGATGGGGGGGTCTTGTGAGGGCGACCGGGCTCCGAACGGGGCAGTCTGACCGGGTCGCGTTAGTCACCGGCGAGGGTGAAGGCGCCCACGACAGGGGAGTGGCTTATCCGGAATCGTTCGGGGACCGTGCGGTTCAGAGCATCCCGTGATCGCGGGGGGACGAGGGGGGCAGCAGCCCCCCCGACCCGCGACCTTCGTGTTGGTGAAACACCCCTCCCGTATGAAAATCCCGGTACACCCGGTACATATTCCACCCCCACCGGTATCACAACCCCTTTCCCCACCGTCCCTTACCCGCTGTACCACTCTTTTCTCTTTTAGAAGAAGAAGAAGAAGATATATATATATATGCGGAGCGAAAGTACGGCACACCCGGTACTGTCCCCGCTCCCGGGGATTACTCCACCTTTCGGGTGGCCCGCAGGACCATGCCCCGCATGCCCCGGCTCCCACCGCTCCCGTTCCGGCTCTTGACCACGCCCCACATGCCCTGGTCCTCCAGCTTCGTCAGCAGGTTGTGCTCACTCACGCCCTCCGGCTCCCGCCCCCGCAGCTGGTCCCGCACCCAGGCCTTCCACGCCCGCCGCACGAGCTCGCCCGCCACGAAGCCCTTGGCGGCCTTCTCGAAGCACACCGCCTGGAACGCCGCGACCGGGCTGTTCTCGACCAGGAACGCCTCCTCCATCTCGACGCCCACTTCCGGCTTGGGCCACTTCACTTCGCCCCGCTCCTCGACCTCCTTCGCGACCCGTCTCGCCCCCTCCACCGCCCACCCCACGATGCCCGCCAGCTCCTCCCGCACCAGCCGGTCCTTCAGCCCGACCTCGGCCCCGCCCTTGTCGAAGCTCTTCCGGATCGGCAGCATCAGCATCTTGTTGGTCAGCCCGCCCCTCTCGTTCTCCAGCTGCGGCACCACGTTGCTCGTCATCACAAGCATCGCACCGCACTTCACGCCCCGCTCCACCTGCCCGAACTTCGGGTTGATCGTGAGCCCATCCTCGCCCACGATCTCCTTGAACAGCCTCGCGACCGTCCTCGCGCTCTCGCCCCGTCCCTTCGTCACTTCCGGCACCCACAACCCCTGTGCACTGCCCAGCCCGACCGTGCCGTGCTTGTCCGCCAGCGCCTCCATGTTGCTGATCTGCAACGCCCGGCCCATCATCGCCCGCACCACATGCTGGATCACGCCCTTCCCGCCGCCCGTCTCACCCTGGATCAGCAGGCACTTCCGCAGCCTCCGCACCGGCATCAGCATGTACCCGAGCGACATCTGCAACAGCGGACCCCACTCCGCATCGCCGCAGGCCCACTGCTCCACGCACTTGGCCCACCGCTCCGCCTTCGCGCCCTCCAGATCCTCGTACCGCACCGGCAGGACCATCGTGCCGAACCACGTCTCGTCCCTTGTCCACGTCTTGCCCGTCTTCACGTCCAGCACCACGTCCTCGAACGGGATGCACCACGCCGCGTCCGGCTCCCCTCCCGACCCGTTCTTCCAGCCTGGCACATCGCTGTCCGTCCGGGCCATCGCCTGCACGAACCGCAGCGTGTCCTCCACAAACCCCACACTCGGCGACAGCCGGACCTTCCGCTCCCCGTCATCTTCGGTCCGCTTGATCACGACCGCGTCCTTCAGCAGGAGCAGCATCAGGTCCATCGCCTCCACCACCGACAGCACACGCCACCGGCTCCCGGCCCAGAGCATCAGCTCGCCGCCTCGCCAGTACACGCCCTGCCGTCCGCTCGGCGTCCGCAACAGCCTCATCACGGCCTCCGCGGCCTGTCCCGGCTCACGCCGCGTCAACTGCACACCCTCGGCCGCCTTTACAGTCATTTCGCTCATGTGACACTCCTGCCCTCTTCGGGGCATATCCATTCCGTTCTGTTGTGTGGGGTGCCGGCGCTGACGTGACTCATCGGTGCGTGATGGGAGGGGTGACTCGTCCGGCACCACACTCTACCCTTCTCCCGATGCGACATCAAGGCCCGCCGATCATTTCTCTTCCATACGTGCGACTCTACCACGAGTCTACATTCTGCAAAGCGCTGGGCATGTCCACACGCCAATTCCGCGCGTGGTTACGCACGCTCGGCGTCCCCTCCCTCGAACTCAAGGGCGGCCGCTACATCGAGCACACGACCTTCGCCATCGCGCTCATCTCCTCGCTCCAGATCCACGACCCCCCGTGCCACACCACGCCGGGCTCACCCTCCAAGTCCAAGGGCCGGGTCACCCCTCCCACCCTCACGCCGGACCAGGCCGCCATCTCGATCTCGCAGCTCATGCTCTCCTCCCACCTCACGGAACGCGAGGCCCGCAGCGACATTCTCCGGAAGGCACGCAAGGGGGCCGACGCCCTGGCCCTCATGGCCTACACTGCCGAGAAGAACCGCAAGCGCGGCCAGGACCTCCTGAAGCACCGCATCAAAGAGAACCCCGTCGTCGCCCAGATCCTTCAGGCTGCCACCCATGCTTCGAGCGACCATCACACCACCCCCTCCCATCCCGACCGAGCCGCAGTCGGAGCTCCTGCACCAGCCCACGCCTGACCTGGCCGTCGTGCAGACCTTCTTCTCGCTCGAAGGTCTCGAAGCCGCTCTCCGTGCCGGGGGCGCCCCCTTCACGCAGACCGACCTGGTCCAGCAGCTCATGCGGCTCTGCAACGACCCGGACCCCAAGATCCAGCTGGCGGCCATCGCCCGACTCACCGCCTACATTGAAACGTGCCTCAAACTGAACGGTCGCATCGCGACCCTCACCCAACAGGAGAAGACCAGTGTCTCTGCCACCGCCTCCGTCACCCGCACTGCCAAAACAGTCACTGCCTTCACCCCTCCCGTCCCCGCAGCCCCCATCGACATCGCCCTCCCCGAAGGAGCCGCCCGTCGCGTTGACCCCCGACCAGAGAAAGAGGGTTGACACGGCCTGCGACCTCCTGCTCTCCGCGGCTCAGGACCCCTACGGGCTCGGCGTGCTCCTCGCCCGCTTCCTGCCCGAGGTCGGCATCACCGACCGGGGCGCTCAGCTCGGCACCATCGAGGAGGTCGGCGAACTCGTCATCCCCGAGTACACCGCCCGGGACGGCCGTCTCCAGCCGTGGGTCCGCGTGCACCTCCAGGAGCTGGTCCGCGGCTCCAACTTCATCGAGCCCCGCATCGCGGCCGCGTTCGTCACCCGCATCGCCCTCTCCTCCGCCCTCATCACGCTCGCCAAGGCCGGCACTTGAGTCTCACCCCGATCAAAGCCATCCCCCTCGACTGTCCGCTGCACCCCCTGCCGCTCGACTATCACGACCTCACGCAGGAGGGTCAGCGGCAGGCCCGGGTCAACGCCGCCCGGCAGTGGTCCCTGGAGGGCACGGCGGCCGAACGCGCTCGCCGCCTGATCAACTCGCTCAACTTCTTCGACCTGCACTACCTCGCGGACGACGTCGAGTCCCTGCACGAGCCGGGCTTCTACGACATGCCGCCGCTCCGGACGCCCGCCTACCACTGGGAGATCGCGTCCCACTGGGTCAACCCCCTCTCGATCACGCTGGCCCCCCGCGGCGGCGCCAAGTCCACCTTCATCCGCAAGGACGTCATCCTCCGGATGGTCTCGATGCCCCGCTACTCGGTCGCGTACGCCACCTCCACAAACGAGAACGCCCTCTATACGGGCCAGCTCGTCAAGGACCAGTGCTACGAGAACGGCCGCATCCAGGCCGACTTCGCGCCCGAGTGGGACGCCTCGACCCTCAAGCCCAACCGGGGCGCGAAGTCCACCGGCGTCCAGATGTTCTTCCTGAACAACGGCTCGTGGCTCCGGTGCGTCTCGGCCCGCTCCCGCCTCCGCGGTCTGCGTCCCCGCATCTTCAAGCTGGACGACCCCGAGTACGACGAGTCCGGCTCGACCTCCATGGACGAGATCCGGGCCTACATGGAGCGACTGCTCTTCTCCATCGCCATGCCGATGACCCTGCGTGCGAACACCTTCCTGCACTGGGTCGGCACCTTCGTCTCCAAGCGGCACTACCTCTGGCAGGCCATGGACACGGTCAACACGCCCGAAGGCCCCCGAGCCGTCGACCCCCGCTTCGACCTCTGGTCCCGCCTCCACATCCGCGCCTCCTGGGTCGACGAGCAGACCGGCCGTCTCCGCTCCTGCTGGCCCGAGATGTGGCCCGCCGACGAGGAGGAGAAGGTCCGCCTCAAACTGCCCGAGTCTACCCGCACCATCACCCAGATCCAGAAAATGCTGGGCTCGGCCGTCTACAACAAGGAAATGCTGGGTCTCCCCGGCACCTCCGACCAGCTCCTCTTCAAGCTCGACGCCGACACGAAGGGCACGCACGCCTGGTGGCTCGAAGAGGCCGACGAGATCTTCAACGACCAGCCCCTTCTCTCCCGGGCGAAGATCTGCTTCCGGGACCACGACAAGCCCGACGTCGTCCACCGCCTCTCCGTCATGGACTTCCTGGCCCAGTCCAAGCTCTTCATGACCGTCGACAGCGCCTTCACGGAGACCGCGACCTCGGACCGCCGGGTCTCGCACCTCATGGCCCTGTACGCCAACAACATCCTCTTCTCGCTCGACCTCTGGTCCGACCGGAAGACCGACGGGGAGCTGCTCAACGCCTCGCTCATCCAGGCCGACAAGTGGCGTTGCCCGATCATCTTCGTCGAGGTCGTCCGCGAGTCGATCAAGCTGTACATCCGCTACCGGTCGGCCGTGCAGACCCGCGTCACGACCAACCTCGGCCTGACGCACACGCCGCTCGTCAAAGACCTCCGGCCCGGCGCCATGACCAAGACCGCCAAGATCTCCACCATGGACACCCGGTTCGAGTTCGGCCTCGTGAAGCTGCCGCTCTGGCGTCGCGGCCGGCACGGTCCCTACACCCGCCTCTTCGAGCAGATCGAGTCCTTCAACCCGAGCTCCAACGACGGCGGCCTGGCCAACGACGACGAGATCGACACGCTCTCCATGTCCAGCATGGTCATCCGGGGCAAGCACGGCATCCGCCACACCCAGCTGGCCAAGTCCGAGGCCGTGGACGCCCTCGCCCTCCTCCGGCAGGGCAAGCGGCATATCCCCGGGACCTCCATCCCGCTCGTCAGCGCTTTGCCGCACGACATGATCACGACCGACCTGCTCGGTCCCTTCCCCGACGCCCCCGACCAGGAGTCCGTCATTTGAGCACCGAAGTCCCGTCCAACTTCCTCGCCGGTTCCCACGTCGTCGTACCCCTCACGTTCTTCAAGGAGCTGCTGGCCTGCTACTACGGCACCGGCCCCCGCTTCGGCGAGTCCCGCACTCCCACCCCTCCCGTCACGCCCGCTCCAAGCCCGGCCGTTGAGATGGGAGGGGTGTCCCCTACAGTCCCCCTGCCTGTGAGCTCCATGCGGTTGACGCCGATGGGGGCTGCACGACCGAAGGAACCCGTCCATGAGCCACGCACTAAGCAAGCTGCCGAAAAGTGACCAGACGCTGGCGACCATCCTTCGGATGCACAGCGCCCGCTGCATGACCCACTACTCGTGGCGGCGCGTGAACTGGCTCCTCGCCTACTACTACCTGTCGGGCTACCGCACCTTCGACCTGTACGACCCGCAGACCGGCCGCATCGAGGCTCGTCACGTCGGGTCGGACGGCAACGTCGAGTACCACTCGGAGGAGCTGCTGTACGCCATCAACCAGCTGGCCTCCCGGCTCCAGGGCCTGGACATGCGGCCCTCGGTCGTCGCCCAGGGCAGCACCCTCGGCGCCATGCGGGACCGGGCCGTCCTCCAGATCACGGCCGACTCCCTCTTCCTCCAGGACGAGCTGGACCGTAACGTCCGCGACTTCTCGTGGCTCTTCACGTGCCTCGGCTTCGCGGGCATCACCGCCGAGATCGAGGACCACCCCGCGATGGGCCTGACGGCCGAACTCGAAGTGATCCACCCCAAGGAGATCATGCCGTGGCCCCTGCTCGGCGAGGACCCGACGAAGCTGTCGGGCATCATGCGGGAGCGCGTCATCTCCATGGAGCACCTGTACGAGGTCTTCGGGAAGAACAAGATCGCGGGCAAGAAGGACAACGAGCTGGAGTGGTTCGTCCTCGAACACGGCCAGTCGCTGCCCGCGATCGACACGTACTACTCCGGCAACGTCTCGGGCATGGCCAACTCGCACCTGTCGGCGAACACGCACCCCCGCGACGGCGCCGAGTTCGTGAAGGTCCGCGAGCTCTGGACGTTCGGTCCGGGCCGCACCGTCGCCGACTACGTGATCGCCTCGGGCGACTGCATCCTGTCCCGCCAGGACCTCCGGGCCCAGCAGGTGCACTGTCCGATCGGATTCGCCCGCTTCATGGACAACGGCACCTTCCACGGGGCCGGTCTCTTCGACGTTATGTTCCACTCGCACCGCCAGCTCGAAAAGCTGAGCAAGCGGCTCTTCCAGAACGTGCACGACACCGAACGGTTCGGCCTGCTGGTCATGCCTTCGGGACAGATCCCGCAGGAGAACGTGCTCCGACCCGTCGGCGACAGCCTGAAGGTCCTCTTCTACGAGCCGGACGCCATCTCCGAGGGCTTCAAGCCGTTCGCCATCACGCCGACGAACACGGGCGAGATTCCGGGCCGGACCGCCGCGTTCGCCCGCGAGGCCATGAACCGCGTGAACCCCATCCGGGACCTGATCGAGGAAAAGGGGCGCGTCGACTCAGCCTCCGGCCTCTCATTCCTCCAGGAACAGATCAACCAGGCGCTCACGAACCCGACGGGAGGGGTGCGGGACGCCTTCTCCGCCATGTACAAGGCCGGGTGTGCCCGCGGGCTCCTGCTCTACACGACCACGAAGCGGCCCATCCCGGTCCAGAACCTCAGTCTGGAGATGGCCGGAGCCGTCATCAACCACGAGAATGGCACGCTTCAGTTCTCGGAGAACCCGCTGCCTGACATCAGCCGCCTCCAGGTGACGATTCGGGCGCTCACGCCGAAGTCTCCGGCCGCGATCAAGGCCGAGCTCTACGAACTCTGGAAGAACGGCATCGAGCAGGACCCGCTGGCCTTCCGACTGGCGTGCCTGCGGGCCGGTGTAGACATCCCGCTCTGGCTCGAAGAGGAGAAGGGCGCCTACGAGATGGCCGTCCTGTCGATTCTGACCCTCTTCGGCAACGGGGAGGAGCCGGGCGAGCTCGTTCTGACGCCCACGACCACGCGGCCGGACGTCGTGGCCCGCGTCCTCTCCGGATTCATGTGCTCGCCGATCATGCAGAAGGCCTCGCCCTCCGTGGTCGACGCGTTCTCCGCGTTCCGATTCACGCTCATGCAGTACATGGGCCCGACCCTGCCGGGAAATCTGCCGAACCCCGAAGATCTTGCTATGCTTTCTCAACAGCAACAGCCCGGTGCGTCACCGGCGCAATCGCAATCGAGTAACCGGAGTCCCCAATGAAGTTCAACCGCCATCCTCTCCTCTCACCCGACGACGCAGGCGCCGCCGGAGCCAAGAGTCCGATCCCGCCCGCCCCCGGCAGTGACGCCATCCCGCTTCCGCGTGCCGAGTACGAGAAACTGGTCGCCGCCCGGACCGAACTCGACCAGATCAAGCCCCGCATCCAGGAAGCCGAGACCATCAAGGGCTCGTTCCAGACGCTCTTCTCGAAGGACGCCAGCCCCGAAGCGAAGGCCAACATCGTCGCGGCTCAGATGAAGGCCGCCGGTTACACCGACGCGGAGATCAAGGCCCACCTGTCGGGCGAACCCGAGGAAGAGCCGGAACAGCCTCGCCGGGGCCGTGATGGGAGGGGTGAACCGGACCCCACCGACGACCTTCGCAAGGAAATGAACGAGATGAGCATGGCGATGCGTCGCCAGGCGCTGGAGTCGGCCAAGGAAGCCCTCGACACGTCGATCCAGTCGACGCTCGACGAGGCCTCGGACCTCCAGTCGGCCCTGAAGAAGATGTCGGAAGTGGATGAGGAGGGGGCCGCGACCGCCAAGGAGCTGGTCCCGACCATTTCGGCCGAGGCCCACTCGGCGGCCATCGCCGCCCTGAAGGCCAAGCGGGAGAAGGGCGTGACCCTGACCCGGGACGAGATGCGGAAGACCGCTCGCGAGGCGACGGCGGCTACTATCAAGAAGTACCAGCGGATCATCGGGCAAGCGTCCCGCATTGGGAAGGCCCCGCAAATGGATGACTACGCCGAACTGGCGAAGTCGACGCCGGTGGCGACACCCACGGTCAGGCCCAACGCTCAGCGTGCAGACGTCGAGCGCGATCTGGAAGCGTGGAGCGTCGACAAGCTCTTGCGTGAAGCGACCAGCCTCGATTCGCCTGGTCGCGTCTAACTGAACAACACCGCCCGACGACACCGTCGGTGATGGAGATGAACAATGCCTGCAACTATCGGGTCGCTTTTCAGCACCCGCGCCAACTCGATTCAGGAGATCCTGAACAAGCAAGTCGAAATGATCATGCCGACGGCTGACCCCGTCTTCAAGTCGATGCAGATGGGCCGCGGCAACGCGAGCGCCATCGGCCGCGACTTCCTGATCCACCGCACCTTCCAGAGCGGCCTCGCCGGTGTCATCCGTGCGGGCGGCTCCGTGCAGGACTTCACCCTGTACGGCGACCCGCACAACTTCGCGTCGGCCACGGCCAACCAGGTGGGCGCCAAGCTGTTCAAGCAGGGCCTCACCCGCACCTTCCCCGATCCTTTGACGGGCATGAAGCAGCAGACGTTCCGCATGTCGGTGCCGATGCGAGCCATGGACACGAACCTCGCCATGATGCTGTCGGAGCTTCGCCTCGAAGCGACGGCCGCCAACATCGCCGAGATCGTGCAGCCGACGTTGGCCGCCTTCGGTCGCCACATCGCGCTGACCGTCTCCAACTACTTCTACCTGTCGCAGAACGATCTGTACCGGCTCTGCCGTCTCTCGGCGGGCTCGTGGACGCTGTCGGACCCCGGCACGGGCGCGAACCGTCGTCTGACGATCGACCTGAAGCTGGACAACTACGCGATCAACCGGTTCGCTCCGGGCCAGCA
>JBKDBI010000507.1:0-6165 GCA_046314695.1 Bacteroidota bacterium | reverse complement strand
GGAAACACCGCACGCCTTGCTTGGCTTGAAGTTGTGCGAGAAATATGGCGAACATGCAGACATCTGCAACGCTGTAGGTGCGCACCACGACGAGATTGAAATGAAGACCCTCATCGCTCCTATCGTACAGGCTTGCGACGCAATCAGCGGCTCGCGTCCCGGTGCAAGAAGGGCCGATGAAACCTATATGCAGCGCATCAAAGACATGGAAGGCATGGCCATGGGCTATCCCGGTGTCGAAAGCGCCTTTGCCATCCAGGCTGGTCGCGAACTGCGCGTAATTCTGAATGCCGAAAAGGTTACAGACGAACAAAGCGACACGATCGCTTTCGATCTCTCACAGCGCATTACCAAGGAAATGAAATTCCCCGGCCAGATTAAAATCACGGTTATCCGCGAGAAACGCTCGGTTGGATTCGCCAAATAATTCCAGCGCGGTCATGCAAACCCTCATTTTCCATAATCCGCTTGCCGGAAGCGGAAAGTCCGGACGGGTTTGCCAATACGTACAAGCTGAACTTGACCGGCTCGACATACCGTTTAAAACAACAGAAAGGGCCGCAGATGTGGCCCTTTCGCTTGAACAGGGGCCAACCCGTGTTATCGCCATCGGCGGCGATGGCACCTTCAACCACCTGATCAACCGGGCGGTGTTCAGCAACCTGATTTTATTACCTATCTCTGCTGGCACCGGGAATGACCTGGCAAGGGTAATCCACGGCACTTTGCATCCGGGTAAACAACTGGAAGCAGCCTTGTTCACCGAACCTTCTCCGATGGACGTATGGGAAGTTAATGGTGTGCGTTTCCTGGAAGGTTGCGGCATAGGGTTCGACGGCCTGGTTGCACATGCCGCCTTGCGTATGTGGAAAGGGTTTTCCAATAGTTTGCGCTATACCCTTGCCGTTGCACGCCATTTATTTACCGCCCAGAAATTCCAGGCACGTGTTACGGCAGACAGCCGCATGTGTTACGAAGGTCCATTATTTATGCTCTCTGCCGGCAACGGTCAATTTGCCGGAGGCGGTTACAAATTGTGGCCGGCAGCGAACTTATCCGACGGACTGCTGGATATCCTCTTGGTAACGAAAGCCGACATGCAACAGCGGATCCTGTATGCAAGTTTGGCGCGTAAAGGGCAGCATGTGGCCCTTCCCGGAATGCACTACCTTCAAGTCAGGGAACTGTATATTGAAGCAGACCGGAAATTGCTGATGCATGCCGACGGCGAACCGGGACGCGGACGTGAATTCAACTTCCGGTACGCCGGTCAGGTGCTGGTACAGGGTGCCCGGCCGGCGGAAATGCGCTGAGGTGGCAGTCGTAGGGAAAAATTACTTGAAGATTTTTCGATCTTCTTATCATACTCCGTGTTGAACACGTTTCTGCACAATATTATGGCCCGGCTAAATAACTGGCTGGCAGCTGCTCCCAGGGCTTTTCAAACCCCAAAAAACCCACGACCGGTTTCCATCGCCCCCCAAAAAAAATCGCAAACGCACCAATGTATGGCCAAATTCCCATCGCCGTGTTTTACCTTGCAAATATGAAACATAAATTCCCCCTCATAAAATTCGGATTACTTATCGCCGGAGTTCTGCCGTTCATTACAATTTTGAAAGGTCAATCCTGGAGTGAAAAAGCTGATATCTCTGGCAACGGCAGAAATAGTCCGGCACATTTTGTAATCGATAGTAAAGTTTATGTGGTCGGCGGTGTAAACGCGGGTAGCTACATGAAAGATGTCTGGCAATACGACCCGCAGAAGAACCAGTGGTCGCAGAAGAACGATTTCCCTGGTGCAGGACGTGCTGAAGCTGTAGCATTTGTGATTGGAAGGAACGCCTATGTGGGTTTAGGCCTATCTCCGGGTAAATATTACAAAGATTTTTACCGATACAATCCTGGTGATGATTCTTGGTCTAAGGTTGCTGATTTCCCTGAAGAACGAACTGCAGCAGCTTCGTTTGTGATTGACACACTTGCTTACCTGTACGGCGGCGCACGCTTTCAGGCGAATCCAAACAATAACTTCTATCAATACAGTCCTACAAGAGACACTTGGACGCTTCGAAAAGCTTACCCGGGAACCGCTAAAGCCTATTCTGCATCTGCGTCGTTAAACGGTCTGGGTTATATAATCGGTGGCTTCTGGGCAGGAACTCATTACGACGAAGTACACGCATACAATCCAGCCACGGACACTTGGTCAGAAAAAGCGGATTACGCAGGTATGGGTCGGGTAGCCGCCGCGAGTTTTGTGTTGGACGGCAAAATCTATGTAGGCAATGGTCGCAATAGCACAACTTTTCTAAAAGATTGGTGGGCATTCGATCCAACAACGGGAACATGGAGTGAAACTACTCAGTATCCCGGATCAGCTACATACGGATCTGCTGGATTCACAATTGGAAATAAAGGATATTGCGGTTTGGGTTACAACGGAACGGCAACGTCGAGAAAAATCTACGAATTTTCATTGCCAACGCTCAGTAAAGATGAAATTAGTTCTGCAGACCAAGTGATGAGTTGCTATCAGGTTTCCGGGACAAACAGGATTATACTTCAAGCGTTTTCCCAGGCGCCGCACTACAGTTTGACAGATATGAATGGAAGAACAATCGTAGCGTCAACAGCCGCTGAAGCGCCAACTTTCATTGAACTCCCAACCCTTTCAACCGGAGTTTATTTGCTGCACATTGAACATCCGCTTAAGCCTATGGTTGTTAAAGTCTATTTATAATCTTTAAAAAATAGACTTCGCCGCCTGGCAATTGCAATTAAAACCAAGTATAAATTGTTCCCCGGCAACCTACTTGGCTCTAATTGCTAAAGTTTACAGTCATAGCGTTCTAAAGGCATAAGCTCCTTTCAACGCACCAATCATCTCAATTTATTAGCCGTGTTAGCACTGGCAAATTGCATTCGGGCATCCTTTGTTCCAATGCAATGTATAATGCCCCAAAACCTGATTCTTACTCCTCCTGCCCCGATTCCGCTTAACCCAAATCCATGGAAATATGCAGTAGAACTTTGTTTCAGCAAATCTTCATGCCAAATTTGCAGAAATGAGTCCTAAAGGAAACGCCAACCCCAATGGTAAACCAACCGTGTTATTTCTGGCTAGTTTTTTTCCGACAAGATTGCATCCGGTAAAAGGACCATTTATTCGCAATTTTGCCGATGTAGTTGGTTCAGCCTATCCTTTGGTTGTGCTTACAGCAGAGGCTGACGCTGAAATTCCCGGGTTCTGGCGCGTGGAACGCAGCGAAGAAACCAAATACATTCAATACACCGTTTTTTACAACCACCTGCGTGTAAGGATTCCTGTGGTGCGGTCCATAGTGAATTTTATTTCTTTCTTTTCAGGAACGGCAAGTGCTTACCGCCTGATTCAGAAATCCCATGGCCCAATTGGTATTCATCATCTCCATTCCACATTACCTATGGGTTTGTTTGCATTGTGGTTGAAAGGCACGCGCGGTATTCGCTATGTATTATCAGAGCAAGTAACTATTTATATATTTGAACGATTTGCTAAGTTAAATCCCATATATAAAATATTACACAAATCAATCTTTCGCGGTGCAACCCGGGTTTCGGCACTTACGGCTTACCACGCGGAAGAAATAGCCAAGTGCGGACTAAGACAAGACACCATGGTTATTCCGAACGTGATAGATGGACAGTACTATGGCCCAGGTAAAGGCATTAAAGCTGACAGCACCATTAAACTCATTCACATTTCAACCTTATCACCGGTGAAAGGAGTCGATGACATCGTTCGAGCGATAGCCTTGCTCCGGAACGCCGGTTTGAATGTATCTCTGACCGTTATTGGAGGAGACAAAAAAAGGATTTCTGAATTACAAAAACTTGCAGAGCACGAAGGCGTTGCGCACATTATTGATTGGAAAGGATGGTTAAATCGTGAGGCTTTTGTGCCCCTCTTGCAACAAGCCGATTATTTCGTGTTAAACAGTGCTTTTGAAACTTTTTGCGTTGTAGCGGCCGAAGCGTTGGCTTGCGGATTGCCGGTTATTTGTCCAGATCTTAGCCCGCTAAAGGAATTCATCGACAATAAAAACGGTGTTTTTTTCCCGGAGAGAACCCCGCAGGCAATTGCTGATGCAGTTCAGGCTTGTGTTTCAAAGAAAGAAACATTTAATCGAACATCTATAGCTGCCAAGGTAAACCTGGAATTCGGCCCCGATCAGGTTCTAACCAAGTTCGAAAAGCTTTATGAAGCTTTTCAACGCTAAAATCCAGCCAAGGTGTTTTTAAATAAATTCAAGGATTGCAAATTTGAATGGAATAGGAAAGACAGGCTTTAAACTTTGCTTTTGGCTTCACAAAAAAACCATTCCTGCACCGATCCTCGTCCTTCAGACATCATCCGGATTTTTGCCGGATCTGACAATTTGTTTAGCTCTGGATAATCGTACGAATTTAATTTCTGCATATCATCAGTCGAGCTTACGCGCTGTACACTGTGCGTACCCGAGAAGAGCCTGTTCAGATAAGACGAAACACGATACGATTTAGAGTCGTGTATTTCAATTAGTAAATCACATCGGCTTAAATCTTTAATATTGCTTTCGGTAAAAACTTCCCGCTCAAAACCTTCGCAATCACAGAATATAAAGTTTCGTTTCCCTTTACATGCGTCGCCCAATTGCGCTGCATTCATCCCATCTGACAACTCAATGCGATCAGAGACTCCGTTCAACTTTGCAATACGGCTGACCAGAGAAAGCGCAGTTGAACTAATATCCACTGCAATAACTTTGGGTATGTTGTGATTCCTGCGCGCAATACCTACTGAATAGTATCCTTCAGCGCTTCCAATATCAATAGCACAATCGTACGTTCGCTCAACAACCTGTTCTATGAATGGATAAATTTCCCTCTCGTAACAACCCAGAATTTTAGGATAAATGGCGCTGCCAAAAGAAGCATAATCCGGATATTGCATACCCTTGAAAGGACCGTGGATGACAACAGGTTCTTTCAAGACCTGTTTAATTTCTGCTATCAGTGGTTCTTCCAGTTTGCGGTTCCGGTAATACCTGATACCCTCCGCAAATTTCACGAACGGACGGAGTATACTCCAGGTTATGTTGCTGTAGGCCAGTGCTTTGGATATCTTGTGAATCATGGCTATTTCGACTTCAATATTACTCCAAAGCAATCGCGCTGCCAAAGTAACCTGTGAGGCCCCAAAGCGGATTCAGGTGCATTCAGGCCCCCGAAATGGTCAAATACGGTAACTTCGCCTTTTCAACACAGTTTTCCGGCCAGCCAAAATGGGAGTAGTAATCCGTCAAAGTATCAAAGCAAGCGTTTCGAATTACTTCGGGATACTGCTCGGTTTTGCCAGCTTGTTCATGCTGTTTCCGCTCTATTTCGAGCCGGAAGAATTAGGAGCTATTCGTTTGCTGCTCGAAAGCGGTGCCGTTATGTCTACCTTTGCTCTGCTTGGTACAAACTACAGCATCAACCGCTTCTTTCCGTATTTCAGAACGGAAGACAAAAAACACCACGGTTTCTTCTTTTGGGTTTTTGTAACACCAGCCATCGGCTATCTGATTATTCTGTTTGGCCTTATGCTTTTCCGGGATCCGCTGCTGGCATTATTCAACAAAGATGCTGCCAGGCTCGAGGGCCTTTACTCGCTGCTGCTTGTGCTGGTTTTCTTCACCTTGTTGCAACAGGTAACCGAAAGTGCGGCTGCCAACCATGGCCGCATTGCAGTGCCAAATTTCTTTCGCGAAGTGGCTGTGCGGATCGTACAAATCGCATCCGGTTATCTTTACTACCTCGGTTTAATCAACCTTTACACTGCCATTGTCTTTATCGTTCTTTCTTATGCGGTTGCATTTGCCGGCAACCTGCTGTTTCTGAGGATGCTGACTCCGATCCACCTGAAGCCCGATTCAGGGTTTCTGCGCAACAATCCGCAATTGAAACAAGACATGATCAGATTTACCGGATTCTTATTTGTTGGCGGCTTTACCGGATTGGTAGTCAACAAAATAGACTTTCTGATGATCTCGTCCATGCGTTCACTTGCAGATACCGCCATCTACAGTATTGGTTTTTACCTTGCTATGTTGATGGATATTCCTAAACGAACCCTTTTGCAAATCAGCGCACCAATTATTG
>JBKDBI010000506.1:0-6721 GCA_046314695.1 Bacteroidota bacterium | reverse complement strand
AAATCAATAATTACAATTCACCGTAATGTATAAAAGTAAAGGTTGTCGATTTGCTATAATATATTGGGGATATGTAGTATCATATCCCCTTTTTTATTGTGGTCTATGGTCCAAACTAAAGTATTTGAGCTGTGCAAGCTTCTAGAGAAAGGGTATAAAGACTTCATAAAGTTCTCAGATGTTCGTGTAAAGATCATTAAAAGCCCAGTAGGCTTATCTGCATATGAAAGCTTTGAGAGCTATATATTAAATGGAATGTTGATCCCGACTAGGCAGGTTACTAAACTTGCTAAACTAATAAGTGCATATAATGGGTATAAGAATATTATTAAGATGTATTCAACTGATTTATCTCAAGGGATAATTAATAAGTTTGAACTAGAAGCTGCTACAGATCATTTAGGTATAACAGAAATAATTAAACAAGAGTGCTATGACTTACTTTGTAGAGTACAAAATAACAAATAGGGAAACCGAACATTCTATGATTACTCAGTGCTATATTAGCCGAGTTAATGTGGAAGGTACGAAAATAGATATAGAAGATATAGAACCAGATAATATGGAAACCGCTATTATAAATGATATTTTAGATTTTGAGGGAGAAGACAAGCACAAATACGATGTAGAATTGATAAGCTACCGAATTCACAGTCAAAGACCAGTAGTAATTAAAAATGGATACAAAGAATTGGATAATACAGAATCAGGAGCAGATAATGGAGTATTACCTAAACCTGAAAGTTACGAGGAAGCTGATTACTTCTCCCTTTAGAGAAGATCATAAGCCTACTTGTGGATTCTATTATTCAGATAAGGGTATATTGTATCTGCATGATTTTGCTACTAATGAGCATTTAGATGTGTTTGAAGTAGTTAAACGAAAGTTTAAAATAAACTACTATCAAGCAATTATAAGAATAAATCACGAGAAGAATAAGTTTAATATAGATAAGGTATCATTAAAGAAAGAAAAAATATTCTACACATTTACAGAGATAGATAACTTCGATTATTTTAAAAAATTTAGGATTTCTAATGAGATTCTAAAGCTTTATAAAGTAAAAGCAGTTAAGACTTTATACGTTAATGAAGCAGTATCCAAGAAATCAACTAAAGCAAATCCGATATTCGCTTATACATTTCCAAGTGGACATTTTAAATTCTACAGGCCTCTTACAAAAAATGATGATAAGTGGGGAGGTAATTCCACTATTAATGATGTGTTTGGATATTATCAGTTACCTCAAAAATCTAAGATAGTATTTATAACTTCATCTGCTAAAGATGTAATGGTCTTACGATCATTAGGATATAATGCAGTTGCGTTTTCATCCGAGAATATTTCCACTAAGAATGAAGTAGCTAAAGTTATAAACAATCTCAAAAAAAGATTTGAGTATGTTTTTGTGTACATGGATAATGACAGTGCCGGGAGTAAAGCTAACCAAAAGATTAGCTTCGACTTCAGAATTAATAAAGTGCAGAATCCAGCTAACACACCCAAAGATATATCAGATTATATGGCTAAATATAATATTAGGAAAACACATAGAATGCTAAAAAAGTTAATCATTAAAGAACTAAAGGATGATTTCGAGGCATTTATCAAGTTTAATTCTGAAACACATTGGTAAGATAATGGAATTTAAAAATACTGAGTTTTATAAATATTACACTAGTAATATAGAAAATGAATTAGAGGATGGAACATACTATCCAACTAAGGATAATATATTTAGAGCATTTAAAGAAGATCCTAAAGTAATTGTGCTTGGGCAGGATCCATATCATGATGGTTCTGCAACAGGCTTAGCATTCGATAGTTATTACCACAAGAAGATGCCTCCATCACTAAAGAATATAGTAGATGAAGTAATGGATGATATAGGATTTATGGAGATAAAAAATGATGCAGATAGTGTATTAGAACATTGGAATGACCAAGGAGTTATGCTAATAAACACTGCTCTAACAGTAGAAAAAGGTAAAGCAGGATCTCATACTAAGTTATGGGAACCATTCACCATTAAGGTTGTAGAGCATATGAATAAAGTAGACAACATTGTGTGGATACTATGGGGTAATCACGCAAAGAAGTTTAAGAAGTACATTATAAATAATACGCATAGTATTATTGAGGGCTATCATCCTTCTCCATTAGCAGGGAATAAGTTTAAGAACGGAAAATATTTTAGCAAATGTAATGATATATTAAAATCTAAAAACATAACACCAATAAGATGGTAACTTTATTAGTATTCGGATATTTAATTCCCAAGCAGGATTTGGATCAAGAAACAATGAAAATGTTCCAAGAGAATGGAGCTACTATTATATCCAAACCTATGCACTATTTAATAGGTGCAGTAATGCGGGCGTATGTAGTTGACGCTATCAAAGTATCTGATCTTATGACT
The DNA here is from genome assembly GCA_046314695.1 of Bacteroidota bacterium. Lineage (GTDB taxonomy): Bacteria > Bacteroidota > Bacteroidia > NS11-12g > UBA955 > REEB481. The sequence continues at coordinate 4,301 of JBKDBI010000506.1, read as the reverse complement.
GTATTACCATCTGCTAAAAGCAAATACAGATGGGCAATGAAAGATAAAGCCGAGGAACTATTTCTAATCAACGTAAAAGATGAAGAGATAGATGAGAATATAAAATTTGAATAATGAAATATAAGAATAAAACAAGTGGGATATACAGAAGTGATTTAGAAAAGAATTGCGCATTATTACTGAAAGAAAACAATGTAGATTACGAGTACGAAAAGTATAAAGTTCTACTTCAAGATAAGGTAAAACTAGATGTTCTATCTATCGAGAAAGGTAAAACTATTAAAACACTTCGTAAGATAACATATACTCCAGATTTTGTTGGGAACAACTGGATAATAGAAACCAAAGGTAAACGTACACCAGACTTTAATATAAAGTGGAAGATGTTTCTAAAGAACATAGATCCTAAATATAAACTAGTGTGCATAGCAAGTAATAAAAAACAAATAACAGATTGCATAAATCAAATTAAGAAATTATGAAATTATTGAGCAAGGATAACATCAACATTATCACTGATTATATTAACGACACAATTAAAAAGCGTGTAAGTGTTATTAACGATATTATTACTTCTTCTGAAGAATATAAAAACTATAAGGCGCAGTTTAAACCTGAAACTCAAGAACTAATTGATAAAAGGTTTGAGCTGTTTGAAATGAAAGAGATCATTGATAAGCAGCTAGATGAGAATGAAAAGAAATTTATGGAACTAGAGAATGTAGGAAGATATAATATCTATTCTAAAAGTTCATTAGAATCTTGGCTAGAAACTTCTAGAGAGTATCAAAGACATGAGAAGTATAAAACAATTAGTGTCGGCAATGATCTAACTAATAAGATTAAGATGGCACTGTTAGAACTTAAAGAGCCTGATCCTGAAATCGCAAAGGAAAAAGTAACAACTAAAATGATCCTAGAAGTATTTGGAAATGAGCAAAATTAAAGACTATTATGCTTCTAATAGAGTATCTAATAGTCTTTTAAGCGCTCTTAAAAATCCAAGATGGTTAAAGATTAAGATAGAAACTACTGATGTAGAAGATGAAGAAAAGAAAGCATTTAGAATAGGATCTGCAGTAGACTGTTTACTAACTGATCCAGCTAGATGGGATGATGAATTTGAAGTATCTGATGTAGTTCGTCCTTCAGGATTTATGTCTAAGTTTGTAGATAACTTACCATGTAATTTAGAAAGCACAGAAGACTATCAGGTAGCTTATGAAAAATCAGGTTATAAAATTAAGATTGAAAAAGTAATTGATAAATTTAAAAGTGATGAGCAAGCTATATCTTATCACTCTAGCGTATGCAGTTTAGATAAGAATAAATATGTGCTGAGTAAGGATGAATATGATATAGTTACTAAGTGTAAAGAGCTAGTATTAGCTAATCCATTTACTCAGAAATATTTTATAAACCTGTCTAAGAGTATAGAGCTGTTGCACCAATACGCAGTGTATTTTGATTACAATGGGTTTCAATGCAAAGCGTTGCTAGATGGAATAAGAATAGATCATAATGCTAAAACTATAGAACCATTCGATTTAAAAACTACTGGAGGAGGAGTATATAACTTTGAGAGTAGCTTTAGAGAGTTTGGTTATTATAGACAAGCAGCTATGTATCTAGAGGCTATCAAAAGAGATGACTATATTAAGAGCTTGATAGAAAAAGATTACAAAGTACTTGAGTTTAAATTTATTGTTGTTGATAGCAAGCCTTCGTCTAACATGGCATCTATAATATACAAGACATCAGAAAACGATATAAATGTAGGATTGAATGGAGGTTATCACAATGGTAAATATTACCCAGGTATTAACAGTTTGATAGAAGATTTGAGGTTTCACTTGGAGACAGAGTATTGGGAATTACCAAGAGATGTCTACATTAACAATGGGATAATAAATTTAGATGCTTTCAGGAATCAACAAGAGTAGAATATTTCTACTGCCGTTTTATGAATTAAATACTGAGCCACACACGATAGTAAATACTTATTTAGCTAATAAGGAATACTACGGGACAGACGAAATTACTGATTATTTTTACGTAGAATTACATATTTGGAATCCGAAAATAAAGAATGACTACTATATCAATCATTACCATACGGACAGTAATACGGTGATGTTAATACTTAAGGTTCCTGAAACTCTTAAAGAAGTAAGAACCAAACTAATTGAAGGTAAATATTCTGAGTTTAACGATGAGTATATTAAAAAGTATTTTAGAGAAAAGTTAAGTAATAATAGTTTAAATACAAACTATAGAATATTGAAGAAAGATAAGTTAGAACTTCCTAAAACTATTCTACCTTTACGAGAGTATTGGCAATTAGTACTAGATGTAAAGTTTGATGATGATCAAGAGTTATTATCTAAACCTAATCTAAGAAGTGAAACATACGACAACAGCAGATTCAGCTACGATGTAGATTCTATATGTGATAGCATTAGAAGATATGTAGAGTATAAGTTAGAGACTTTTATAGATAAAGATTTATCGCAATTTAACGAAGCGTACAATTCTAAAAGATCTAAAGCTGATAAAGTACAGGCGTTGAAAGATAAATTGGAAGAGAAAATTATACTTCCTTCTTCAGTAAACTCTATAATAGAAATATTAATAAATAATGAGTTTAGAAGATCAGAGCGCAGCTAAAGATAAAGATAGCAAGGTTAGCTTAACAGAAATAGACCCAGCTTATATAGTATCTATGGGTAGGAGAATGAGTGAAAATAAAAATAAGTACGGAAAATTTAATTGGAAAAAAAGTATAGATGTATTGGATCTGGTAGATGCCCTTGAAAGGCATCTACTGGATATTAAGTCCATATTAATAAGTGGAAGTCCGGTACTGAATATTGATGAATCTTTAAACGATCACTTAGCGTCCATAGGATGTAACGCTATGATGATAAATTATCAAATAAATAATTATGAAAGAGTTGCTGGCAAAAGTTAGAGAGTTTCACGAGACGTTTGGACACGAAGTAAATTCAGAGCCAACTTCAATTGGCATACATGGTAGACAGTTAAGATTTAGACTTCTGAAAGAAGAGAACGAAGAGTATCTAGTTAGTGATGATATTTATTCACAAGCTGATGCTATTGGTGATGCACTGTACGTACTATGTGGAACAATATTAGTGCACGGATTAGAAGATAAGATTGAGGAAATATTTGATGCGATTCATAGATCTAATATGTCTAAATTAGATGAGAATGGTAAAGCCATTATTAATGGTGTTAATGTTCCTATGAATAGTTTATATCCTTTTGGTAAAATATTGAAAAGTGATAAGTATACCACTCCTACTGAGGAAATTAAACAAATCTTAAATCAATAAAATATCATGGTAGAATTACTTAAATGGTTCGGTGACGATATGGATATCGTAGATAAAGCACGTATCAGCTTTGACAAGTCTTCAGAAAACTACTCCTTATCTCAGAATACTAGGCTTATTAATTACCTAGCAGAGGAAGAGCATACACTACCGTTCCGGCACCAGTTTATCCAGTTTAGAATTACTACGACTATCTACGTTGAACGGCAACTGTTCAAGCACGAAATAGGTGTAACAAAGAGTTCAATCTCTGGCAGATATGTAGACTTTTCAGCTCGGCACACTGCTATTGGAGAAGGTAATTGGCGGATGGCCTCTAAAGTAGCTAAGCAGGGTAGTGGTGATTTATGTAATCCTAAAGTGCAAAAAGAGTTAGCGTATTTAGAAGATAAGATGATCAACTACGCCATGAAGACGTACGAGAAAATGTTACAACTAGGTGCGTGTAAAGAGCAGGCAAGAAGTATCCTGCTTCTAAATCTCAACACAACTTTCATTATGACATTGAGTCTTCAGGCATTCCTACACATGTGTAGACTGCGCCTAAAGCCAGATGCTCAGAAAGAAACTCGAGATGTAGTTCAACAGATGCTGGACTTAGTAGTTTCAATACCTAGTCGTCCATTTCACCACGCAATGAAGACATGGGGCATAATCGAGTAGGAGAGATCACAAAGCAATTAGAAACTGTAGCTGACCAACTAGTAGAGCTGGGAGGTGATAAGGCTAAAGCTGATATATTATTAAGTTATAAAAACAGAGATAATGGAATTCCTGTAGAAATGCGAGACTTCTTTGAATCTGTAAGATTTGATGTATTTTTAACAAGAGCTTGGGCAAGCGTAAAAGGCTACACAGAACTTAGAAATAATTGTGATTTGCTATTAAGCATGATAAGTAATTACCAACAATCTAGGTATATATAAAAAGAAAGGGGATAGATCA
>JBKDBI010000505.1:0-10021 GCA_046314695.1 Bacteroidota bacterium | reverse complement strand
CGCGAAGGCGCTGCATCGCTTTCCACAGGCGCTACCTGCAGGTTGAGCAGATAGAATCCGTCGGGAAGTTCTTCAGGCACATAAATCAGTTCGGTGATACTGGCATCGAAACGCGGCTGCTCCGGATAGCGCCACCAGGCTTTGTGCGCTGCCATACGACCGCCGTCCGATTCGCGGTCTACCGATGGCAGGTCGCAGAGCAAATGCAGGAAACCCTTTTCGGCCGCCCAGGCCAGGGCAGCCGGCTCGAAATAGGGCGGATTGCTGTCGGAATAATTGCGTTCTTTCTTGTCTGCTGCGTTGGGAAGTGTGCGGATAATCAACGCTTCAGCCTTGGGCAAGGTCAGGGCTTCAAGCTGCGCCTTGGTGATAACATGGTCTTCACCGCGCACTTCGGGTTCGATGCTCAGCAGCGCCGCGCTGAACCAATAACGGCTGAAGATGCCGTTCACGCTCTGCTGTTCCGGGGTGATATGCCCGATGGATTCGGTATGGGTGCAATTGCCATGCGGATAAAAACTGAGCAGGTCGCAATTGGCCGAACCCCCTTCTTTCACGCTGCCGGTGAAGCCGGGCACGCGGAATGGTTCTATTTCAACAGGTCCGAGTCCGAAAGCGCGGATGCCGCCATTTAGGTTTCGCACGGGCAGCGAAAGGTCTTTGCCTTCATCCATTTGGGCGGCATAGGGGCGCCCGCCGATTTCAACCAGCACAATCACGTTCCAAAGATGCACAAAACACGGCACTTGCTCCGCGTGTAATACCTTTGAGGCAACCATGAATGCCTATGTGCTCAAGCGCTATATCAAGGTCGTGCTTTTTCTGCTCGCCTCGCTCATCGCGCTGCTCACCCTGATGCTCAGCAACCGCCTGGTGAAAAGGCTGGCGGAGGAAGAGCGCAAGAAGGTGGCACTCTGGGCAGAAGCACAAAAGCGCATCGCCACGGCTACCGACGAAGAAGGCGCCTTCTACCTGAGCATACTGGAAGGCAATACCACCATCCCGGTTATCCTCGAAAGCGGAGGAATGCTCATATCGCGCAACCTCGATTCAGCGCGCTCCGACGATACAGCCTGGGTGCGCGAACAGGCGCTCAGTTTCCGGCAACAGAATGCCCCCATCGAAATCCGCGTCGACAGCGATCTCGTGAGCCGTGTCTATTATGGAGAGTCCATGCTCCTGCGGCAACTGCGCTATTATCCGTATTTCGCGTTGGGGCTTGTAGGCCTCTTCATTCTGGTTTCCTATTACGCCTTCAGCTATTCGCGGCGCAGCGAACAAAACCAGGTCTGGGTCGGCCTCGCCAAAGAAACCGCCCATCAACTCGGCACGCCCATTACGAGCCTCGCCGGTTGGATTGATTACCTGGAGTCTGAACTGGGCGATCTGCCTGCCGATGCGGGCGAAGAGATGCGCAAAGACATCCGCCGCCTCCATATCATCACCGAACGTTTCAGTAAAATTGGCTCCGAGCCGGTACTTAAAGACTTGGATATCAGTGCAGTGATCAGCGAAGCCGTGCATTACATGGAAATGCGGAGCGGGAAAAATGTGGTCTACGAAGTGCATCCCTTGCCCCATCCTGTGCTTTGCCCCATCAACCTGAACCTCTTTGAGTGGGTGGTCGAAAACCTCTGCAAGAACAGCCTCGATGCCATGGAAAGCGTTGGCCGCATCACCTTCCACATGACAGAGCGGGAGAAGCACGTGGTAATTGACGTATGCGATACCGGAAAAGGCATCCCTTCCAACCGCTTCAAAACCGTCTTCAAACCCGGCTTCACATCGAAACGACGCGGCTGGGGTCTTGGGCTTTCACTCGCCAAGCGCATCGTCGAAAACTACCACAAAGGGCAGATTTTTGTAAAGGAATCGCAACCCGGTAAAACCGTATTCCGGATTATTCTGCATAAATCGGTGCAACGTTGACCACCGACCTTGCGTCTAAGTATTGACAACATGTTGTGGATTAGAACCCTCCTTTGCAGCGCGCTGATCCTTTTTCCGTTATGGGGGAAGGCACAATGCACCGTGCTTTCCGCCGATTATGTCTGCGTAGGTGAACTGATTTCATTCCGGCTCGAGGTGGGGAGCCAGACAGCCACAGCCTGGAACTGGACCTTTGGCGACGGCAATTCCTCCACCCTCAAGGAGCCCGGCAACCGCTACAGTGCGGCCGGCAAATACACCGTAACCGGCATCGCTACCATCGGAGGGCAACAATGCACCGCCACCCGCGTGATTGAAGTATTCGGCTTGCCCGTCGCAGGCCTCCGCACCGTTTCGATCGACAGCTGCCTCAATGGCAACCGCCTCTGCCTGGAAGATTTGAGCAAGCCGGCCAGCACCGCCCAATCCATTGCCTACCGCATTATTTTGTGGGACGACGGCGCTTCTTCCTCCAGCAGCAACCCGGCTTCCAGCAAAACCGAATGCCATACCTTCAACCGCAAGGGCAGTTTCAATGTGTTGATGGAAGTGACCGACAACAAGGGCTGCAAAGGCAAAGCCACCCGGCCGGTCGTGATCGTGGAAGATATCAGCGCTGCCATCAGCGGCAGCATCACCAACCGCTGTGACAGTGCCACGCTCTGCGCTTCCAATGCCAGTGACACGGGTACTGCCAGGCTGAAGTCCTGGCAATGGTACCTGGCAGGCCAGGCCCGCAGCCTGCCGGCGCAATGGTGCCGAAATGTGTACAGCTCAACCAGCCTGCCCGTAATGCTGGTAGTTGAAAACCAGTTTGGCTGCAAAGACACAGCCAGGGATACACTCAAATTTGAACCCACGAAGTACAATCCTCCGCTGCGCATTAACCTGAAAAATGCCTGTTATGGAAACCACGACCAGTTTAGGGTCGAAACCGACAGCATCAAAGGCGCGCGCTATTTCTGGAACCTCCGCAACCTCCGCGATAATTCCGGTTACAATTTCTCGTACTGGACAGGCGGTAGCTTTTTTGCGTCCATGCCCGGGCGCTATCGTGTAACACTGCAGGTGGTGGTCAACAATTGCGTTTTCAGCGTAAGCGACACGGTGCGTGTAAACGGACCAAAAGCCATGGCACTGCCCGGCAACGCGAACCAATGTCAGCTGCGCGATACTGTGTACTTCCAGGACAACAGCGATTACTGGGGTGTCAGCCGCCCCGGTCTGCTCTGGAATTTCCGTGATCCTGCCGCGCCGCGTTGCACCACCAAAGCCGTTTCCAAACCCGATTACGCCTGCAATTTCAGCCAGCAGAAGCTCGCCCGACACTGGTACCCCGACAGTCAACGCTGTTGGTCGCCTGTATTGCATGTTGTGGACTCAGCGACTGGTTGTTTTGATAGTGCTGTTTTTGAAGTCAGAATCAAACGCACGGACACACTGAACATTCGCACGATGATTCAACCGCCGCTGTTTTGCACAGACAGACGGATTGACTTTCTGCGTCTCGATCCTGCCAACTGTCAGATTCCCATTGCGTTGATGAAAGGGGATAGCCTCGACCCGGATCCGTGGCAGATGTACTCCGGAGCCTTTATGTATCCGGATACACAGCGCAAAGGATGGCAGACGCCCGGTTTCATTCTGCAGGCCGGTGACAAATTCAAAGCGCGGGTGGATTCCGGCAAGCTGAAGTTCGGCCCCGGCAACAATGTCTGTTACGATACCATTTGGAAACGCGATCTGCTGCATCTCCTCCGCACACCCAATCCGGCCTTCCGCCTCGAACTCATCGGTAAATGCAAGCCCTTCCGCGTCCGTGCCTATTTCAATCAGCCCGAGTTTGACAGCCTGGCCTATATGTATGTGGACTGGGGCGATGGATTCATTACGTATATCAACACCCGCGGCCGCGATACCATCATCGACAGCCTTGACCATGTGTACCTCAAGCCCGGGCAATACCAGATTGTTTCGTATGCCCGGAATGTACGGAGTTGCGACCGCGATTTTCGCACCCAGACTGCCGTGGGCGTATATGCCAATATCCAACAGCCCGGCTTTGCCTGCCCCGGCAATACGGTTCAATTCCAGGCTTCGGTGGGATATTACAGCGGGGCCAATTACCAGGTGAGCAAAGGGAAGTCGGATTTGCGCTGGGAAATGGGCGACAGCACCGTATATGAAGACAGTATCTTCAGCGTGCACCACGCTTACAAACGCGGCGGTCAATACCAGGTGCGGCTCATTGTAACTGACAGTGTGGGTTGCAAGGATACCGCATCGGCCATTTTCCGCACTTCCCTTGTTCGTGCCGGTATGCGCCTGCCCAACCGCCGCTTGCTTTGCAGTGAGATCGTGCAGCTCTTCGATTCCTCTTTCCTCTTTTTCGGCGCGCCCGGCGAACGGATACGCTCATATTACTGGGAATTCGGCGACGGCGGCAATTTCTCCACCCTCAAAGATCCTTTCAAGTTCTACGGCCAAAGCGGAACCTATACGATCACCCATACCGTCGAAACCACCAGCGGCTGCAAAGACACCGTGCGCCGTAGCCTCCGCCTCGATGGTCCCGAACCCTTATTCGATATCGATGGCGACAGCATCGGCTGCGTACCCTTCACCGTCAGGCTGCGCAACCGCTCGCGCAATGCCACGCGTTATATCTGGTATTCGGGCGACCGGCAGGGGAATATCCTCTATACCTCGGCCGACACGGCAGTTCGTTTTACCTACACAGAGCCGGGCGTGTATTACCTGCGGCTATACGCGGGCGACAGCACCTTCAACCCGAGTACCGGACAATACTATTACTGTGCTTCGGTTTTTCCTGACAGCTTCCGGCATCCGGGCGTGTACCGCAGGGTCATTGTATATCCCTATATACCTGTTGCCATCGTTGCGCCCGATACCGTTTGCGTGAACGAACCTTTTACAGCAGCAGCGCGCTACGACAGCCTTTACAACCGATTTGCCTGGCAGACGGGCGATGGCAGGAGCGAGGCGGGCAGTGCCGATACCTTGCAACACCGCTATGCCGATACCGGAACCTACCGAATGGCATTGTATCCCACATATCCGGTGAGCATTTTGCGGCCGGGTTGTTTCGACTCAGCATGGAAAGATGTGGTGGCCATTGGCGTGAAGGCAGGATTCATCATTGATCCACAGAGCGATACGCCTGTGTACCGCTTCTTCAACCGCTCGTCCTGGCGGGCAGTGCGCTGGCTCTGGGATTTTGGTCACCCCGCTTCCGGCAAGGCCAACCAAAGCGAAGAACGCCATCCGACGCACGATTACGGCATCGATACCGGCTGGTATAAAGTCTGCCTCACCGCCTGGAACGCACAAGGCTGTTCAGATTCCGTCTGCGGTATGCTGTACAATAATTTCTTCCAGTACATCTATATACCCAATGTCTTCACGCCAGGCCGTGACGGTTTCAACGATTCCTTCTACATCGACATCCTCGGCGAATCGGAATACGAGCTGCACATTTACAACCGCTGGGGCCAGGCTGTCTTCCATTCGCCAAGCGACGGCCGCAGTTGGAACGGCCGCCTCCGCAACCGCGGCGAAGAACTGCCCGAAGGCACTTATTACTACCTCTTCCATTACCGTTGGGAACGCCGCGACACCGGGCGGAAAAAGGTGGAAGGGGTGGTGAATCTGATTCGTGAGTGAGCAGGTATCCCGCGGGGTTGAAAGCAGCAGATAGGTTGACGCAGTTATTGTTTTAATAGTTTTACCCGGATATCCGGCAACAAATCATCCATACGGCTGAAGGCGAAACATTTTTTGCCTAAATCTTTGAGGGATGCACCAATATGATACAAGCGGTTGTCGATGATTAAAAAACGGTCGTGGCTACTGGTATGCTGCACCACTTCAATCGCCGTGTATTGCAAGTTGTGCTTTTGCAAGTCACTGCAGAAGTCCGGACGCAAACGTGTGTGGATAATGCAACGCACTTTCGGAGCGCGCTTACTCAACAAGAGCAGGGTTGTCTCATCGACATAGTTGTCAACCAGAATTATTTCACGCCTTGCATCTTTAATTAATCTGCTAACAAACACATGGGCATCGAACAACTGGCCTTCAAAAAACACTCCCTGGCTGGGCGCCTCGCCTTTCTCTAATTCCTTTAATACCGCTTCCAACCTGGTGTTTGTAGCCAATTGCCGCAATTCCAAGTGATCCATGCGCCGTATGACATTATCCAGAGAATGCAGCGTTCTCCGCATGGCAACGAAAGCTTGTATGATCTGGATGCTGACCAGGATTGCCTGCTCGCTGTTTAAGACGGAAGACAACATGGAAACTCCATGCTCAGTAAAGGCAAAAGGCAATGTTCGTCGTTTTGTGGTCGCAAATTGCGACCGCAAAACGACGCTTTCGCCCGGTTCCATGGGTTTCTCAGCTTGTATAAAGTTCCACTCCTCCTGACTAAGTTGGAAGCGGAAAGAGTCAGGAAAGCGTTTAATATTCCGCCTTACCTGTTCATTCAATCTCTTCGTCTCAACACCGTACAGAATTGCCAGGTGGAAATCCAGCATTATCGGCATTCCTCGGATCTTGTGTATGTGGTTTTCAATGGAATCGAATGACATCGAATGTTTTTATGATTGCGTCAATATATTCAACAAAAAACCTTCGTTTACTGCGGAGTTCCGCTAACTCACAAGTAAAAATTGTCAAGTTGCAATCGGTTGCAACGGATCCTTACGACCCATGCATGGCGTGAAGGTAGCTGCCGAAAGATCCGGTCGTTTTCATATCCTACGCAAAACACCCGCTGAATCGGTATCAAGGATTCTGAAGGTGTGGTGAATTTGATTCGGGAGTGATTTCCGGACGCAAACAGCACTTGGTCCATGTATGATTCAGGGTATGTCTGACGAACTGCCATTGCATACCATGCTGCAATCATTCTATCACTCAATTTGGTTCTTTAGGGTTTTCGGAAAGTGTTTGTAACGCAGATGCCATCATTTGTGATTACTGCTGGTTTCTTGCTTTCATCCCTTGATCTTTGATTATGATGCCCACGTATTTCAAACTTGAAGGGAGTAATGTGAAGCGAATTTTATTTTCCATACTCCGCTTGTTGCCGCTATTTTTGATTGCTCCGGAAGCCCGGGCGCAAGGCTGTTCCGACGCAGGAGTTTGCACAGTCGGCAGTCTTGGTGTAGCGGCAGACAGCGGGTCATCCAGCCGGCATACCCTACAACTGGCATATCAATTTGCGCTGGGAGAGCAAAGTACGCAGCAACACTTTTTGACTGCACAATGGGATGCGCGATTATCCGATCTATGGTCGTTCCAGGTCAAGCTTCCTGTGCAATGGGTGCATGGCAACCTTGGCAATCACGGTGGTTTGGGTGATGTTACTACCAGCTTCAATGCCAATATTCCACTGGGCAGGGCAGCTTTCCGTCCGGGTGCGGGGATGCGTTGGAACAGCAGCGATGCCAACGCCATGCGCGATGGTCGTGCGCTTCCCATGCCCTATCAGCGTAGTCTGGGAACGAAAGATCTGTTGGTATTTACAGCCTTGGTGCATCCCCGTTGGCGCTTCGGTGCCGGGATACAACTGCCTTTAAGCGGCGAATCCGGGAATCAGTTCGATACCCTGGGCCTGAACCCTTCTGATAGGGCTTACGCTTATTTCCCGAGTGTCAACCTGGACCGGAAACCTGACCTGGCCTTGCGCTACGATCGCTTGTGGCAGCGGGGGAATTGGGATATGGAGACTGGAATGGTACTCATCTGGAAACTGCAGGAAGCTACCATTCGCCGCACCAATGAACTACCAATCGAATTGGAAGGAAGTGATGGGCCTACGTTGAACCTTGCAGCCGTTCTCCGCTATTTTCCGGGTGGCGACAGGCAAGGTCAGAGCCTGGCCATCTCCTGGGCCAATCCGGTTCACGTTCGACCCGTTCGACCGGACGGACTCACCCGCTCGGCTATCCTCGGTATCAGTTGGCAGAATCGGTTTTGATGAGCAGTTTCTTCCGGTATTCGCAGACCGGAAGGATCAGTTAAGTGCGGCGCACTTTATTGCTCCTTCCACACCTTTTGCCTCACTGCCAATTCCGGCACAGCAAAAAGGTATACACCCGGCTGCAAGCCTTTTAGCGAGAGGGTTTCGCTTGCATTCCGCAGCGTTCCTTCCATCAGAACCCTGCCTTTCAGGTCGCAGAGCTGGTATTGTACCGCAGCCGGCCAATCGAGGCGCACCTGCAGGATATCCTGCGCCGGGTTCGGATACAGTGCCAGCCCGGCCTTTGCCGGACGATCCAGCCCGAGCGATGGCACGCTGATGCGCACCGCCTGGCTTGTGTAGTTGCAGTCGTTGTTGCGAATCAAACAGCGGAACAGCTGGTTGTGGTTCACCGCACTGATATTGGACACCGTTAAACTGGCCGTCGTTACACCGCTGTATTGGCCGGCATTGCTGAGACTCTGCCAGCCCAATCCGGCATCGGTTTGCCATTGATAAGTATGGCCGCTGCCGCTGGTCTGCACACTGAACACCGCCGTTTCGCCGATTTCGCGCAGCGCATCCGAAGGCTCCTGTTGGATTACCTGTGCGCAGGGCGATTGCACAATAAATTGCCCCATCATGCCGTCGTCTTCGTGGGTGAGGATATGGCAATGGTACATATACGGCAGCGTGTCGTTGTAGAAGTCTTCAAAGCGGGTGATGAAGCGCACCGTGCCGTTTCCGGCCGGCACATGGACTACATCTTTCTTGCCGCGCAGGTGTTCAGCCGGTTGCACACCGTTGATATCCAGTATGTAAAACGGAACATTGTGGATATGAAACGGATGCCCGATCGGCGTCTGGTTGCGCAGTTCCCAGATTTCGATGTTCTCAAACGGTACCTTGAAATTGATGACATCCATATCAAAATGCGCATTGTTGATCACAAACGGACCCTGGATGGCGGTCGGTCCCATATTCATGCTCATGAATACCAGGCTGCGCGTAGTCTGCGCATCTGCAGCTTTCCATGGATTGTGGGTGATGAGTGCCGTGGGCAATGTGGTAACCGGATTCGACGTGGATGCGCCGATGCGCAGCGTGAGCATGGTGTAGTTGCCGCCGTTGAGCGGATTGGATGTGTAGTTCGGGATCGTCTGCCCGGCACCCATGCCCGGCTGGCGCGCGCCGTAAATGCCGTTGCCGAGTTCTGATCCGAAATTTTGCAAGGTGATGGACTGTCCTTCGAGTCCGTTCAGGTTGACGATGATCTCGGCGCGTTCACCCGGAGCGAGCATCAGCCTGGTCATGGCAACGGGTGCGCTGAGCAGGCCGCCGTCGCTGCCGATCACGTGGAAGGTACGGTTCCCGGAAAGTCCGACATTGAAATAGCGCTCGGAAGCACCGTTGAGCAGGCGCAGCCGCACCAGCTGTGCCGGGACATCTACACGTGCTGCACGGGTTCCGTTGATGAGGAAAATGCTGTCCAGCGCGCTGTGGGTTACAATCTGGTTGTCTGCATCCAGGTGTTTGGTTTGCAGTACCAGCGGGATATCGTCGACGCCGTAGGTGCGCGGAAGTTTCAGCTTGCCTTCGATGCTGTCGCGCACGATGATGAATCCGGCGATGCCTTTTTGGACATGCTCGTTGGTCTTTTCGTGCAGGTGCGGATGGTACCAATGCGTGGAGGCCGGATCGAGCACCGGGAAGGAAGGCCGCCAGGTGCTGTCTTTGGCGATCACCACATGCGGCCCGCCATCGTTTTCAGGAGCCACATGCATGCCGTGCCAGTGGATGGTCGTCGGTTCGCCGAGGCTGTTCTTTACATGCATGTTAACCTGTTGCCCGCGCCGCAAGATGATCGTGGGTCCCAGCAGGTTTCCGTTGGCTCCGAAAGTAGCTGTCGCTTTTCCGGGTTTGAACTGTACGCTGCCTGGCTGCAGGTTTAGGGAGATATTGCTGCCGCTGAGCGTATCGGGTATCCACAGGGCGTTTTGAGCCTGCAGCATTCCGGTGAATGCGCTAAGGGTGAGGAGCGTAAGGTTTTTGATGGATGGCATCTTTTGAAAGGTTAAAAATGGTAATTTAAAATGAAATTATACA
>JBKDBI010000504.1:0-4399 GCA_046314695.1 Bacteroidota bacterium | reverse complement strand
GGAAACGGCAAACTTCGTACGCTTCTGTTTGGCAAGTTTGGCCCGGTAGAATTCGGTCATCTTTTCCAGCGGATTGTAGCGCAGCATGCCCTGGAGTTTTTCGTAGCGGTATTCCTTGAAAAAGCCGGCCGATTCGATCTTTACCTCCTGGTTTTTATTTACGTTGTCGAAATCGATCAGTGGCTCGTCGATCTTCCAGCGTATTTGTTGCGCATCGATATCAATCTTGTGGTAATCGTCTGCAAAAGGAGCCCGCATCAACCCGGTTTCGCCTTTGGTGATCAACAATCTTCCATCCCTGAAATTGAAATTGAATTGAACTTTTGGATGGAAAATGGTTCTCCCGCTGTCCATTAAGAGGGTAAAGGAAGCCTCGAGGCTTTGGGCTGCCCCATCCATTACTTTGAAAGAAGGTGACTTGGCAATAACCCTTGGTTTTCCTTTATAAAGTATCGTGATAACAGATTCTTCGCCGCCCCTGTTCGCCGTTGTGATATTGCTGCCCGCTATGGTAAGCCCACCTTTATAAGTAGCGCTCGGTCCCAATAGATTTTTTATTTCCAGGTCGTTCCGGAAAGTGCTGAATTTGGGATAGCTGCTGTTGCGTATTTCGTCCTGGTTGCTGGCATAAGAAGCCTTGTCTTCGAAATGACCCAATACCTGCGCATTGAAGTATTTGCTGTACAGAACCCAGGCTGAATCGGCTTTGTATTCCGCAGAACTCACATCGGCATTGTAACGGTACAGTTGTACTTTTACTTTCTCACCGGGCAGCGTTCTTTCCCAGTCTGTAAACCCGGCATTGCCCAACCACAGGTTCTTCGCCGGCAGGAAGGTTCCTGAAGTGCCGGTGATCACGAAGCTGTCGAAAGCAGTGCGGCAAACCAGATCTGTTTTGTTGATTCTGACTTCAATGTCTTTCCGGTACGAAATATCAAAACCTGTAGCCCGGCAATACCATTTCTTGGTTGCATCCTGATAAAGGGTATTGTCTTTGAATAAGTTATTGGCGACACGCAGGAAGGCAAGGTAATCGGTCGGATTTTTTCCCAACAATTGCTCCGTGATTTGTTGCCATTGCTGCAGGTTCTTGGCCGGAAGCTTGCGGCTGGTGTAGGCATTCATCGAAGTAATTACCAACTCGAAATAGGGTTGGATGGCCAGCTTGCGCATCAGCATATTGTTGCATAGCTTTTGGATGCTCTTTTGCTGAACCGCATCGTACCGGCCCGTGTTCCAGTCTGTCAGGAACTTGTTCAACTCCGGTTCCAGCGTGCTGATGGCAGCTCCGCGGATAAAGGTTTCAAATTCCTTGATGAATACACCAGGCTCCGGATTGAAACTTTGTGGCGTCTGGGCATGCAGCTTTCCGGCGATAAGCAGCAGCAGGGTCGATACGATGAGATTGCGCATTGTTATGAACTGGAATAAAGGGCGGGCACAGCTACCCTTCAAATAGTATGCCCCTGTTAACGAAGCAGTGCGTGGTTTAAGCGCCCGCGGCCTTGCAGATTTCGATGAAATCGCGGGCTTTGAGGGCAGCACCACCGATGAGCCCGCCATCGATATCACCCATGGCGAACAACTGTTTTGCGTTGTCTGGCTTCACCGAACCACCGTAGAGAATAGAGGTGCTTTCGGAAATTTCCTGATTGTAGTAATCGGCAATCAGCCGGCGGATGAAATGGTGGATTTCCTGTGCATCTTCCGGTGAGGCAGTCAATCCGGTTCCGATTGCCCAAACAGGCTCATAGGCTATTACTACCGAGCTGAACTCTTTGCGGTCTAAACCGAAAAGGCCTTCACGGATTTGTTTTTCAATTACTTTGAAGAAGGTCTTGTCTTCGCGCTGTTGCAAACTCTCGCCAACGCAAAACAAAACTTTCAGCCCGTGCCGGATGGCGCTTTTTGCCTTATTGGACAACATCTCATCGGTTTCACCAAAGTACTGACGGCGTTCAGAATGGCCAATGATGACGTACGTGGCACCGGAACTTTTCACCATTCCAGGGGCAAGTTCACCGGTAAAGGCGCCCTGGTCTTCCCAATGGCAGTTCTGGGCGCCTGTATGGATGCTGGAGCCTTCCAGCAGGCGGTGCATGGAGGCAAGGCTGATGGCGGGGGGACAGAGTATCACTTCCACCTTTGCGTTCACTTCGTCGCGCACCAAACCGCGGATCTCGGTGGTCAGCGCCAGCGATTCCTCCAGGTTTTTGTGCATTTTCCAGTTTCCGGCAACAATCTTCGTTCTGCTCATGCCGCAAAAATAGGGCAGTAGTCTCAGGCATGGAACACAGGTTATCCGCAGCGGCATCCACAAACTTGCCACAGCCCACTGCCTTTGCCTTACCTTTGCAATCGCATAATTACATCATGTCAGAAGCAACCCATCCGCTCAAAAACACCGCCCTTACTCAGTTGCATATCGGGCTCGGTGCTAAAATGGTTCCCTTTGCCGGTTACAACATGCCGGTTCTGTACGACAACCTCATCCAGGAACACCTGGCAGTGCGCAATGCAGCCGGTGTTTTCGATGTGAGCCACATGGGCGAATTCTTCCTCCGCGGAAAAGATGCCTTCAACCTGATTCAGTCACTTACCACCAACGATGTTGCTCTGCTCGAAGACGGCAAAGTGCAATACAGCTGCATGACCAACGACCAGGGCGGTATTGTGGACGACTTGCTGGTTTACCGCATCAACGCAGAACATTACATGCTGGTAGTCAACGCTTCCAATATTGAAAAAGACTGGAACTGGATCCACAGCCATAACAATGGCGAATGCCAGATGGAAGATGCCAGCGACCGTTATGCACTGCTCGCTGTTCAAGGCCCGAAAGTGCCCGAAATCCTGCAACAACTCACCGAAACCGATCTGTCTTCCATTCCTTATTACCATTTCAAAATGGGCAGCATGGCAGGTATCGAGAACGTAATCATTTCCAATACAGGTTATACCGGAGCAGGTGGTTTTGAATTGTACGTTGCGAATGAAGACGCGCAAAAATTGTGGAATGCGGTGTTCGCCGCCGGTGAAGCGCATGGTATCAAACCTTGCGGACTCGGCGCCCGCGATACACTCCGCCTTGAAAAAGGATTCTGCCTCTACGGCAACGATATCAACGATACCACTTCGCCCATCGAAGCGGGCCTGGGTTGGATCACCAAATTCAACAAGGAATTCACCCATTCTGCCTACCACAAGGCGCTGAAAGAAAACAAGCCTTCCCGCAAGCTGGTGGGATTTGTTGTGACCGATAAAGGTATCGCACGCCAGCACCATCCTGTTTGCCTGGCAGACGGAACCGTAATCGGTGAAGTAACTTCAGGTACCATGTCGCCCTCGCTGAACAAAGCGATTGGCATGGCCTATGTGCAGTCTGCTTACGCGTCTGCTGGCAATGAAATCTTCATCGACGTTCGCGGACGGCTTCTGAAGGCTGAAGTGGCCAAGATTCCCTTCCTTTAAACCAAGAAACTCCGGAAACCGGCGCATTGGAGCCGGTTTCCTTTTATCCCATCAACATGTTTGAACAACTCATACCCCTCGCCCAAGAGAAAATAGGCGATTTTCTCCAACAACAAGGCTTTGTGGGCGAACAAGGCGGTGAAGCAGCCCGGGCAGCCGGTGAAGGCATCGTATCGCAACTGAGCGAACGCTTTTCGGGCGGTGATTATTCCGGAATCATGGAACTGTTTTCAGGTCACGATACCGATGCATCCTCGGGTGCAGTTAGCAGCATGCTTCCCGGTGTAGCTGATACACTGAGCAGCAAATTGGGCATCGACCTGAGCCAGGCTGAAGGTTTGGCCGGTGGAATTATTCCGTCGGTGATGAATATGCTGAACGATAAGGTTAAACAGGCCGGGGCGGATGGATTTGATGTTCAATCGCTGCTTGGTAACCTGGGAGGACAAGGTGGAATCGGCGGTATGCTTGGTGGTCTTGTAAGCAATTTCCTCGGTGGAGGCGATAAAGGCGGTTCCGGTGCCGGTGATATAGTCAACGACCTGCTCAAGCGCTTCCTGAAATAAGCGCTCAGAATAAAAAACTGAAGTCGATCGAGGCATTGCGGATTGTTCCGCCTTTGCCGGTAACAGGCGTTAAATCGTCAAAATACAATCCTCTGTTGATGTTGATAAGTCCGTAGCGTGCCGTGATCATGAAAGCATGCCTTGGGCGACTGATTTCGTAAGCCGCCACTGCGTTCAGATCGAAGGGGGCAAAGGCCAGATTCTCCCAGCGCTTCCACCAAACGAGGGCGTTTTTGGGTACGCGGTATTCTCCTAAGTAAATAGCAGACTTTAATAAATGCCCAGCCTGCGGTCCGATCAGCAGGTTCCTGCCCTTGTCGTCGCGGCGGCTGCCGCTGAGGTTGATTTTCAGGAGTAAGGGA
>JBKDBI010000503.1:0-3279 GCA_046314695.1 Bacteroidota bacterium | reverse complement strand
AGAAAGCATCCTGAAAGCGGGAACGCGCATCACTCCCGGAGCGATTGCTTTATTGAGTTCGGTCGGAATCAACCGCATCGCTGTTCACCGCCTGCCCGTGGTGCAGGTGTTGGTAACCGGCAACGAAATTGCTGCACCGGGAACGGAACTCCCTCCGGGTGCTGTCTACAATACCAATGGGCCTTTCCTGGGTGCTTACCTGAAGCAGTCCGGTTTTCCGGTGCAGGTGCACGGTCCGGTACCCGATGAACCTGAAACATTGAAAAAGGCCATTTTTCAGGCGCTCAGTGATTGCGATGTATTGATCCTCACCGGTGGGATATCGGTTGGGGAATACGATTTTGTCCAACCCATGTTGCTGGAAGCCGGCGCTCAACCCTTTTTTTACAAGCTGAAGCAGAAACCCGGAAAGCCAATCTGGGCGGGAAGATCAGGGAAAACACTCGTCTTCGCCCTCCCGGGGAATCCGGCTTCGGTTATCACCTGTGCGAACCAATACGTCATGCCCGTCCTGAAAAAGATGGCCGGTTTTCAGGATGTGTTCGAACCGGATGCGCGCTTGCCGCTGCGGCAGGATTACCACAAGAAAGCCGGACTTACCCAAATACTCAAGGTACAGGTGGCTGAAGGACAAGTAAAAGTTCCCGGCGGGCAGGAGTCTTTCAATCTTTTGCCTTTTGCCGAAGCCAATGCGCTGGCCATCATTCCTGAAAACACCGAATTGGCCCTTGCCGGAACCAAAGTCGACGTCTTCTATCTTTGATAGCGAATGATTTTTGCACCTGCCCGATGATGATGGAATGGCTTTTCGTGCTGATGCCGCTCGCGGCCTTCCTCTATGCCTCTGTCGGGCACGGCGGTGCAAGCAGCTATTTGATGCTGCTTACCTGGTTCGGTTTCATGCCCGATGCGATTCGCCCGGGTGCATTGATGCTCAACCTGGCCGTATCGGGCATCGCCTTCCTGGCATTTCAGCGCAAAACGCAATTTCCGGTTAAGCTGTTCCTTTGGTTCATGGCAGGTTCTGTTCCCGCTTCCTACCTGGGTGCGGGCATCCGCCTGGATGCGGAAGTGTACCGCAGCTTACTTGGTTTATTGTTGCTGTTTCCGGTGCTGCGCCTGTTTGGCTGGATCAAAGCTGCAGGTCAGGCCGCCCGGACGGTATCCTATCCCTTGGCTTTGGGAATTGGCGCGCTGATCGGATTGTTGTCAGGCATGATTGGCATTGGAGGCGGTATCCTGCTTTCTCCTGTTCTGCTCTTGCTCGGTTGGGCCGACTTGCGCCAGACAGCTGCCATGAGCGCACTCTTCATCTTTGTCAACTCTGCTGCCGGTCTGGCCGGAATAGATGCCAGCATTATGGAGTTGCCTCAACTGTTTTACAGCCTGCTGCCGTTGACCCTTTTGGGTGGCATGCTTGGTGCCTGGCTCGGTGCCAACCGTTTCAAGGCGCCTGCAATGCGCTATGCCTTGGGTCTTGTGTTGCTCATCGCTGCCGCCAAATTCCTGACGCCGGCTGTTGTTTCTTTGCAGGCATATTTGTCAGCCGCATTTACCTGAAGATGGATTCTATTGCCAAACCCCATATTGACCTTGCTGCCTGCCGCCTGCTTTGTTTCGGTATGCTCAGCGATTTGCCCGGAATTCCGGTCGGCGAGATACCGCATTTCCCGGATACCGACGCGTTCACGACATGGCTGCAGGCCCAATGCCCTGAACTGAATAGTATGGTATATGCCCTGGCACTGAACCGGGAGATTGTTCAGGAAAACAGGGCTATCCCTGCCGGGGCAGAACTGGCTTTGCTGCCGCCGTTTTCCGGTGGCTAATCCGACAACGCATGGGCCGCTTCGACAGACAAGTTGTTCTTACGGGTTTCGGGAAAGAAAGCCAGGAGCGGCTGGGAAATGCGCGCGTGGCTGTGATCGGAGCGGGCGGCCTGGGTTGCCCGATCCTGCAATACCTCGCTGCAGCCGGGGTGGGCTACCTTCGGATTGTCGATGGCGACAGCATCCACGAAAGCAATCTCAACCGGCAAACCCTGTACGGATATGCCGATATCGGTTTCCCCAAAGCCCCGACCGCGGCGGAGAAATTGCAGCAGCAGTATCCTGACCTGAACATAGAAGCCTTCAACCTGTACCTCGAAGCAGGCAATGCAGCTGACATGGTGCGCGACATTGACCTGGTGATTGACTGCAGCGACAGCATCCCCACGCGTTACCTGCTCAACGACGCATGTGCAGAAAAGGGCATTCCCTGGATCATGGGAGCAGTGCACGGCCATGAAGGCATGCTGGCTTTGTGGAACCATCCGCCGGCAGGGCATCCGCCGGTAGATTACCGCGATTTGTACCCGGAAATGCCGGGCCTGCGGCAGCAGGTGGATTGCGATGGAACCGGTGTACTTGGCGTTTTACCGGGCATCATCGGCCTGGCACAGGCTTCCATGGCCATCCGTTTGCTCAGCGGTGCAGCACCCGTGCAACAGGGCATGGTACACAGCTACGATTGGCGCAGCGATCGCTGGTTTCAGTGGCAGGTTTACCCTGGCAGAGGCAAGGCCCGCCTTGCCTCAAACACAGAAGTCCGCCTCACCGCAAGCAAAGAGTCCCATCCATTGGATCCACGCGTATTGGATTGGCAGGAATTGCTGGAGCGGCTACGCGAAACTCCCGGTTTAGATTGTTTCGATATCAGGGAATGGACGGAAAGAAGCGACGAAACGCCGTGGTTTCATTCCTGGCCCGGTGGCGATCCGGCCCTCGCGCCCGAAGGTTTGGAAACGCAGCAAGACCTGGTGTTGATTTGCAAATCCGGCAAGCGCAGTCTAGAACTGGCCCGTCATCTGGCCCAAAAGCATCCGGGAATGCAAACCTGGTCTGTAGCCGGTGGCTGGGATGCCTCGGAGCAGGCGCTGTTGGACGAACTTTGCCGCATCGTTTCCAACCCATCAAAAAACAAAAGAGCATGAGTACAACGGACAAAGTGCGGAAGCCGAAACCCATTTTTGTGCAGGGGCCGATTTCCTCTCAGAAAATAGCCGACAGCATTGCGGCACATGGAAGCCAGCACGAAATAGGCGCCCATTCCATCTTTCTGGGGCAGGTGCGGGCAGATACCCTGGAAACGGGAACGGTCACCGCCATCGAATACACGGCGTATGAAGACATGGCCCTCGAGAAAATGCACGAAATCCGCGAATCGGTGTTTGCGCGTTATCCGCTCACCTGCATGCATGTGTACCACAGCCTCGGCCGCGTGGCAGTGGGTGAAATC
>JBKDBI010000502.1:0-2274 GCA_046314695.1 Bacteroidota bacterium | reverse complement strand
GCGCGGAAAACCATAACGGAGGATAGAATCCGTAATGCCATTTATTGGCAACTGGTTTTTCAGCCACGACCATTGGGTTGGTTTCCTGTTTCCGGTATCGGATCCGATGAAGGCAACAGGGGTTCCTTCGCAAACCGGGTTCGGTCCGTTCAGCAACAGGTTGGCCACCGGCTTGCGTTTAACTTCGATGTATTGCTGCAAAACCAGCGAATCGAGCCCGTTGACAAGGAGTTTCACTGTCTTCAATCCGGGCGTAGTGTACACTATCCTATGAGGGCCCGAACCTGTGGCTGTGGCAGGAACGGCACCAGCACCGAAGTTCCAGACACGTTCGTGCACCATGCCTTCTGAAGAGTCGACAAAAACTGTGTTTTCATACTGGCAGATGCTGGTGCGCGTAGCGTAAAACAGCGCCTGCGGCTGATCCCATACGGCGCTGTAATCTTCCGATTGTCCCCAGCCGAGATTGCGGCATGCTTGCGTATCCAGGCGGTTGAAATCGGCAATGGCACGCAAGCGGAAGCCTTTGTTTCTTGGCAACACTGCCGGAGTGGTAAAGTTGAAGCTGCGCTCGCCCAGGGCGGCATTGGGCGCAACGAACACCGATTCGCCACGCCAGGCCTCAAAGATGCCGTTGTTGTTGTAGTCGGCGAACAGGGCGGAGAATTCCACATTGTACAAACCGGTGCGCAGGCGGACGGTATAAGTGGTTGCTGGTCTCAACCTGAAAACCTTGTTGTTGCTGAGGTCGAGCGCAGCGCCATCGTCGAGGTATCCGCCGGTTTCCACATCTTGTCCGGCAAGTTGGAATCGGAACAATCCGATGGCCCGGCTCTGGCTGTATTCGTTGGTCGTTGTGTTGCAGGAAGCCAGCGGGGCTTTCGGGAATACTTTGATCCAGTTTTTGCGGGTGAAGGTGTCGCTGCCCTGGCAATTGCTTGCAACGAGCTGCACGCTCAACAGTCCTTGTTTCTTCAATGAAAGCACCGGCATACTGTGCGTGCTGTCGGTTCCTTCTGCATAATCGAATAAGGAGCGCGGTGTAATGATCCAGCGCAATCCGGAAGTGCTGCGCAAGCTGCGGTCGTGCAGACGCAAGGTTCCACCGGCGGTAAATACGGAATCAAAGGAGTATGCCAGTGCTTTGGGTGCCAGAATACCGCCTTCCCAGGGCACACTGCGCCACATACCGCGGCCGTAAGTTGAGACCTGCAGGCGGTTGTGATCGCGCCCCAATGGCGAATAATACATCTCCAGGTCGGTCACATCCGCCCAGAGCGGAAACCCGGTATTGAAACTGTTGAACGTGCCAGCCAGCGAATCCCATACGTAAACGCCACGCTCGGTGCCTGCGTAAATGGTTTCATAAGGTGCGCTGCTGTCGACAAGCAGGCATTTGAACGCACCGTTTTGGGTGGTATTGATGCTGCGGATCAGCGTCCAGCTGGCGCCTTTATTGGTGCTGCGGTACAAGTTGCCATTGTTCACGCAGTACACACGCTGGCTGTCTTTGGGATGCGCTTCTATCCAGTTCACACCGCCCGGACCGGCACCGAGGTTAGTCCATGAAGGAGCGGCCGCCTGCACATTGTCGCTGCGCCGCATGTTCCGGTTGTTCTCCAATACATAGAGCATGCGGTTATTGGCCGGCGAACTTTCCAAATGCCGCACACCGCCAAAGCCCGTGCTCAGGCGGGTCCAGGTGGCTGGATTGCCTGTGCGGATGTTTCCGCTGCGCCATACATTCTGGTAACCGGCGAACATGGTGGCAGGGTCGCCTTCCCGCAACACAAAAGGTGTGAGCCAATTGCCGCCTTCGTTGATGCCACCTGTTCCGTTCGCTCCGACGGTTGGTGCATTGTAACGGTCAACAGCGCGGTAAATTCTTCCGTACACATAGGAGCCATATACAATGCGGTGGTCGGTTGGGTCAATCTGGCAATCCATCCCATCGCCGCCGTAATAGGTGATGAAATCGTCTTTCTCTGTTTGGGAAGATCCGTTGTCCTGATAGCCATGGGCAGCGGTGAACTCGCGCGTCTGTGCCTGCGCCATCCGGTAAACCTGCGCGTTGAGAATTCCGGAACTGATATTGGTCCAACGAACAGCATTTCCCCGGGGTTGGTTTGCGAAATACACGCCGCCGTCATTGCCTGCGATGAGCGTATTGCCGCTGAGGTTGAACTCAAGTGCATGCTGGTCGGCATGGAGATCATCTCCCCCATAACCGCCGAACCAATGCCCGACCTGGTTCCAGGTACTGCCGCCGTTGGC
>JBKDBI010000501.1:0-5418 GCA_046314695.1 Bacteroidota bacterium | reverse complement strand
TTCAAACCCGGTTTGCCACCGATCGACATATTCCCCATAAACCGCTGGAAGAACCTATTAAACAGTTATTGGCGGCATATCCGTTCTTCCGATTTGTCGTACGGGCAATCGGCGGCTGCGGAACACCTCAGGCAACAGATTTGCAACTATTTGTACGTCAGCCGGTCAATCCGCGTAAATCCCTATCAGGTGGTGGTGGTCTCCGGCAGTCTGCAATCGCTCTATTTCATTGCCAGTGCGCTCATCGATCCGGGCGACCGCGTGGTGATTGAAAATCCCACTTTCCCCAATGTACAGGCTGTATTCAGGAGCTTCAGGGCAGAGGTACATGCCATTGCGCCAGATCGGGAAGGCATACAACTGCAAGGCGAGAACGACCTGCGTAATATCCGGCCGAAACTCATCCACGTTACCCCTTCCGATCATTATCCGCTTGGCATCAGGATGGGCATGGAGCGCAGGATTGAACTGCTGCGGCAGGCGGCAGAATGCAAGGCCTTGATCATTGAAAACGATTACGAACAGGAAATGGCCAACGTGCGCGAAAAAACGCCTACCCTGTTTAGTCTGGACAAGGAACAGCGCACCATTTACCTCGGCACCTTCAACCGCTTGCTTTATCCATCCATCCGGCTCGGATTCATGGTGTTACCGCCGCATCTGGTGCCGGTAATCAAGGCTTTTGAGGAACACAGTCACCGCTTCGTTTCTCCTTCCTTGCAGATGGTGATGGGCCAGTTCATCGAACGCAACCATTTGTACCAACACATCAAGAACCTGGGTGAAGTAGCGGCTGAGCGGCTCGCGGTTTTCAGGCAGAGCTTCCGGGAGCATATCCGATCGATGGAACTGCTGGAAACCGGATTCCGCGGTTTGCATGTGGTGGCCGTTTTCAAAGAACCCCGCAGCGTTGAACAAGAGCAAACCTTGATATCCGAACTCTCAAAAAAGGGGATAGCCGCCTTTCCCCTATCGAACTGTTACACCGGCCAAAGCCCGCAAACAGGGCTCATACTTGGGTATTCAACGGTTAGTCCGAGCGCCATCCGCCACAAGTTGCAGATCTTCAGGGAGGTTGTAGACGGACACTAACCGGTCAAAACTGGCCTGCACAATTTTAACATACTGGTATTTCTTATCTCTTTTGAAAAAGGCAATTTTGATGCTTCGTTTCAAACCTGAATCGCATGAGAAAACACCTTACACTCATTTGTTGCAGCCTATTGGGCTGGTCTTTACAGGCACAGGCGCCATTGCTCGTGGAACATTTTAATTACGATGCGGGCACCAATTTGCAAGACAATGGCTGGAATGCCCACAGCGCCGGCACTACGAACCCGATCAAGGCCACAGATGGCGGGCTATCCTGGTCGCAGACGCCGTATCTGGGCAGTGGCGTAGGCAATGCAGCTGCGGTGAACAATTCCGGCAGCGATGAGAACCGGGCGCTGGGCGGCTACGTACGTTCGGGCGCTGTATATACGGGTTTCCTGATGCGCATAAATGGTGCTGTTACGACCGGCAATCAGGGCTTCTTCTTCCACATGGGAGAATACAACGACACTGCCAATACGACCTTCACTTCGGTCAGCACGGCATTCCGCGCCAGAACCTATGTGGTTCCCGGCACAACGGCAGCCAGTTTCCGCATGGGCATCACCTTCAATTCGGCCACACCGCCGGCAACACAAGGCGTTGACGTAAGCCGCGATCTCGATACCGGCCGCACCTACCTGGTAGTGGTAAAGTACCAATTCATTGCCGGAGCGGCCAACGATTCGGTGAGTTTATACGTGTTCGAAGACGGCGCCAACCTCAGCTCCGAGCCAGCCAAAGCCGATATCGGTCCGGTTGCAGGTACCCAGGGCGATGTCAACCTGATGCAATACGTTGCGCTCAGACAATTCAACGCCGGGCAGCGGATTACGGTAGACGGACTGATCGTGCGCAGCAATTGGGACTGGCTCGCAGAATCTTCGGCACCTGTTTTGCTAAGCCCGGCCAACAATACCAGTCTGAATCTCGACGGACCGGCCGGCACGCCTGTCAGCATTCGCTGGTCGGCAGCCCGTAATATCAGCGGCAGTGTGGTTTACCAATGGCAAGCCGATGCACGTGCAGCGGGCACATTCAACCCTGCAGCATTGGCACTGGCATCGGACAACAGCGGAGCCGATACCGTGCTTAGTCTTACATACGGCGCTATTGAAACCGCGCTGGCAGGCCTTGGCGTTCAACCCGGCGACACGCTCAAAGCCGTGTGGCGTGTGCGTGCGATTGCAGGAACGGACACCTTGTATTCCAATGTTTACAATATTGACCTGGTAAGGAAAGGCAATAACACTTCCATGAAGCAGCTGGACGAAAGCCGGAGTTTCAGCATCTACCCCAATCCCGGCAAGGGAGATTTTGTTTTGCAGGCAAGTGCACCGGCTACCGGCACCCTGAGTATTCAAATGGTCGATGCCCAGGGTCGTGTGGTGTTGAACCAACTGGGTAATGCTGCCACACCTATCCGGATTTCCATCGCGCACCTGCCCAATGGCATGTATATCGTTCAGATTCAAACGGAGGCTGGCGGATGTGCAGCCCGGCGCTTGATACTTCAAAAATAAAAAGCGCCCGAAAAACAGAAATTGCACATTGAAAAATGCACGTATAAAACCGGACGGCTTTTCAGGTGTTTGGTTGAAGTAAAAAAACAAAACGCGAAAACCATGAAAAAACTCTATACCCTCGTTTTCGGTTTGCTGCTGAGCTACCAGCTGCAGGCCCAAAACCCATTATTGGTGGAGCACTTCGATTACACATCGGGTGCCAACCTGCAAGACAACGGCTGGTACGGCCACAGCGCCGGAACAACCAATCCCATCAAAGTAAGCAATGGCGGTTTATCCTGGAGCCAGACGCCGTATCTCGGCAGCGGCGTTGGGAACGCTGCAGCGGTTACCAACTCGGGCAGCGATGAAAACAAACCATTCTCCAGTTGGGTTGACTCAGGCAATGTGTATGCGGCTTTCCTGTTCAAAGTAACCAAGGTTGTTACCACTACAACACAGGGTTATTTCTTCCACATGGGGGAATATGCCAACAACAGCACCCCGGTTTACACCGCGATAAGCACTGCTTTCCGCGCCAGAACCTATGCGGTGCCCGGCAGCACTACCGCCAAATACCGCCTCGGCCTGACTTTTAATTCGTCGACTGCACCCAGCACAGCAGGCGTGAATATCACGGCTGACCTGGATACCGGCAAAACCTATCTGGCTGTGATAAAATACCATTTTGTTGCCGGCACACTCAACGATTCAGTGAGTCTGTTTCTTTTCTCTGACGGCGACAACATTGCCACAGAGCCAGCCAAACCCACCCTCGGTCCATTGGCAGGCGACCAGTCCGACGTTGTTTTTTTACAATACGCGGCATTGCGCCAATACAACGCCGGGCAGGGCATCATCGTAGACGGCATGATTGCCCGCACCGACTGGAATTGGTTGCCTGTGAAAAAAACGGTAGCTCCCAAACTCGTTGGGCCTGCAAACAATGCCTCTGTCCGTGTGAATGGACCGGCTACAACGCCTGTTGTAATCAACTGGACCAAAGCCGTCAATTTCGACAAAGCCGTTTACGAATGGCAGGCCGATTTGCGTTCACTTTCCGGATTCAAACCAGCCGCTTTGGCATTGGCTTCAGATAACAGCGGCGCTGACTCCGCGCTGAGCCTGAACTTCGGCGCACTCGACCAGGTTCTCGCCGGTCTCGGCCTGAAGGTTGGCGACACGCTCAAAGCAGTTTGGCGTGTACGGGCCGTTTCAAGCGGTGATACCCTTTATTCAGACACCTTCGCCATCGACCTGATCCGCGGTTACATGGTCGCTCCTTTGTCTAATTTCAATCTGCTCGCACCTGCCAACAACACCAAACTGACCGTTGGTATCGGCCTCACGCAGCAGGCCGTAATCCGCTGGAATGCTTCCAAAGCAGGCACACTTCCCGTTACTTACGAGTGGCTTGCCATAGCCAAAGGCGGCAGTTTCGCCAGCCCGGCCGTGACCCTCGCTTCCGATAACAGCGGAGCAGACACCACGCTTACCGTGACCCTCGGCGCTCTCGACAACCTGCTCGCCGGTCTCGGTGTGAAGCAAGGCGACAGCATTGAACTCCAATGGACTGTACGCGCAGCAGCTGATACCCAGAGACTCGACGCTTCACAGATTTGGGATATCACCCTCAAGCGCTCCAACAAAGACCTCGGCAGCATCAGAAACCTCAGCCCTGCCGATAAATTCAGTCTGCGCGTGAATGGCCCTGCTTCCACGCCTGTAAACATCAGCTGGACTTCAGCTGCCAAACTCAGCAATGCGCGTTATACCTGGCAGGCCGATCTGCGCGCAGTGGGCAAGTATATGCCTCCGGCCCTCGCATTGGCATCTGACAAAAGCGGAGCCGACACCACCCTGAGCCTGAATTTCGGAGCACTCGAGCAAGTACTTGCCGGCCTCGGCCTGAAGGTTGGCGACACCCTCAAAGCCGTTTGGCGCGTGCGTGCAGTGTCGAACAGCGCAGACACCATTTACTCCCAAAGCTTCGCTATCGACCTGATCCGCGGTTATATGACCGCACCGCTGAGCAGCTTCGCACTGGTTTCACCTGCCAACGCCACTTCCCTCACCGTTAAACCTGCTCAGCCCGACCTGGTGAATATTACCTGGCGCAAGAGCACCGCCGGAACACTGCCAGTAACCTACACCTGGATTGCCATCCTGCCCGGTGGCAATTTCAGCGCGCCCACACTTGCTTTGCCTTCTAACAATGCCGGCAAAGACACCGTGTTGACAGCCAGCTATGGAGCTATCGATGCCTTGTTGGCCAGTCAGGGCTTGAATCCCGGCGACAGCGCCAACCTGCAATGGGCAGTGCTCGCACAGGCTGACGCGCAGACCCTGCTTTCCGCTGAAAACCGCCTCATCACCCTGAAGCGTTTCAAAGACCCTGTGAATTCAACCTTGGGTCTGCAAATGCGCGGTTTCAATGCCTATCCAAACCCGAGCAACGGCCTGGTGAATATGCAGTTCAGCGAACAGCTCAGCGGCACACTCAATATCATAGTAATCGACGCCAGCGGCCGCATTGCGCTGTCACGCAGTGCCAAGGCCGAGTCGCGCGTTCAACTTGCGCTCGAAGGATTAGAGGACGGCGTATACTGGATTCAGGTTCAGGCTGAAAACGCAAGCTACCTGCAGCGTCTGGTGCTGAAGCACTAAGAACTTCTCAATGAGAATATTGGAACTGCGATCCGGCAACGGGTCGCAGTTTTTTTGTGGCTTTACGTATTGCTTTACAGGATTAAGGCAACGTTTTCGTTTCAATCGTTTTCTATATCCCTTCGAGCTAAAGAATGAATTGAATACCTCGTAA
>JBKDBI010000500.1:0-2405 GCA_046314695.1 Bacteroidota bacterium | reverse complement strand
GGCATCACGATTGCCTGATACTTTTTCCCGTAATTCGTTCCATCATGGAATTTGAAGAAGAGGATGAGAATGAAAAGTCGAGCTGGTTTAAACGGGTTCGCGAGAACATCGTAACCAAAACCAAAGACAAGAAGTCTACGCCCGACGGCCTGTGGGAGAAATGCCCGCGTTGCAAAGCGATTATTCCCGCCAAAGACCTGATTGCCAACGCATGGGTTTGTACCCAATGCGAGTTCCATACCAAAATCGGTTCCAAGGAATACTTCGCCATCCTGTTTGATTCCGGAAAATTCACGGAGCTCGACGCAGACCTCACCAGTGGTGATCCGCTGACCTTTCGCGATACTTCGGCCTATACCGACCGTATCCGCGTTAGCCAGGCCAAGTCGGGGCTGAAAGATGCCGTGCGCAGTGCCACCGGGAAAATGAACGGTATGCCGGTGGTAATCGCCTGCATGGACTTCAGTTTCATCGGCGGTTCCATGGGCAGCGTAGTGGGAGAGAAGATTGCACGCGCCATCGACTACGGCCGCGACCACCGCATGCCGGTGCTTGTGATCAGCAAGTCGGGCGGTGCGCGCATGATGGAAGCAGCGTTTTCGCTCATGCAGATGGCGAAAACCAGCGCCAGGCTCGCTTTATTGGCGAAAGACGGCATTCCGTACATATCGATCCTCACTGACCCGACAACCGGTGGCGTGACAGCGTCGTATGCCATGCTGGGCGATTTCAACGTGGCCGAACCCGAAGCCCTCATCGGCTTCGCCGGTCCGCGCGTAATCCGCGAAACCATCGGCCGCGATCTGCCGAAGGGCTTCCAGAGTTCAGAGTTCCTGCTCGAACACGGTTTTGTCGATTTCATCGTAAAGCGCTTCGAAATGAAAGACAAACTCAGCACCCTGCTGCGTTTGATTTGGGACAAGAAACAGGCTAAAAAAGAGAACAACTAAATCAACATACATCATGAATTTCCCGAGCAATCTCAAGTACACAAAGGAACACGAGTGGATCCGCGTGGAAGGCAACCGTGCTTACGTGGGCATCACTGAATTCGCGCAGGGCGAACTCGGCGACATCGTTTTCCTCGATATCCAGACCGCCGGTCAGGATCTGAAGGAAGGCGCTATCTTCGGTACCGTTGAAGCAGTAAAAACTGTGAGCGACCTCTATATGCCCGTTAGCGGCAAGGTGCTCGAAGTAAACGCAGGTCTTGATTCCAACCCGGAAAAAGTAAACCAGGATCCTTACGGCGACGGCTGGATGATCGTGGTTGAACTGTCTGACCCGGCTCAGGCAGATGGCCTCATGAGCGCTGAAGATTACAGCGCCATGGTGGGCTGATCCTGCCGTTGCCATCACATTCTGTAGTAAAGAAAACCGGTCCATGTGGCCGGTTTTTTTTATTTTCCCGCCATCAGGCGCGGGTCGAAGCGGAAGGCTTCATCTGCTATCTTCTTAAGCTGGCTGAAATCCGGATGGCGCGGGTTTATGAGGATATTGTAATCTCCGCTCACCACAGCAGAAGGAACCCGCAAAGCCAGTGATTTCCCTTCCAAAACAAAACGGTCACCCAATAACTTACCGACAATTCCGGGTGGTAACTGGTTCCATCCTTCCGGCAAGGTTGCCACTTCAACAGTTTCAATCAACCGATCCGGCACTTGCAAGGTGATGAGCCGGTATTCCCTTTGCATCAGTCCGTAAGGCAGGTGGACGGCCATTTCCAACACGCACAGGGCGCGGCTTTCTGCGGTATAAAGCATGGGTGTACCGATGCTGTTCCATCGACCGCCGGCCAGTTCTGCTCCCCGTCCGCTCAGATCGTTCGCATGGGCAAGCTGCGACAAGCGGAAAACCTTCATGCAAAGACGCCGTGTTCAATGCGTATAAGCTCCTCGCGCAGCAAGCGAATGCCGAAAGCGCTTTCGAGCAGGCTTAACGGGCGAATATTGCCAAGTGCAACGCAAGGCAAATCGAGCCATTGCCTGAAATGGGTATCGGTACCAAACACCGACCTGCCGAGGCGAAACAGCAGAGCGATTTCAATAACGCGTTCAGCTTCGAGGCCCTGAAATGCGCGGGTGTCCTTTTTCTGGCGCTGAAGTGTGCGCTCAGAGATGTGCAGCATTTGCGCCCATTCCGAGAGGTTAAAGTGCATCGACGCAGCAATGCGGGTAAAGATGTCCCAGGAAAGCCCTGTTCGCAGAACCTCGGCTACTTGAAGCGATTGCGCGTCTGTAAGGTGGTAGGATGGGCTCTCAGCTTCATTTAGCAACATATCAGCCATATCAGGTTCTTTGATTTTCACACCACAAATGTCGTTTTAAAAACGACGCATGTCAAGAACTTCGAGCCTTTTTGCGTGTATTTTTACTGTATGCAAAAACGCCCGGCAGCCTTCTTGG
>JBKDBI010000499.1:0-2108 GCA_046314695.1 Bacteroidota bacterium | reverse complement strand
ACCAGTATGAACAGGATCGCGGTAATGGTTCTTTTCATATTGTGGGTATAATGCGGACTGTTTTCTGACACTTTGCGTTGCCCGGATGAAGTCCGATTTCAAATATACGGGTATAAAAATCCTGACACAAAATACACGTAGATATTTAAACGTTTGATTTACAGTTAATTGCAAATTCTCCAATCTGCGCTTCCCTTCATTTTCACCGCTTAACCACAGCCTTAGTCCCGGCCTTTTGGCGTAAAATTGCGGTTCCAGATGGAGCAAGCGATGTTAGAAAAGGCCTGGCGGTTGATTTGTCGAGCCAGGGCGATGGCGAAGACGTATGACGACAACCGCCAGATAACCAAATATGTGCACAGCACCAGCCGCGGGCATGAAGCCATCCAGCTCGCCCTGGCATTCCAGCTGAAGCCGGAAGATTATATCTACCCCTATTACCGCGACGAATCCATCCTCCTCGGTATCGGCATGGAACCTTATGAGTTGATGCTGCAATTGCTGGCCAAAGCCGATGATCCTTTCAGCGGCGGCAGAAGCTACTACAGCCATCCTTCACTCAACCGGCCCGACATGCCCAAAATACCGCACCAGAGCAGCGCCACAGGTATGCAGGCCATTCCGGCGGCCGGTTGCGCGCATGGCTTGAAATACAAGGAAAAGCAAGGCTTGCTTGAACCCGGAACCCAACCAGTTGTAGTATGTTCGCTCGGCGATGGTTCGGTTACCGAAGGTGAAGTTGCTGAAGCCTTCCAGATGGCCGTATTGCACAAACTGCCCATCCTCTTCCTCATCCAGGACAACGACTGGGGCATCAGTGCCAGCGGCGACGAAATGCGCGCCATGGATGCCTTCGAATACGCCCTGGGCTTCAAAGGGATGCGTCGTCACCGCACCAATGGCAGTGATTTTGCCCGCAGTTGGGAAGACGTACAAACCGCCCTCAACTACGTGCGGGAACAGCGCGAACCCATGCTCCTGCACGCCAAAGTGCCGCTGCTCGGCCATCATACCAGCGGTGTGCGCAGCGAATGGTACCGCGACGATTGGGAAGCTCATGAAGCCATGGACCCTTTACCGGTGCTGCGCCAATTGATGCTGGATAACGGCTTTAAAAGCACTGTACTCGATGCCATAGCCGCCGAAGCTGAAACCGATATTGCCGCTGCCTTCGAACGGGCGGTGAATGCGGCAGACCCCGCGCCGGAAACAGCCACCCTGCATGAGTTTGCTCCGACCCCTGTTACCGAAGAAAAAGGAGAAAGAGCTCCGGCCGGAAAAGAACCGGTTATCATGGTGGATGCCGCGTTGTTTGCCATGGACGAAATCCTCCGGCAACATCCGGAAGCCCTGCTTTACGGACAAGATGTTGGCAAGCGATTGGGCGGTGTATTCCGCGAAGCCGCAACCCTCGCCAAGAAATACGGAGACGAACGCGTTTTTAATACCCCCATTCAGGAAGCTTATATCGTAGGTTCTACCCAAGGCATGAGCGCTGTAGGGCTCAAACCGATTGTCGAAATTCAGTTCGCCGATTATATCTGGCCCGGCGTCAATCAACTCGTTACCGAGCTGAGCAAAAGCTGTTACCTGACCATGGGCAAGTATCCTGTAAGCGCATTGATACGCATCCCGACAGGCGCATACGGCGGAGGCGGGCCTTACCACAGCGGTACAGTTGAAAGCAGTATCCTTCCCATCAAGGGCATCAAGGTGGTTTATCCCAGCAATGCCGCAGACATGAAGGGTTTGATGAAGGCTGCTTTCTACGATCCGAACCCGGTAGTGATGTTCGAACACAAAGGCCTCTATTGGAGCAAAGTGCCTGGAACAGAAGCTGCCAAATGCCCGGAACCGGATGAAGACTACATCGTTCCATTAGGAAAGGCCCGAACGGTGCTGGAGGCTGATCCGGAAAAACTGGAAATGGGTGAAACTGCTGCCATCATCACTTACGGAATGGGCGTTTATTGGGCCCTGGCAGCCGAAAAACACTTGCCCGGCCAATTGGAAATTGTAGACCTCCGCACGCTGAATCCCTGCGACGATGAAGCCATTTATGCTGCCGTACGCCGCCATGGAAAAGTATTGGTGCTGACGGAAGAAAC
>JBKDBI010000498.1:0-2651 GCA_046314695.1 Bacteroidota bacterium | reverse complement strand
TGAACATACCCAACTGCATAACACCCTTACTACCTTGTTAAACATTGCACCACGGACGGCCATAAATGACTTTTTAGCTTGCCTGACTGTTGAAGAAAACGACCTGCATACAATAGACTGGCGCGCCCTGATCGCTGATGCTTACCACGCCGCCGCCCTGAAGAAAGGAAACCCGCCGCCGCAACGATCCACCATTAAACGCGCATACGATAAATTCCAACGGCAGCGGGAACAAAACAACGCAATGCGCGCCGCCCGTCAGCGCGAAGCGGAAACGCTTCATATTTCCAAGCTGGAAGAACTTAGGGCCGTATTTATTGAACCCTACAAAACAGCCATATAACAGTATGCAGACCGCCGAACACCTGACGCCGTACCAGTGGAAGGAAGGCCAATCCGGAAACCCTAACGGCCGCCCGCCTAAGCTAAAAAGCATACTGATAAACGAAGGACTTTCACCCGCGCAAGCTGGCGAAATGATAAACGCGCTACTGATGCACACGCGCGCCGGATTGCAGGCCATTGCAGACGCTGAAGATACACCCATTGCGGAAACGATCGTTGCGCGCGCCCTGATCCGATCCGCTGAACGTGGCAGCCTTCATGCACTGGAAACACTATTCACCCGCGCGCATGGATTACCACGGGCGCAAGATCCGCCAGCACCTACCGAACCGGTCCACGTCACCCTTAACCTAAACAAGTGAAGAACGATCCACGTCACCACGCCGCCGCGGTCCGCTGCCGCCTGACTATTGCCGAACATAACGCCGTCTTACGCGCTGCTGTTGAAGCGGAAACCAGCCTTTCCGATATTATCCGCCGCTGTATTACTTTGCAGCTACTGGAAGACAGGGAAACGGGCAATGCGGCAGCGCAACCCGTCAGCGGTCCGCCAGCGCGTTAAACGCAAGTTGAAGTAAAGGGCTGCCGGATGACCCGCGCGGCCCTTTCTTCGTTATACCCTGCCGCCTTCGTTGCTTAGTATAGTGCCGCGCCGCTGCCGCGCTATTTTTTGCAGTGGCATACGATCGTAATACAACCGCACTACGATTGAAGAACATATGAAGAACATATGAACTTGCGGAAACGCGTAAGGCTAAAAAAACTGTCTGACGTTAGGCGTCAGGATTAACCCAAAAAAGCCAACCCTTTCCGCATTTTTCATTTTCAGCCATTGTAAGTAGTGGAACAAACTTTCCGCACTTCACAATTTCCGCCATTATCAATAGTGAAACACTTATCCGCCTGCCGTTGCTTACTTTTGAAAAACAAAAAAGCCAGCAGGGCTAACGCGGCAATGTTTCCCCACTGGCTTGAAATAATCTTCATGCAAAAATATACCACAACCCACAACCGCGGCAAAGTTTCCACGCCTGCCGCCGCCTTTGCTGGAAGTTACCAGCTGGAAGGCCAATCCGGTGACTATTTCCTTAACCCTGCCAGCGGCTTACTTGTGAAGGTATGCGAACGCAAAGAACATACACCCTTGCGCCCGCGTCTTTACCTGATGCACCGAACCAGCGAAGGACGTTTCCAATACTTGACTGGCTTATATCCGCTGGCTGAAGCTGACACCTACCGCGCCGAACTTGACCGCCGTTACTACGTTGTTACGCTTACGCCTGACGCGCTCAATATCCGCGGCTTATGACAGTGTGCGGTAGTATATCAATAGCACACTGTTGCGTCTACGCGCAACGAGAGGGGAACGGGCCGGCCGGTTTCGGTATTGACAAGCTACGCGTCCGCATTGAAGATTTCCTGCTGGATGACTGGCGGCCGTGGAACGATAAAACCGCACCCGCGCGCAAGGCTGGCGAACTGGCAGCACCTCCGCCCGTTCACGTTATGACCGTGGCAGGAAAGGATATTTACAACGGTCTGTATTTCAACGATCCACAAGGGAAATACGTTGCTGAAGTTGTTTTAGATCCGAAAGGCCGTCAATCGTGTTTCCTGACGTTGAACCCTTCAAAGATTCACGGACACCTTACTACCGATCCGAACATATTACACGAAGTGTTGCAGGCCGTCAGCGAAGACATGAAGCGCAACCTTTCCACGGAAATACATCTACCTACCGCCGCGGTTTCACGGATTGACCTTGCAGCAGACGCGCGCCTTACCTATCCGGTCAATACATACGCTGAAGCTATCCGCGGCAGCAAGGCCCGACCGAACGCGCCGCAAGCTGAATATCCTAACGGCTTTCTATTTGGCAGCGGTAGCGGCTGGCAGACGTGTACTTATGACCGCGGCAAAAAGAACGTACTGGATGACCTGACGCGCCACGGGCAAAAGATACCGGCGAACATTCCAGCCAGCAACCTAATGCGCAATGAAGCGCGTTTCCATAACGCGGACACCGTTAAACGCCACGGAAACGGCTGTTGCGAAACATACGGCGCGCTACTGGAAGCGCAACCGGCCGAACTTTACCGGATGTATCTAAAACCCACCGAACACTTTTTGAAGATACACCAGCCGCGAATTGTGTTTCCTGCCGTTGAACATACCCAACTGCATAACACCCTTACTACCTTGTTAAACATTGCACCACGGACGGCCATAAATGACTTTTTAGCTTGCCTGACTGTTGAAGAAAACGACCTGCATACAATAGACTGGCGCGCCCTGATCGCTGATGC
>JBKDBI010000497.1:0-4671 GCA_046314695.1 Bacteroidota bacterium | reverse complement strand
CCCGACGGATACTGGCTTTCAGATGCCAACAACAAAAGCTGGATGGAACTGCGCAAAGATTTCAGCGTATCCAAAGCAGGTGAAATTGCTGAAGGTGGTGTGGATGTTCAACACTGGGGCCCTCACCTTTACAGTTTGTTCATGGGCAGTTTTTCGCCAACCGAAGCGCGCAGTGGCATGTTGTTGCGCATGAAAAACGGGAAAGCCGAAACCTCCGACATTGTGGCCGACAGCCTGCAAAGACCGGTTTGTCTGCGCCTGAACGACTGGAATGGCGACCGGCAGCCTGATTTCCTGATTTGTGAGTTTGGTCGTTTTACCGGGAGCCTCAGCATTTGGTATTCCACGCCAAAAGGCACCTGGACGCGTGAGGAATTATCTGCTTCACCCGGCGCCCTGGCTGCCGAAGTGCGCGATTTGAACGGTGATGGAAGGGAAGATATTCTTGTGCTCTTTGCCCAGGCCGATGAGCGCATTGAAGCCTACCTCCAACAACCGGATGGCAGTTTTGAAAGCAAAACGCTCTTGCGTTTTTCGCCCTCTAACGGATCGAGCAGTTTTCAATTGGCCGATATAGATGGAGACGGGCAGGAAGACATATTGTACACCGCGGGCGACAATGCCGATTTCCCGGCCGTAAACAAAGCCGCCCACGGCGTTTATGTTTTCCGTCAGCAGGCAGCGCTGGTATACAAACAGATTGCTTTTTATCCGTTGCCCGGAGCTTACGCCGTCAGGATGTTCGATGCAGATGGTGACGGCGATCAGGATCTTGCCTGTACAGCCTTTTTTCCGGACTGGGGAAAGCTACCTGATCTCGGCTTTGTTTGGATGGAAAACACCAATTCGGGAATGCGTTATCACTACTTTCCGAAGTTGCATACCCTCGGGCGTTGGATGGTGATGGATGCCGGAGATGCCGATGGAGACGGCGATACCGACTTGATGCTTGGCGCCTTTACAATGGAAACAAGTCCCTCTAAAGGACTGGCTAAACAATGGGCAACCCTAGGTGTTCCTTTCGTCTTGCTGCGCAACAGAGGCAAGAACTGAAAGAACTTTTTCGACCTTTGGTATTATTTTTGAAAAGACATTGGCGCGAACTTGGGGGCCCCCTTCCCTGGTTCCTGCTTAGAAACGTATGAAATTCATTCCAACCAGCCTTCTTCGCCTGCGCTTTCTGATTGCGTTATCGCCAATATCCTTATTTGCTCAACAACCAGGTTGCACAGACATTCTGGCTTTGAACTACAATGCCAAAGCGACCATTAACGACGGCACTTGCACCTACGCCCCGGCAAGCGTTATAGTCAGCAGCAGCATCAAACTTCCGGCTGAATTAGAAGAAAGTTCCGGCCTGGTGCATTGGAACAAACTCCTTTGGACGCACAACGACAATAGTGATACCAGGCTCTACGGTATCCGACCGGATGACGGCACACTGATTCAAAAGATTTCTCTACCGGGTTTGCAAAACAAAGATTGGGAAGAAGTGGCACAGGACAGTCTTTACCTGTACATCGGCGATTTTGGCAACAACGCCAACGGCTCGCGCCGCGACCTTCATATCTATCGCATTCCCAAGGCCGGAACCGATACCACCGCTGCCATGGTTGACAGTATTTTCTTCTTCTACGCAGACCAAACCGATTTCAGCAATACCACTCCGAACCAAACCGACTACGATTGCGAAGCCTTCATCGTTTCAGGTGATTCGATTTATCTGTTTACCAAACAGTGGGTTTCAGGAAACTGCGCGATTTACAGCCTTCCTGCCCGTCGCGGTCAGCATGTAGCGCGTAAAGTGGCCAATCTGCAAACCCAGGGCATGATTACAGGCGCTACTTATCTGCACGAAGACCGCATCATTGCCCTTATAGGCTACAGCAAACTGCTCCAGCCTTTCATTTATCTTCTGTACGATTTTCAGGCACCCGATTTCACCGGCGCCAATAAGCGCAAAATCGCCCTCAACCAAAACTTCCAGCAGGCTGAAGGAATCGCTGCCGTTAACGGTACAACCTATTACGTAAGCACAGAACATTTTGTTCGTGAACCCTTGGTTAACAACCCGCAGACCCTGCACAAGGTAGATTTACGTGATCTCCTCCAACCTTTCCTGAATAAACCCCTCAGCACTGTTATCAATGTAAATGGCATTCCACTGCGCGTATTGCCCAGCCCGGGCTCAGGCATCATGTATGCCGTGGTTCAGAAGCAGATGATTGGCAGTAACTTCCGCATCATCGACTTGCGTGGCCGCACCGTATTGCGCGGCACCATTGCCCAGGAAAAATTCAGCCTGCCAACCTCTGGCTGGGCTGAAGGCAGCTATGTGATGATTGCCGAAACCGAAGGCGGACATCCGGTGTATTACCGTTTCGTTCGATAAAGGTTAACAGCCCTCCCTTGCAGGGTTAAGCGCTTGCCGGTTACTTTGCGGTATGCAAAGAGACGCGCGTGTATTCGGATTGATCGGGCAGGAATTACAGCGTCAGCAGCAAGGCGTTGAACTTATAGCCTCGGAGAACTTTGTTTCCGCCCACGTGATGGAAGCCATGGGCAGCGTGCTAACCAATAAATACGCTGAAGGCTTGCCCGGTAAGCGCTATTACGGAGGTTGCCAAATTGTCGACCAGATTGAACAACTTGCTATAGACAGGCTGAAGGAACTTTTTGGCACTGCCTGGGCCAATGTACAACCCCATAGCGGCGCACAAGCGAATGCTGCTGTGATGTTGGGCGTCTTGAAGCCCGGCGATCGCATCCTTGGCTTCGACCTCAGCCACGGCGGGCATCTTACACACGGCTCACCGGTGAATTTCTCCGGTAAACTGTACAGTCCGGCCTTTTATGGAGTGGAGGAAGAAACCGGTCGCATCGACTACGATAAACTGGAAGCCAAAGCCCTGGAATGGAAACCGCGGCTCATTATCTGCGGAGCCAGTAGCTATAGCCGCGATTGGGATTATGCACGCATCCGTTCCGTCGCAGACCGCATCGGGGCTTTGGTTATGGCCGATATTGCGCATCCGGCCGGCCTGATTGCCAAAGGACTGCTAAACAATCCGGTTCCGCATTGCCATATCATCACCAGCACAACCCATAAAACACTGCGTGGTCCACGGGGTGGGATTATCATGATGGGGGATGACTTCCAAAATCCCTGGGGCGAAACCAACCTCAAAGGCGAACCTAAACCGATGAGCGCGATACTCGATGGCGCTGTATTCCCCGGAACGCAGGGCGGACCACTCGAGCACGTTATTGCGGCCAAAGCAGTGGCTTTCGGGGAAGCCTTGCAAGACGATTTCAAAGCGTACGCCGAACAAGTAATCCGCAATTCGCAAACACTGGCTGCAGCCATGGTTGGATTGGGCTATAAGGTAATCAGCGGTGGAACCGATAACCACATGATGCTAATCGACCTCCGCACCAGGAATAAGGAGCTCAGCGGAAAACTGGCGGAGAATACCCTGGTGCGCTGTGACATAACCATCAATAAAAACACGGTTCCCTTTGAAACCCGCTCACCTTTTGTAACCTCCGGGATCCGCCTGGGCACGTCTGCAGTAACCAGCCGTGGCATGAAAGAATCAGAAATGGAAACCGTTGCGCAGTTGATTGATGAGGCGCTGACCCATCACGACAATGAAACGATCATGGCTTCTGTAGGTAAACGCGTACATGCCATGATGGAAGGTTTTCCCTTGTACGCATGAACCGCTCATCATCCGGTGTTATCCGCATCATCGGACAGCTGCTATTGGTAGCAGGTGCTGTCGGTTATGTACTGAATTGGCCATTTAGCCGGATGATGTTATTCGCAGGTCTGGCCCTGAATATCACAGCCTTGTTTGCGTTGCTTGGTTTGCGTTTGGGAAACGATCCGGAGCCTGAAGATGGTGCTGAAAAAGAGGCGATTGATGTGCCGCTCGACGGTGGTTTCAAACCACAGCGTCAGGAAACGCGCAGAGAAAAATGGATGGGAACCTTATCGGCCCTTTCGCTTGGTGCCGCGTTGATTTTTCAGGTAATCAGGATGGTAAATGACGACAACAGCATTCCCTTCACCTGGATCATCTTCGCAGGTATACTGT
Organism: Bacteroidota bacterium; assembly: GCA_046314695.1. Classification (GTDB taxonomy): domain Bacteria; phylum Bacteroidota; class Bacteroidia; order NS11-12g; family UBA955; genus REEB481. Next base: position 571 of record JBKDBI010000497.1, on the reverse strand, counting down.
TTATTCTTTTTGATGTGCTGCGGAGAATCTTCCGGGGTAATCAGTAAACAAGGGTGAAATCACCTCTGAAGCTCCGCCTCTCGCCGTTGGTGTCAATGGCGCTGATGGAGTAGATATAAACGCCTTCCTGCACACGGGCACCGCGGAAAGTGCCATCCCAACCTACAGCGGGATCATTGGTTTCAAAGAGCTTTTCACCCCAGCGGTTGTAAATCTTCAATTCGTATTTGCGGGCTTTGAAGTTGCCTCCGAAACGGAACACATCGTTCAGGTTGTCGGTATTGGGCGAAAAGGCGTTGGGCAGCCAGATGAGCAGTGGGCAGCTGTCTTTTACATTGATGAAGTCTGATGAGGTGCAGCCATCGGCATTGCGCACCCGAACAGAGTAAGTTCCGCTGGAGCCGATTACAAGGGTTCGGGTTGTTTCACCGCCAGGCGACCAGAGGTATTCTGTTCCATCTCCGCCTGCATCGAGGGTGATGGGATTGTCGTTGCAAATGAAGCGATCGCGGCCCAGATCAACAACTGGAGGCTGCGCCTGGCGTATGGTAATCTCCCGGTACTGGCTGTC
>JBKDBI010000496.1:0-17255 GCA_046314695.1 Bacteroidota bacterium | reverse complement strand
CCAACGTGTTGAAGGAATAACCGGGATGGCGAAAAAAGACACTTCCGATTTTCGGGAGCACCTGAGCAATGTGAATGTTAAAACAGGCCGCCGGGTCTGGATTTACCCCAAGATTATCCGGGGCCTGTTTTACAAATACCGCGAATGGTTTAGCGCGGCCTTGTTACTGGGGCTTTTCGCCGGTCCCTGGATCCATGTGAACGGGCATCCGCTGATGCTGTTCAATGTGATCGACCGGCAATTCATCATCCTGGGTATTCCTTTCTTCCCGCAGGATTTTTACATCCTCGCACTCGGTCTGCTGAGCTTCATCGTCTTCATCATGCTGTTTACGAGCATTTTCGGTCGCCTTTGGTGCGGCTGGGCCTGCCCGCAAACAGTGTTTATGGAGATGGTTTTCCGCCGCATCGAAAACTGGATCGAAGGCAGCGCCACACAACAGAAGAAGCTCGACGAAGGCCCGTTGAACGCTGAGAAAATCCGCAAAAAAGTGCTGAAGCACAGCTTGTTCTGGGTCATTTCCTTCTTCATAGCCAATACCTTCCTCGCTTATATCATTGGATCAAAAGCATTGGTAAAAATCATCAGCGAGCCGGTAAGCCAGAATCTCGGTGGTTTTATCAGCATCGTAGTCTTTACATCTGTTTTCTATCTGGTATTTGCCCGTTTGCGCGAAATCGTCTGTGTCATCATTTGTCCCTACGGCCGCCTGCAAGGCGTATTGCTCGACCGCAATTCGGTGGTAGTGGCCTACGATCACCAACGCGGTGAACCCCGGGGGAAAATGGTGAAAGGCCAGGTAGATGCCGGTAAAGGCGATTGTGTGGATTGCGGCCTGTGCATAGATGTCTGCCCGACAGGCATTGATATCCGCAATGGAACCCAGCTCGAATGCATTGCCTGCACAGCCTGTATCGATGCCTGCGACAGCGTGATGGACAAAATCAACCGTCCGCGCGGCCTGATACGGTATGCCAGCGAAGCGCAAATCGCCGACAAAAAGACTTTCTCTTATACCGCACGCATGAAAGCGTATACCGTTTTCTTCGCGCTGCTGTTCGGTGTTTTTGCCACCTTGCTCGCGCTGCGGAAAGACCTGCAGGCCTCCGTGATGCGCAGTCCCGGCACAACCTTCATGCGCCAGCCCGATGGACAGGTAGTGAATTTCTTCCAGCTTAAACTCACCAATAAAACCTTCGATCCGATGAAAGTGGAAGTTGAAATGGAAGGGCTGAAAGGCAATCTGCAATTGGTGGAGGAGAAGCTCGAAGTTGCCGGAGGCGAGCACAAAAGCACCGGTGTCATTGTCAGGATGGCACAAGGCGACATCAAACAAAATTCAAACCCGTTTAAACTGGTGGTTAAATCTGATGGGGAAGTGGTGAACACTGTAAAACTCGTTTTCAACGGACCGGTATTTGATTGAAATTTGAAACAATATGCGTTTTAACTGGGGAACAGGAATCGTAGTAGCCATGATAGTCTTCATGAGCTTTATTGTGACATTGGTGGTGATCATGTCGGGCAGTGGCGACGGGTTGGAAGAATCCGGCTACTATGAAAAAGGCAACCGGCACGATGAGAAGCTTGAAGCCATGCAGAACGCTGCCAACCTGGGTGCTGTTCTTGAAATCAAATGGCTGCCCGCTGCCCGGGCGGTAAGCATTGACTTCGGAACCGGCAACGCGCCCGATTCAGGCAGCGTATTGCTGAAGCGTCCGAGCGACCTGAGGCTGGATTTTAACCAAAGCCTGCGCTCCGGTATCGATTCTCAGGTTGTATCATGGGAAGGAAGGCAAAGTGGCCTCTGGAATGTGGAATGCAGCTGGCATCAGCAAGGGAAGCGCTACTTCAAAGCTCAGCAATTGCTCATACCTTGAACAGTTTGTACATCGCCGCCCTGGTAACCGGTTTGGCCGGAAGCCTGCACTGCCTCGGAATGTGTGGCCCTTTGATGGCCGGAATCGGAGCAGGGCATCAGCGCTGGCAAACGCTCGGAAAACAAATGCTGCTTCACCAGCCCGGTCGTTGGGTTGGATATATGCTGTTCGGAGCGCTGTTCGGCGCATTCGGTCAGGCCGCTGCCCTCATTCTGCTGCAGCGCTGGCTGATGATGATCGCCGGCGGTCTTATCCTGATCACCTTGTTTTTTACCCTCAAGCCGGTCTCGGGAAAAGTTTTTACCAGCGGTTTGAACCGTGCAATGGCATTTTTGGGCGTTCGGGCAGGAAGCAATGCCGGGATGTTTTTGCTCGGGGTAGCCAACGGATTGCTACCCTGCGGACTGGTTTACGCCGCTGCGGCAGGTGCCATGGCAACCGGTACCTGGCATGAAGGTGCTTTGTATATGTTGTTGTTTGGGATTGCCAATACACCTGTTTTATTGCTGGCATCGGCCTGGAGGCGGATTGCTCCGGCTTCGCTGGCTTTGCGCAGCCGCTTTTGGCGCACTGTTCCGCTGGCTGTCATCGCGGTGTTTTTCATTCTCAAAGGAGCCGGGTTGGGTATTCCCTACATAAGCCCTGCTTTCGCAGAAGAGACGCATAAACCGGCTTGCTGTCGGCCGAAGTGAGCTGACAAGGCTCAAATGGAACGCTGACGCGGGTCAGCCGGAAAAGCAGATATTTGATGTCTATTTGCATACAGCCATGTTCAAACGCATTGTAGTCCCGGTAGATTTTTCTGACGCCGCCATGAACGCGGTGAACTATGCTGCCCGCATGGGAGCGGAAAGCGGAGCCGAATTGTTTCTTTTCCATGCCGTTCAGGCTGCGATTCCCGACCCGTATGTGCCGGCTTATTACATCACAGATGTCAGCGGTGAACAAGCCGGTGCTGCCCGTGAAAGCATGGATAAGTTGATTGAGCGGCTCAAGGCAGATTATACAATTCCCGTCAGCGGTGAAATTGCCATGGGCGATGTCACGACCAGCCTTAGTGATTATGCCACGAACGAAAAGGCCGACCTGGTGGTGATGGGAACCCACGGTGCCAGCCATTGGCTGGAAAAACTGATGGGTACCAATACCGGAAATGTGGTTTACCAGTTGGGCATGCCGCTTCTGGTGGTGCCGGAAGGCAGCGTCTGGAAAGGTTTCAGACACCTGCTTTGCGCCAGCGACTTCAGCGGCAGCGAAGCTGGCATAGCAGAAGCCTTGCTCGACTTTGCAGAGCGCCATCAACCGGATATCACCTTCGTGCATGTGAAACAGGCCGGTGAAACGGTTTCAACCTTCAATAAAGAGCAACTCGAAAACTATGTCAACCGCAACCTCAACATGGCCTTCATCGAAAAAGAAGGGCAGCAGGTGGTTGAAACCCTGCGCGAAACCGCCCTGGAAAGAAAAGCCGATGTAATCGTTATCCAGGCGCGCCATCACAGCTGGGCCTGGCGCATCTTCCACAAGAGCATGAGCCGCGAACTCGCTGATACCAGCGAAGTACCCGTGCTGATCATACACTAACCCCGAAAATCAACCTTACTATGAGCAATACCAAGTACATCCACGAACTGCACAACGACCACATCACCTGGAAAAAGAACCTCGCTTTTGCTGCTGATGAAATCAAATCTTTTGAAAACAGGCTGTCTGAAGTGCTGACCGCCAACACCAAAACCGACATCACTGCCAAAGCAGAACATTTCCAGAATGCTTTCATCCGCCACAACGAAGTAATCGATGAACTGAACCACGACATTGATGCAGATGAAAAACGTATCAGTGCGGAAGCGGAAGCAAACAATGTGGCAACAGACCACCGCCGCACCGAAGACAATGCAACTCTCCGCGAGCGTATGGAAGCATTCGACAAAATTTTTGCATCGTTGAAAGCCGAATTCAACGGCTACCTTGGCGACGTATTGTAAGCGAAATTCACCAAGGCAGAAGAAAGGACCCCGGCCTGATCGCCGGGGTTTTTTGCACCATCGCGAGAATGTGTACAAAAAATCCTAAATTTGCGCCCCCGGAAATGGAGACCCCGGGATAAAAACAATAAGATGTCAGCAAAAATCAGACTACAGAGACACGGCAGGAAGAAGCGCGCCTTCTTCCACATTGTGGTGGCGGATTCACGTGCTCCGAGAGATGGCCGGTTCATTGAAAAGTTGGGTACTTACAATCCCATCAGCAATCCCGCAACGATTGACCTGAACCTGGACAAAGCCGTGAGCTGGTTATCCAAAGGCGCTCAGCCTACCGATACCGCTCGCGCGATCCTCTCGTACAAAGGAGCACTCTACAAGCATCATTTGCAGGTAGGTGTGAACAAAGGTGCCATTAGCCAGGAAGAAGCAGACAAGCGTTTCGACGCCTGGATGCAGGACAAAGAAGGCCGTATTCAGGCCAAACGCGAACGCCTCGCCGGAAACAAATCGGAATCGCTCGCAGGTAAAATGAAACAGGAAGCTGCCAAGCGCGATGCCATTGCTGCCCGCGTAGCTGCTAAACTGGTCGTTCCTGCAGTGGAAGAAGCACCCGCAGCAGAAGAAGCACCCGCAGCAGAAGAAGTACCCGCAGCAGAAGAAGTATCCTCTGTTGAAGAAGTACCCGCTGCTGAAGAGGTTGCTGCCGATAACGCCGAAACCGCTGCCGAAACAGAAGGCAACGGCGAAGCTACCGCCGAGTAATTGTCGTCCGTATGGACCGCGGTGTGATTCCAGGCCTGCCTCTGCAGCTGCAAGTGGTCGGACGTATCGCCCGCAAACACGGCTTCAACGGCTTGTTGAAAGCCCTTCCCACAGACGCAAATTCAGCATTACCCATTCAGGAAAAGGAATTCCTTTTTGTCGAGTTCGATGGAAAAGGAGTTCCTTTTTTTGTTGAATCCTGGGATGAAGACAGCGGTATCCTCCAACTCGAAAAAGTATCGAACGAAGCCGATGCCGCCGCCCTCGAAGGCAAAAACATCCTCCTTCCGGCAGACCTGATTCCGGAGGAAGAATCCGAATGGCAAGGCTTCCAGGTACACGACGAATCCTATGGTCCGCTGGGCGCACTTACCCGCATCGATGCCTACCCGGGCCAGGATATGCTGGTTGTTTGGACGGAAAAGGGAGAATTGCTCATTCCTGCCCCGCTCGTGATGAAAGTGGATGAAAAATCACGTATCATCCATACCAACTTGCCCGATGGCTACCTCGATATGAATGCCTGATTCCATGCGCATCGATATCATCGCCGCCGTACCCGGATTGTTGGAAGGGTTTATCAACCATTCCATGGTAAAGCGTGCGCGCGACAAAGGCCTCGCAGAGATTCACCTGCACAACCTACACGAATACGGCATCGGGCGCTACCGGCAAATCGACGACTATCCTTTCGGAGGCGGTGCCGGTATGGTGCTCATGGCCGAACCGCTGGCCACCTGTATAGATCAGTTGCTGGCCGAGCGGAAATACGATCAGATCATTTACCTCACACCCGACGGAGAGAAGCTTGAACAGGCGCGGGTGAACCAATTGTCGCTAGCCGGCAACCTGCTGATGATATGCGGGCATTACAAAGGCATAGATCACCGCATCCGCGATATGTATGTAACCCTGGAGATATCGGTTGGTGATTACGTGCTTACCGGCGGTGAGCTCGCTGCAGCCATCCTTACAGATGCCGTGGTTCGCCTCTTGCCGGGCGTGTTGGGCAATGAGGAATCGGCGCTGAGCGATTCGTTCCAGGACGATCTGCTGGCTCCGCCCGTCTATACCCGACCGGAGGTATTCCGCGAACAGCGGGTGCCCGATATATTGCTCAGCGGAGACCATGCCCGCATTGCCGCCTGGCGACATGAACAGAGCGTGGAACGCACACGCCGCCTCCGACCCGATTTAAACCAGGACAGCGAAACAACCTGAACCACCCGCCGCTTTGCGGTATCTTTGTAAACAAACGATTACACATCCGAGTACCTGAATATGAATCTGCAGTTGCACCGACCCTTGCTTGTGTTTGATCTTGAAACCACCGGCATCAATTTTTCCAAAGACCGCATCATCGAAATGTGCATGATCAAGGTGAACCCCGATGGTTCGGAAGAAACCCGTGTCTATCGTTTCAACCCCGGCATGCCCATTCCCCCTGAATCGACCGCTATTCACGGTATCCGCGATGAGGATGTCGCCGATTCGCCCTTCTTCCGCGATAAAGCAGCTGAAATTTTTCACTGGATAGGAGAGAGCGATTTCGCCGGTTTCAACAGCAACCGATTCGATTTCCCGATGCTGGTGGAAGAATTCTTGCGCTGCGGCATCAACCTCGAATACGAAAAACGCCGCTTCGTCGACGCCATGCGCATCTTCCACGCCATGGAACCCCGCGATCTGTCGGCAGCTTACCGCTTTTATTGCGATACTGATCTCACCAATGCGCATAATGCAGAAGCCGATACACGCGCCACCTGGGAGATCCTCAAAGCACAGGTGGCACGCTATCCGCAATTGGGTGCCAGCGTCGAGCAACTCCAGAAGTTTAGCGGACAAGACGACCGCGCCGATCTGGCCGGCCGCATGGTCTATGGCAACGACGGCGAAGTCTATTTCAATTTCGGGAAACACAAAGGCCGGACAGTAAAACAGGTGCTCAAGAATGAACCTTCTTACTACGACTGGATGATGAATGGTGATTTTTCCCTGCAGACCAAGCATATCCTGACCCGCATCCGCCTGAGCATGAAATCCGGCCTATGAAAGGATTCCGTTCCTGGATACTTTGGCAAAATGATGATTATGTGCTGGTGAACAAACCGGCCGGCGTGGCTTCTTTGCACGAACGCAGCGGCAGCGGTGAAGAAAGCCTCCTGGAACAAGCCAGGCGCATTTATCCCGATCCAATGCTATGCCACCGGCTTGACAGGGACACTTCAGGCGTATTGGCCATCGCGCTCAATCCTGTCGCTTACCGGCACCTGGCCATGCAGTTCGAAGCACGGACGGTCGAGAAGATTTACCATTGCATCGTAGAAGGCGCTTTGCAGTTCAACGCATTCGATGTCGATCTGCCCATCAATACCGACGATCCACTCCGCATCCGCATCGACCGCCGCAATGGCAAACCGGCCCGCACCATTTTTGATACGCTCGAAGTGTTCCGTCACTTTACGCTCATGCAGGCCAAACCCTTCACCGGCCGCATGCACCAGATACGCGTGCACCTGGCTTCGCAAAATGCCCGCATCGCCGGCGACCTGCAATACGGAGGCAAACAACACTTTTTATCCGAAATCAAGCGCCATGTCAGTGGAGACGATAGTCCATTGATGCGCCGCTTTGCCCTCCATGCCCGGTGTCTCGCATTCCAGCTGCCCGATGGAACCTTGCAAAGCACTGAAGCGCCCTATCCGAGAGACATGGAGGTGATGCTCAAACTGCTACGCAAATACGATTTGCCATGAAAATATTGCGTTGGTCGGGCTTGCTGATGGTACTGCTCCTGCTGGCAATGAACTGGCGGCGTGGCCTTCCCGATTCCGAAGCAGCCCTGGGCGAACAGCTCTTCTTTGAAACACGGCTCAGCGCCAACGGTAAAATCAGCTGCGCGTCTTGTCATATTCCTGCTTTCGCCTTTTCGGATACCAGTGCCTTTTCGCGCGGCTGGAAAGGTGGATTGACCACGCGGAACACTCCCGGCCTCGTCACCATTTCAGAGCGCGCCCCGCTCTTTTGGGATGGCCGTTCGCCGAACCTGGAAGATCAGGTACTGCATCCGCTCACGCATCCGGTAGAAATGGGCATGACCCGCGAGAAAATCCACAGGATGCTCAACCGCGATGCCTATTACGTGAGAGCCTTTCAGAAGATCTACGGCAAAAAGCCGGATACCGAATTGCTGGCGCGTGCCATAGCGGCTTACGAGCGCAGCCTCGATGCCTATGATGCACCTTTCGACCGTTTCATGTTTGGCGACAGCAATGCGATTTCAGCCGCAGCAATCCGTGGCCGGCAAGTGTTCCTGGACAAAGGCCGTTGCTTCGAATGCCATTTCTCCCCGCATTTTACGGTGGACGATTTCAGGAATATCGGTTTGTTTGACGGGCGTAAACTGAACGACAGCGGGCGCTACAAAGCCACGCGCGATCCGGCTGATATCGGCCGCTTCCGGGTGCCCGGCCTGCGCAACGTGGCGCTTACTGCTCCCTATATGCACAATGGGATGTTCCAGACCTTGGAGGAAGTAGTGGAATACTACGATAATCCCGTGAAGTTCGTGCCCGACGCCATCGGTCGCGATACCTTGCTTGCCCGCCCACTTGGGCTGACAGCCGGCGAAAAGGCCGATCTGGTGGCCTTCATGAAAAGCCTCACCGCTTCCAAATACCAACGGCGATGAACCCATCTGACGGATTGGCAGAAAAAGCAAGGCGCAAAGCCGCAGACTTCAAACAACTTGCCGCGCGGATCCGAAAGAAACAACCCGCCGGTTTGGATGAATGGTTTGCAGCGGCCGATGAGGAAGCCTTTTCTGAAATCGATTGCCTGGCTTGCGCTCAATGTTGTAAAACCACACCGCCCATGCTGTTCGAAAAAGACATCGAGCGGCTGGCATCGCATCTCCGCATGCGTCCGGGGAACTTCGTAGAACAGTACCTCATCCTTGATACCGACGGCATCTATGCCATGCGCAGCACGCCTTGTCCGTTTCTGGGCCCCGACAACTATTGCACGGTCTACGAACACCGGCCGAAAGCCTGCAGGGAATTTCCACACACCACCCATCGCCGCATGTACCAGAAAATGCAATTAGCGGTTACCAATGCATCAATATGTCCCGCGGTCTTCCGTATCCTGGAAAAACTGGAACGCAGTTTCTGATGCCGGTTCACCTTGAAAAGGTTTAACGGCCTTGCCGATTTAAACCGATAATCGGGGTGGGAAAGCGTCTGGTGCGATTTCAGATTTCACCTTCAAAAACTTTCATCGCCGGGCCCGTGAGCCAGATCTGGCGGTACATGCCCATGCGGCATTCAAAGGAAACCCTGAGCAGTCCGCCGCGGGTTGCCACCGTGGTTTCAAAGCGTCCTTCAGCCTGTCCTGAGCGCTGGTGTGTGCCGATGGCAGCTGCGGTTACTCCTGTGCCGCAACTGAGCGTTTCATCTTCCACGCCGCGTTCGTAAGTGCGCATGCTGAGCAGCCGTGGTTCTTGTTGCCAGACCAGGTTGACATTGATGCCTTCTGCCGCATAAGTCTCGCTGTAGCGGATGCCTTTGGCGATATGGAGAAGATCGTATTGGTTAGGGCTCTGGTCAACAAAGCGCAGGTAATGGGGCGAACCGGTATTCAGAATGCGGTCGTCGCCGTGGGCTTCGATATGCAATACATCGTGCATGAGCAGGCTGATATTGCCGTCGTCGAGCAGGCGTGCGCGGTGCGGGCCGTCGACTGCCGTGAAGTGCAATTCTTCTCCGCCAATTCCAAGGTGATGTGCGAAGAGGGAAAGGCAGCGTCCACCATTGCCGCAAAGGGTACTTTCGCGGCCGTCGCTGTTGTAATAGACCATGCGGAAATCGTAGCCTTCCTGGCTTTCAAGCAGCATGAGTCCGTCAGCACCGATGCCAAAATGGCGGTCGCACCAGCGGGCTATGGGAATATCGGTGGCATGGCCATCGCGGTTATCGACGATGATGAAGTCGTTGCCTGCGCCTTGGTATTTGTGGAATATCATTCGCCTTGGAGCGTCTTGAGGAGGGCTGCGTCTTTTACCGGAGTCAGCATTTGCGGTGTCGGCAATTCAGGCTGCAAGGCGTAGAAAAGACCGGCTGTGCCGAGGTAATGCTTTCCACCGAGTGTAATAAGCATCGGGTTGTTGTAAGGCAGGTTGTAAAGCAGGATGCGTTTGCCGCTTTCAGCCTGGGCTTTTTGAACGCCGTCTTTGCTGTTGATGAACACCAGGGTGTAATTGCTTTGCACGGCATTGCGGTCTACAGTCACCGGTTTGCGATTCGAAGCATCGTCTTGTTCTGTAGCGGGTCGGCTGGTGGCCGGTTGGGCTGTGGTCGCCCGGTTGCTTTCTTTTCCGACAGGTCTGACACGTTTGGTTACCACCACATCTTGCCTGGAAAGGGATTCTGTTTCTGCTTCATCCTTTGCAGCCATGTTGTAATCGGCCACTGCGACAACAAGGGTGGCTAAGACATAACGCTGGTTGGCATCTTCTTTTTCGTTTGAAGGAGCAACAGGTGGCCCGGCGGATACACCGATAGATTCCTCCACTGAACCATTCGCGTCAATGTCTTCTTGTTGAACAGGTGGCGGTTCATTCACAGCGAGTGGCACCTCGGCCTGGGCTGGCGACGGTGTGGTTCTTGCGATGGCGCGGTCGCGCTGGAGGCGTTCTGTTTCCTTAACGGCCGGTGCGGATTGTGGTGCCTCCTGCTTAACATCCTGACGGGCAAACTGCTCTTTGCTGCCGTCGTACCGCTGCCAGGTGAACCAGAATACGGCCAGTGCGGCTATGGAAGCAGCGGCAGACAGCGACCAAACCAAGGCCGGACGCAAGCGGGCGCTGCGGGTTTGGGTATGTTCGGCTATGTAGCGTTTGAGTTCATTCTTCCTGGCCAGGCGGATGGCCTCTGCCAGTAGTTTCTGGCTTTCCACTTCGAGTCTGAAAGCCGGATCTGTTTCCATGCGGCGCAGGAAAACATCCCGTTCTTCCCCGCGCATTTCGTCGCGCAGAAAACGGTCGATCAGTTCGCTGTTGTCAATTCCTCTGGTCATGGCCTTATCCTAAGAAATCACTCCGGTCATATTGTTGCTTCACACGCTGTTCGAGGCGTTTGAAGCATTGGTACTTCTTGGCCTTTGCGGTGTCGGCATTGTTAAAACCGATACGAAGGGCGATTTGTTCCATGTCGAGCCCCTCGAAATAGAAAAGCGTGAGCAGTTTCCGGCATGTTTCATCCAGCTGTTCCACGCAAGCGACGATTTTTTTGAGATCCATAGTCCTGCTGCTGTTTTCGGGTTCTGACATTTTTTCAGGGGAAACCTGGGCTTCATCGGTGAACCGGCTATTCTTCTTGAGTTGTTTGAGCCAGAGGTTCTTGCAAATGGCCGTCAGGTAGGTGCCCCATCGGGATGTCAGGCGGAAGTCCGGCTTTTGGGCATTTTGCCAGGCCACTACCAGCGCTTCCTGCAACAGGTCTTCCGCGTCTTCACGCGAACCGCTGTTGCGGAGTATGTAGCGCTGAACGGCACCTGCATGCTGCTTGTAGAGCAACACCAGGGCATGCTGGTCTCCGTTTTGCATCATACGGAGGATTTCTTCATCCCCTGGCGGTCTCTTTCCGAACATCTCACAGACAGTTTATACCCTTTGGTCGAAACAGGTAAAAGGGAACGTTCGAAAATAAAATAACCGGCTTGAATTCCTGTTTAGCATGGTGGAGATTTGGAACAAAAATTGAAAGAATTTGTCCATACAAAGCAAATGATATGAAAGCAGACTGGAAGAAAACAGGATTTCTGATGCTCGCCGCCTTCTTCGGCGGAGTCGGAGCACTCGGCCTCAACCGTTGGATCGACCACATCAATGCGCCAACCACGGTCGAAGGAAAACAACAGGCTTCTCCGTACATCGCCCGCTTTGCCAGTATACAGGGCACACCTGCATTCGACTTTACAGGCGTGGCCAACCTGGCGACACCTGCCGTGGTTCACATCAAAACCACTGCAGGCGCGGCAGAATCCAGGGGTACGCAACCACAGCAATTCGATCCGTTCGGGTTCTTCAATAACCCGAATTTTCGCTTCGAAATGCCCAACCAGCCGCGCAATGGCAGCGGTTCCGGTGTTATCATCACCCCAGACGGTTACATCATTACCAACAACCACGTGATTGCCGGTGCGAATAAAATCGAGGTAATCCTGAACGATAAACGCACCTATGTAGCAGAACTTGTCGGCGCCGACCCGAATACCGATATCGCCCTGCTCCGCATCGATCAGAACAACCTGCCCTTCCTCAAATACGGCAACAGCGATGTCGTAAAAGTAGGAGAATGGGTAGTTGCCGTAGGCAATCCTTTCAACCTGACCAGCACCGTAACCTCGGGTATCGTGAGCGCGCTTGGTCGTAGCATCGATATCATCCGCAGCCAGGGCAATAAATACGCGATCGAGAACTTCATCCAGACCGATGCGGCCATCAATCCGGGCAACAGCGGTGGAGCACTTGTCAATACTTCCGGAGAACTGATTGGCATCAACACCGCCATCGCTTCTGAAACAGGTAGCTATGTGGGTTACGGTTTTGCAGTCCCTGTAAACTTGGTTAAGAAAGTGGTAGACGACCTGATGAACTACGGCAAGGTACAGCGCGGTCTCCTCGGCGTTTCCATTCAAGACATCAACCAGGATCTGGCCGACCGCGAAGGACTGAAATCGCTCAATGGCGTATTTGTCGCAGAAGTTGTGGATGGTGGTGCCGGTAAAAAAGCCGGTATCCGCAAAGGCGATGTGATCCAGAAAGTGAACGGCGTGGCCGTGAACAGCTCCTCTGGCCTGCAAGGTGAAATTGGCAAGCAGCGCCCCGGCGACAAGGTGAAGATCACCGTCTTGCGCGAAGGTTCTGAAAAAGAATTCGAGGTGACCTTGCAGAGTGAAGATGGCAAAACGGCGCCTGAAGTGGCGAAGAAGGAAGCTGTCAACGAATTCAGCGGGTTGAAGATGGAAACCACAACACGTGAAGAACGGGCTGCCATGAACCTGCGCAACGGCGTGAAAGTGGTATCGGTTGACGGCATCTTCAAAAAGGCCGGAATACCTGCCGGGTTCATCATCACACACATCGCCAACGAGCCGGTTTATTCAGGCAGTGGCGCTGTCGACTTGCTGAAATCGCTGCAGGGAAGCATTGCCATCGAAGGAAAAACTGCCGACGGGCAGGAGAAAATATTTGCAGTGAAGCTGCCCGCCAAAACGCCCTGACCCCAGGGCTGCTAAGGCGGAACAACGACGGGCCGGACAGCATATCGCTCTCCGGCCCGTTCCATTTTGCAGGCTTTGGTATTTGTGTTTAGCGCAGAAGTTCACTCTGCCGTTGTGCTCGGAAGTTCCTAGTGCGCGAAGGTTCTGGCTTGTTCTATCATCAGGATGGCCAGCGCCGGCAAATCGTCCAGATCCCCTTCCATTGGAAACCTGGCTACTTCACGGGTTCCGTCTTTCAGCACATACACATCCACCCGCACTGTTTTTCCTTCGAGTGCATAAGTGCCTGAAATCTGATAGGATCCCGGATAACTGCCTGCATCGACAAAACTGATCGGCGCATCTTTCCCTTTGGAGCGCATGTCGAACAATGTTGCTGAAACCATACGCGTAAGCCCGGCTTCATCCGTTGGTTTGCCGTGAACAACAAACTGAGGCCGTATAAAGACCGGCTTCGGCTCTGCCAGCCGTATGCTGTTGCGCACGCTGTCGTCTACCATGCCGATATCAAAACTGCCTGCACCGGTTGGCGTCATGAATTGTGGCTGCTGGATTCCGGCAATTTCTTTGGCCAATCGGGGCACTTCTTCGGTTGCGTAGTGAAGGAGGGCCGCGATATCCACAAAACCAAAATACCCTTCGCTGCGCAGGGCGGCACCTTTTATTCCTTTTAAGAGGCTGTAAGTTAACAAACCTTGTCCGAAACGACTGGCTTCATAGCTGGGCATATCAGCAGCAGAGCCGGCAAGCACGTACAAACCCGACCGGCCGCGCATCCGGTCCAGCGCGCGGATCTGACTGCTGGGCATATCGCGGGTGGCAACGGCCATTCTTTGGGCTGCCATGCCGCTGTTGCAGGCGTCGATAATCAATACCTTTTTGTCTGCCGGAATGGCATTCAACGCAGCCGTGAGCTCCTCAGACGAAATGGATACCGATCGCGCAAAAGTGCGGTCTCTCAGATATTCTGCTGCCGCGTCGCTGGCTTCAGCACAGAGGAAAAAGAATTCATCGAAACGCGCAATTCCATGCCCGCTGAGATACACCACTACCACATCGCCCGGACGTGTATCGCGGAGCTTGTCCAATGCTTTTAAAATGGCGGTCCGCGTTGGTGCTTCACAGGCTGCACTTCCATTGATAAGCGTGATATCGATGGATTCCTTCCCGAACAACAGTTCACCTGCCTGCCTCAGGGCACCTGCAAAATCTTCGGCGTCTTTGGCCGCATAGGCAAGGTCGATCTGATCACCGGTATAATTACTGATACCGGCACAGATGCCATACAGACGCGGTCTGATGGCCAAGCCTTCTGTGCTTGTATTGCCGAGCGCACGCACAACCGCCGCGCCACGTGTTTCGCTGGTCGCGCCGATGCCCGACATAATTTCTGCGCCTTCGGCCGGCTTACCCGGTTTGTACCACAGGCGTATCGGTCGGCTGCTGATGGTTCCTTCAGCATTCCAAACGTATACATCAAGCGCGTTTACCATATCGGGAAGCATAAAATGGTTATAGGGAAGAAGCGCAGTGCTCAGATTCAGGCTGTCCTGGGTTTTGAGCTGGGCTTCTGAACGCAGGTCGGGAACGATTTCTTTCCCACGCACATACAATTGGATTTTGCCTATCCCGCCATTTCTTGCTTTCAGGCTGATTTGAAGCCGGTCGTTTTCAATATGAGCGTTGGCATCGGGCCATAACTTTACTTCATCCAGACTTGCCACTTCGCGGAAGGCTTCATTTCGCAACACACGTGTCCAGATACCGGGTTCATAGTAACGGTATTTTAGCTGTTGCAGTTCAATGATTTCGGGCGGTGCTTTTTGCTGAAGCACAACGAAATGCATGTAGGGCGCCGCAGCATCCGACAGATCGAATAAGCCGGTGTGATGGATAATCATCTGTTCGCGTTTTGGCAGGCCCAGCAAGGTGAACTCAATCTGACCGGTGAGCATATCCCAGGTTTTCACACTGCCATCCTGCGAAGTGCTGAGCAAATAGCGCCCACCCGGATCCTGAAATAAACCGGTTACCCGGGATTTATGGGAAGCGTCGGTGTGAATGCGGCCTCCGGTGGCTGTCGACCAGGTACTGATTTCTCCGTTTTCGCATCCGGTAAACAGCAGGTCGTCGCTAGCGGAAAAAGCAAGGCTTTGAATGCCGGTACTTTGTTTCTCCAGCCTGAACAGTTCTGCCCCGGTCTGGGTCTGCACGAGAATGATTTCGCCGTTTCCATTGGCTGCCGCCAGCAGGTGTCCTTTGTGGCTGAAATGCAGTTCGGTAACGGCAGCGGTTGTTTTGTAACGGTTGCGCAAGAGCCGGGAGTCCATGTGCCAAACCAGGATTTCGCCGTTTTCAAGACCGGCAGTGAGGAGTTTTTCGTCCGGACTGAAACGTATGCTCAGGATAGCGGGGCCTTCGCTGCGATAGGTATGGATTTTCTCGCTGCCATCGGTCGTATACACATGGCAAACTCCTTCCCGGTCGGCATAGGCAAGGAAAGCGCCTTTGGGTGAATACACGATGCTTTGAACGGCCGGTCCAATTTCCCTGAGGGTTTTTAGGGGAAGTCCATCGTCGCTGCGTGAAATGCGCACATTCCCCGCCATAGAGCCGCTGGCCAGGCTGAGTCCATCAGGGCTGAAGGCCGCTGCGATAATGTCTGATTCGTCGGCGTGCACTGTCGCCAGTCTTTTTCCGGATCCTGCATCCCAGATATGGGTCTTCTGATCTGTGGAAGTGCTGAATATCCTGCTGCCTTGCCGGTTGAACGACAAGCGGCTGATGGCGCCCTCGTGTGCGTGGATAGCGTGTAGTAGTTTGCCATTGACGTAATCGTAAATCCGCAGGATGGAATCGTTCCCGCCGGCAGCCAGATACTTGCCGTCGTTGCTGATTTCTCCGGCGTAAACATCTGCCGCATATCCTTTCAATATTCCGCATGGTTCGCCGGCCAGGGTGTCGAAAAACAACATGCTTCCGTCGGCACAAGCCACGGCAATCTGACTGCCATCCGGACTATAGGCAATATCCAATGCCTGGTTGCCCGGAACAGGCAACGTGAGTTTCTGTGTTCCCTGGCTGCTTTCCCAGGTTCTGATACGGCCGTCGTTGCCGAGCGTGGCGATTTCAGAACCGGAGGGGGAGAAGACCGCCTTGAAAATGTATCCGCCGTTCAGGAATGAATACAGTGGCTCGCCCGTTTTCCCATCCCATAAAGTAGGGGAACGGTCGTGCGATAAAGTCAGAATAAATCGCCCGTCGGCACTGATCTGCGCATCGGTTACCTTTTCCTGATGCCCTTCAATAACAAGGAGTTGCCGGCCGGTAAATACATCCCAAATGCGGGCCGTGCTGTCTGCCGATGCGGTAATGAGGCGCTTCCCGTCCGGGCTAAATACGCTGGAATACACCGCTTTGCGATGGCCGGTGATGCGGTGCAGCATGCGACCTGTCACAAGATCGTAGATATACACGCTGCCGTCGCGGGAGGCAGAGGTGATTTTTTTACCGTCCGGACTCAGGAAGGCGTTTCCTTTTTCCGTCAGATGACCTTCCATTTCATGGATGATTTTACCGGTCAGGGCATCCCAAATCCGAACTTTTTCATCCGGTGCGTGGGTTTCTGTGAACAGATAGCGGCCATCGCGCGTGAAACCGGCATGAAAAACAGTGCTTCGGTGGTCGGGCAGGCAAAAAATCTTCTCGCCGGTCCATGCATTCCAGAGGCATGCGCTGCCGTCGGCCGAGGCGGTGACGATGCGGTTGCCGTTTGGGTTAAAGCTTGCCGATGTGAGGGCATCGCTGTGGCCGTTCAGCGTAAAGAGGAGTTTTCTGCTGTTGTTTTCCCAGATGCGGGCCGAACGGTCATTGCTTGCCGTTACAAGGTATTTCCCGTCGTTGCTGTACACAAATGAGGCAAGCGCTTCACTGTGGCCCATCGGGGTTACAAGCACTGCCCGCTGGGCAGACAGAGGAGCCAGACTGATGAAAAAAATCAGGGCCTTGGCCATGTGGGGGGAACAGGCGCGCATCGGGGGGATAGAATACGAATTTAGTCAAAAATGACGCCAAACCGACTTTGCGCAATCCGTGCCGCGTGCTGATGACAGCGCTTACAGTAGAACGTTCACAAAATCAGGCCGGTAGGTTTCAAACAAAAGTCTACCGGCCTGAAGGATGGAAATCCAGCCCCGGAGTGGCTATCCGCTTATGTTGGATCAGAATGGATCCGGGTCGATCACGATGTTGGCGCCAAAACCGCCGCCAAAGCCGCCACTGCCTCCGGGCGCATCGTCGTCGTCGTCCATGTGGTTCATGCGGCTCGACATGGTTACGATGC
>JBKDBI010000495.1:0-4861 GCA_046314695.1 Bacteroidota bacterium | reverse complement strand
TTGCGCCCGTTTACATATAAGGGCCACAAATCGAAAACGCGGAAAGTATCCACCACCCGAAAACATAAACCCCACAGCAACAAGGCCCCACGCGGTTTTTTGCTTTGAGTATCGCCCGCCGCCGGCATCGACACCACGCCCGGCATCGACACCCCCCCCGCGGTAATACCACACACCGCGCGGGTTTGCGCGTTTTTGACTTATCAACAGGTAGGAAAGGCCACCCCGCAAAGGGTTTACCGTTTTCTGTGGAAGACTCAAAAAAAATCACCCCTTGCCAGCCCTTTACTTTGTTAATCCAAACCGCAAACCCTGTGTAATACCGCGCTTTTATGAACGACACAAACCCACCACCCACGCCGGCCGAAATAGCCGCCTTGCGCCGCGAAATAGCCGCCTTGCGCCGTGGATACCGTGCCACCCTTCGCGCTGAAATAGCCACCTTGCGCGCTGAAATAGCAGACCAAATAAAAACGATCACCACGCCGGCGGAACCTTCGCCGTTCGACGATCTGTTAACCGTGCCAGAGGCGGCCGAATTCCTGCAGGTAAAGCAACAAACGGTATACGTTTACCTGAACCGCGGCACGATCAGAGGCAATAACACCGGCCGCCGCGTCTATATCACCCGGGCCGAATTGATACGCTACATGAAAGGATTACCCCACACCGAAACCGGATAAAAAAGAAAGGACGCAGCCACCACGCCGCGCCCTTTATTGTGAGTGTAAACGAGGTTTGAACCGCCCCGCCGCTTGCTTACAAAGATACCCGAAACAATGGAAACGACACAAACAATGCACACCCATAACCCACCCACGCGGCGCAAAAAAGCCCCGCCCAAACGAACGTAACCAAAGCAACAATGAATAGTGTAAACAACAAACCGAACCACCCGGGAAAACCACCACAGAACCCCGGCACAAACCCACCACCCACGCCGCCGCCTGCAGGGCCACACCTTAACAAGATTGTAATTGACGCGAACAAGCGCGCCCTTGTCAAGTGGGGCGAATTCCAAACGCGCCGTATTACACCGGACGAATTCGCACAACAGAAAGCCCACCCCCGCGCGCATGGTGAGGCGGTTATTTGCGGCCCTATTTCGGACGGTTTAGAGGTGATCGACATCGACACCAAAGCAGACCCCGCCCGAACCCTTCACAACGACTATTTTAGTTTGATCCGGCCGGAACTATTCGCCCGCCTTTACATCGTGCAGACACGCAGCGGGGGCGCGCATATTTATTTTAGGTGCGACACGCCCGGTAATTGCGTGAAGTTGGCAAAACGATTTACAACCGAAAGCGAACGAGCCACAACCCCCGCGCCTGATATTACTTTGATTGAAACCAAAGGGGCCGGCGGTTACGTTGTGGCCCCACCCACCCCGGGTTATTCGATCCTGCAGGGATCACCGGAAACAATACCGTTTTTGTCGATGGACGAACGCGCGGAATTATTAGCCCTTGCGCAAAGTTTCCACGAACTAAAAGCGGAACCGGAACCCCTGCAGCCGCGAACCCAACAGGGCGGCACGATGGACACCGGAAACCCTTTTAAGGAATACAACGAGGCCACCACGCCGGGAGAGGTTCGCGAATTATTGACGGGCCACGGATGGACGTTTGTTTACAGCAAAGGCGGGAAAGATTTTTACAGGCGGCCCGGTAATACGGACGCGGTTACGTCCGGTGATTACCACCACGAAAAAAGAATATTCGGCGTGTTCACCACCAACGGCCACCCGTTCGACGCCGGTAAGGGTTACAGCCCGGCAGGAATATTGAACGCCCTGCAGTTCGCCGGTGATTGGAAACAAACGGCGGCACACCTTCGCCGCCTGGGTTACGGCAAACCGATAAACGGCGAAGACCTTAAAGCCGTGAACCGGGCCGCGGCAATGATCAGAGCAAATAAGCCGGCCGCGCGGATCGTCGACACCCTTAAAAGTGATCACAAGGTACAAAGCGAAGACAAGGCCCGGGAGATAATCCAACAGGCCGAACAAACAATAAAAGACGAAACCGGTGAGTTTTGGCAGTTCACCCAGCAGGGCGGCGTAAAAATCGAATTCACGCGGTTTTTTCAATTATTGACCGGGTTTGGCTTTGCCCGTTTAGCGGGTTCAGGATCAGGGAAACCGGTTTACATACAGACGGCCGGTAAAATCGTGCGAGAGGTTACGCCCGGTGATATTGCCGCCGCGGTTTTCGATTACCTGCAGAAAGCCGCCGCCCCTGCAGAGGTTGAAAACCAATTTAGGCAAAAGGCCCCCGCGCTTTTATCGGATCAGTATTTAATTGTGAACCTTGCAGCCCGGGAGATTGAAACGGTAAGGGACACCGAACACACAAAATATTTGCCCTTTATTAACGGTTTGGCGTCGATGGATCAGGCCGGGCGGATTACGTTAATACCGTACACAGCCGCCCCCGGTTACGTTTGGGAAACGCACGTTATACCGCATTCTTTTGATCCTGACCCGGATATAATGTTAAGCCTGCAGGACTGCGAATTTTTCCGGTTTTTGGAATGTATCGCAGGCGAAACAGATAAGCCCGGACACGATCCACGGCCGCGGACGGATTACGCGCTTAGGGTTTTCGGTTACTTGTGCGAAACGTATAAGCACCCGGCGCGCCCTTGGTGTGTGATCCTGAGTGAAGAAACGGCCGACGATAACAAAGGCGGCGGCACGGGCAAAAGTTTATTTATGAAAGCCGTACACCACGCCGCGCCGTTGTGCACGATACCGGGAAAGGAATACACCCCGGATAACCGTTTTTGTTTGTCCCGGGTTAACGATGCAACGAGGGTTTTATTTATCGACGATGTTTCAAAGCGTTTCAATTTCGAGAGCCTGAACAATGCAATTACCGAGGGTTTGAGGTTTGAGCGCAAAGGCCGGGACGAGCGTTTTTTGCCCTTTGCGGTTTCGCCTAAAATCACCGTTTCCACAAATTACGTTTTAGAACTTGACGCCGAACACGCGGCCCGGCGTTCCCGGGTTTTTGAATTCGCGCCGTATTTCGGACGGCATCGAACACCGGCGCAAAAGTTCGGACACCTGTTTTTTGAAGAATGGGATCAGCACGAATGGAACCGGTTTTACAATTTCGTTTTTTACGCGGTTTGGCAGTATCGCAGACACCCGGACGGTTTAGAGGTTAACCCACCCAGCGAGGCCACAACGATAAAGGCGGCACGGTTAAAGCACGGGCGCGAATTCGTGGAATGGATACAACAGGTGAAACACGAATACGCCGTCAAAGCCGAACCGGTTTCGCGTGAAGACTTTTATAAGCATTTCCAAAACGATACAGGAACAAACGATAAGGACTATTCCAAACGGCGGTTTTTCGCGGCAATGGATCAGGCCGCCGCGTTCCTGGGTTTGCCCTTTAGTAATTACCGCGGCGAAAACCGCGTCCGGGCTTACAAGTTTTACGAACCCGAATAAAAGCACAACAAAGCAACGAAAGGGCGGCAACCGTGAACCGGGCCGCCTTTTTTTCGCCCAAGTTCGCCCAAGTTCGCCCAAGTTGTATCCACGAAAAAAAGGGCATAAAATCCAAATTTGACGCGGGTTTGTCCACGTGTCCACGAAAAACAGCCCCATTTCTTATATAAATACACGAAAGCCCTTTTTTTTTTCTTTTTCAAACCGTTTTCGGGTTAAATTTGCCTTGTTCGTGGACAAAGCCACGCCCCGCAAGGGTTACAGAAAAACGCGTTTTTTTCATTCATGGACAAAGCCACGCCCCGCAAGGGCACGGAAAAACGACCCCTTTTTTTTTCGTGGACAAAGCCACGCCCCGCAACGCCCAGCCGTTTTTGCACGTTTGTCCGATAATGTCCATTATGTTAACTTGCAACAAACGGGCGCAAACCCACGCCCCGCAAGGGTTACAGCGTATTTATGGCCGTTTTTACCCTTCGATGTTCCACGGCGGGACGCCTTTTGTTTAGTTTTGAGTGTTAAAAAACGCCATTTGTGTAAAGAATCAAAAAAACGGGGCCTGATTCGTACTTTCGTGTGTGCGACGTACCCCGCGTTTAAGCAACGACCCCGACCGCCTTTTTTTTACCCCGTACCGGGTCGCACGTCGACGAACCCACCACAGGTAAACAATAGTCCGAAATTCCGGACTCAAACCGCCGCCGGATTTGTCCCGAGTTCGGGACATTTTACCCCGCGCCCGCGCTTACTTGTGTAGATTCATGGTTACGGTTATTTCGGTTTCCCCTTCGCCGGTTATCGCTTGCCGGGATAGTTTAGGCCTGAAATATTCCAATAACCCAGCGTAAGCGTAAACGAATTGCCCGGGCCTGAGTTCGCGCATACTTTCGATAAGCTTTGCCGCCCCTTCGCCGGTTAAATAGGTTTCGATTTGTTCCCATGAACCCGCCCCCACCGCTTCGCGTAATTGTGTGCGTTTGTTCTTTGCGCCCTTGGTTCGCCCGCCGCGCCGTTCGCCCGGTTTGAAACTTGTTTCGTTCAATGCCATATTTTGCCCTATTTCTTCGCCCGTGGACGGATTACACACGCG
The DNA here is from genome assembly GCA_046314695.1 of Bacteroidota bacterium. Lineage (GTDB taxonomy): Bacteria > Bacteroidota > Bacteroidia > NS11-12g > UBA955 > REEB481. The sequence continues at coordinate 308 of JBKDBI010000495.1, read as the reverse complement.
GCCCCGGTTTCGTGCTTAAATTGTTCCCTAATGGCCACGAATTCGGCAAACGTGAACACTTGCCACGCCGGATAATTCTTTGTGTTTTCCCTTATCGCCTTTAAGAATTCGGCGCCGTCGTCGTTTGTTTCGCTTCGGTTCATATATACAATGGCTAAAAATGAAAATTGCGCCCGTTTACATATAAGGGCCACAAATCGAAAACGCGGAAAGTATCCACCACCCGAAAACATAAACCCCACAGCAACAAGGCCCCACGCGGTTTTTTGCTTTGAGTATCGCCCGCCGCCGGCATCGACACCACGCCC
>JBKDBI010000494.1:0-5731 GCA_046314695.1 Bacteroidota bacterium | reverse complement strand
GCTCCTTAAGGCCTTTTCAAGCTAATTAATTCAATCACAAAAGGCTCCTTCGGGAGCCTTTTGTTTTCATTATCAACAACTTACGATTTCACACAGCATACCATTACCGTTTGCTGACAAAAATCACTGTCATTTTATTTGAAATCATTCTAAACAAGTTTGGAGATTCCAATCCTGTCGTGTTTTCTTTGCCGCCGGAACGACAATTTAAAATCATTCTAAACAATGCGCAGACTCACGCTCCTACTGATGATTCCGGCCCTGGGCCTCACGATTGTTTCCGCCTGCAAAGAAGATCCACAGCCGGATCCGGGCCCGAACGTCAAACTCACCTACGAATTTTCCGATGCCACGGCACACAACGAACGCCGGGCACTCATCCTTTTGGCAGACAACCTCAATTCTCTCGTTAAGTCAGGCCGCGGCAACAGCCTCACCGCTACCCAGTTGCTGAACGTTTATGAAGGCACGGATCCCGGCGTTACACCTCCCATAATTTCAAGCAACAGCCTCGCCTTTTACGACCAGGCTTACGCCGATTCCACCCGCGCACAACTCGCCCGGGTAGCTGCTGTGAGTGGTCCTGCGCCAGCTACAGGTTATGTAGCGGATAGCCTCGACCTCAGCCAGCTTACCGTAAAGAATATCTGGGGCAGTGCGATCCTCAGCCGCCTTTTGGCATCGCTCGACGAGGCTTTGGTGGCTGACAACAACAATGCCGGCAACAACTACACGGATGCGGAGAAAGCGTGGGACCGCGCTTTTGGACTGAGCGGTTTTTCACCCGATGCGCTCACCTACACCAAAGCCGAAAGGGCTTTGCCTTTGAAACAAAAGGATACCGACAAAGACGGCACCCTCGCCCGCCGCTGGGAAACCAATTACATCTTCGCCCACTACGCCATGCGCATGGACGCAGAAAACTCCTGGGGCGGCAATTTCCCGCAAGCCGAGAGCTTCCGTTTTACCGACAGGCTGATGAATGCATTTATATCCGGGCGCGTCGCCTTATCGAATGGCAATATCCCCGGTGCCAGGACGGAAGCAAATGAGCTCAAGGCTGTGTATCAGACCATGGTAGTGGCTGCCATCCAGCATTACCTCCGTGTGCATCAGCCTTTCATCAGCAATCCGGCTGAGCAGGGCCTGACCGGCAAACGCATTTCCAACTGGAGTGAAACAGTAGCTTTTGTGAACATCCTCGACCGCATGCCCGGACGCAAAATTTCAGACACCCAGCTGGCCACCCTGCGCGCTTATTGCGGTGCCAATCCGTTCCGCATGGATGAAACAGCCCGTGTAAATGCGCGCAACCTGCTGCAAAACATATACAATTTCAGCACGTATCAGTTCGAGAACATCTAAGAAAAGGATATTTGCCGCGCTTTATGAACCGACTCTTCTTCGTATTGCTCAGCAGCCTGTTAACGGTGGCTGCCTGTAAAGAAGACAAGCCTGACGATCAGGTATTCGACCGCAAGTTGATGCTCACCCGCTATGCCGACAGCGTACTGGCTCCGGGCAGTATGCGGGCTGCAAACGCCATGGGCACACTGCTCGATTCCATCCAAAACCTGCGCAGTGAAGGCGATATCCCCGCGTTGCAAGGCGCAAGGAATGCCTGGCGCAAGGCGGTGATGGCTTTCCAGGAACTGGAAGCCGCCCAGGTGGGTCCGGCAGCCGATTTGCAGGTCCAACTCTTCGGGAACTATTTCCCTGCAGACACCAATGGGTTGAAATCGCGCCTGGCCAATGGCAACTGGGGTTTGAACGATATGGCCACCCTGCGTGGATTCGCGTCCCTGGAATACCTGCTCTGGCAACCTGGCATCGCCGACCAGACACTTGCCGAGCAAAGCCGGGTGGAACGCGGTACCTACCTGCACTTCCTCGCCACCCAGCTCGATGCCTTGATCAACGAAGTGGCCAATGAATGGAAGGGAACTTACAAGAGCACCTTCATTGCCGCCGACGGCGACGACGTCGCTTCCTCGCTCAGTATCATGGTCAACCAGTTCAACAAAGGCCATGACCATACCAAGCGTTACCGTGTGGGCGTTCCGACCGGCTATACCGGCAACGACCTCACCGGTCCGGCCGATCCGGGCAAAGGTGAAGGCATGTACTCCCGCAGTTCGGCGCTCATTTGTGAAGCCTGGCTCCGCGCCTATCAACGCGTGCTGAATGGCAACACGCCCTATACCGAAGGCCTCGGACTGCTCGATTATGCCGATGCCGTGGGCGTGCCCGATGCACAGGGCCGGACGTTGGGCAAGCGCATCAACGACCAGTTTGAGCTGTGCTATACAGCGGTGCGTAATACAGGAAACGACTGGGCCGGCACCATGAAAACCAACCGCCAGCCGCAGATCAATCTCTTCAACGAACTCAAAAAACTCCTGGTGCTCACCAAGGTGGAACTGCCTTCTGCGGTAGGCGTTTCCATCAGCTACCAGGACAGCGACGGTGACTAAGCGCCGCAACAACATATTCTCTTTGGGTGCCAACCAGGGCGGAGCAGCTACATTCACGCTGTTCCGCCTGGCCTTTGGCATCCTGATGGCGCTGGCCATGCTGCGGATGTTCCTCAGCGGTCGCATCGCCGCCCAGTTCATCGAACCTTCCTTCCGCTTTACCTATTTCGGATTCGATTGGGTTCGCCATCCCGGCAATACAGGTGTCTACTTCTTGTTTGGCACGGCCTTGCTGGCTTCCCTCCTGCTCCTGCATCCGCGCTGGTTTCGTTGGGCTGCGCCCGTTTTCTTCCTATCCTTCACCTGGATCGAGCTGATAGACAAAACCACCTATCTCAACCATTATTACCTGGTGAGCTGCCTGGCCTTTATGCTCATCTGGCTTCCTTACGGCAGCGATGCGCGTTCACTCCGGCGCTCCGTGCTGCTGTTGCGCATCATGATCGCCATCGTGTATGTACATGCCGGCCTGGCCAAGATCGGACACGACTGGTTGTTTGAAGCCCTGCCGCTGCGCATCTGGCTTCCGGCCAAGGAACATCTTCCGCTCATCGGTCCTTTGCTCGCCAAACCCTTCACGGCCTATCTCTTTTCCTGGATCGGTTGCCTTTACGACCTCAGCATTCCTTTCCTGCTCTGGCATGCCAGCACACGGAAATGGGCCTATCTGTCGGTGCTCACTTTCCACGGACTAACGGCCTGGATGTTCCCGATCGGTGTTTTCCCCTGGGTGATGGCTGCGGCTTCCCTCCTTTTCCTCGACGACAATACTGCAGCGCGTATCCTTTCCCGCCTGCGCATTTCCTTTTCCACCCGGGCCTTATCATTTGGTTTCAGCCGCTATCTGTTGATGGCTTTTCTCTTCGTGCAGGTTTTGTTGCCCTGGCGCTTTCTCCTGTATCCCGGCACATTCTTCTATACCGAACAAGGCTATCGTTTTTCCTGGCGGGTGATGTTGGTGGAAAAGCACGGCATGGCAGAATTCACGGTGCGCGATGCCGACGGAATTCAACGGGAGAGCATCCGCAACGAAGACTATCTCACGCCGAACCAGATCAAGCAGATGTCTTTCCAGCCGGATATGGTACTGGAGTTTGCCCATCACCTCGGGGCTGTTTTCAGGCAGCGGGGCTGGAAAGATCCAGCGGTGCATGCCGAAGTCTGGGTGACCCTCAACGGCCGTCCGGCCAAGATGATCTGCGACCCGCAGACCGACCTCATGAAAGTTCCACGCAATCTTGAAGCCTATACATGGGTAAGAAGCTGATCTGCTGCATCTTCTTGCTGTTCGCAGGTCTTGGTCACGCATTGACGGCCCAGGGCGTGCTGGTTACCGGTGTATTGCAGTATCAGGACGGCAAGGCAGCGGGGGCCTGTGAAATTGTTTGCCATGCCATCGGGCAGCGGCACAGCACCCGCAGCGACGACAGCGGCCGCTTCGGGTTTGTATTGCCTTTGGCGGTACGCGGCCACGAAATCAATCTGCTCGGTTATTGCGCCGAAGCTGTAATGAAACGCAGCTTCCACGCCGATTCCAATCGCCATCATATCGTGCTTACGGTTGATGCCGCAACCGAACTCGACCCGACCCTGATCAGCGTGAAAGGCGGTCCGGCATACGGCTCAGGGATGCGCGGCGACTTGCTCCTGGAATCGAAAAAGAACCATATTATTCGCCTGCAATCGCTGCCGGCGCAACTCGGGCAGAACAATGCGCGCCAGACTTTTGCCCGCATACCCGGTCTCAACATCGCTGAGAACGACGCCGGAGGTTTGCAGCTCAGCATCGGCAGCCGCGGCCTCAATCCAAACCGCAGCGCCGAATTCAATATCCGCCAGAACGGTTACGATATCTCCGCCGACCCCATGGGTTATCCGGATGCCTATTATACGCCGCCCTTCCTTGCCCTGCGCGAAATCAATGTGGTACGCGGGGCAGGTGCTTTGCAATACGGAACCCAGTTCGGCGGCCTCATCCAGTTCAATCTTAAAGAACCCTGGGGACAAGGCTGGCATGGCGCGGCCGACCTGAACATCGGATCGTTCGGTGCCATGAACTTCTTTACCGAGCTTTCATCCAATGGCAATAAAGGTGGCAGCTATTCTTTCCTGCAATGGAAGGATGTGCGCGGCTGGAGGCCCAACAGCCGCTTACAATCCTTGCACGGATATACCTCGCTCCTGCTGCGCCAAACGCGCAAGCTGAAGCTCAAGGCAGAATACACAGTCACCGATTACCTGGCGCGGCAAGCCGGCGGACTGACGGACATGGACTTCCGCCGCGATCCTTCGCAAAGTTTGCGCAGCCGCAACTGGTTTGCCATCTCCTGGCACGTGCCTGCCCTCAGCATGCAATGGAAGATGAACGATCACCTGCAGCTCAGCGGCCGTGTATTCGGACTTCTCGGCTCCCGGCAGGCGCTTGGCAACCTCACGTTCATCAACCGCCGCGACGATCTTTCACCACGCAACCTGCTCAGCGACCGCTACCGGAATCTCGGAACAGAATGGCGGCTGCAGCAGCGCTGGAACTGGAAAGGCATGGAAATCACCGGCCTGGCAGGCTTGCGCTATTTCAACGGCAACACCGAAAAATGGCAAGGCCTGGGCAGTCGGGGTGCCGATGCAGACTTCCGGCCCATGGACACCGTAGATGCCCTGCAGGCCAGCCATCGTTTCACCGGGCACAATGCCGCCTTCTTCAGCGAATGGGTCTTCCGTTTGAGTCCGCGCTTCTCTGTCACCCCCGGCTTGCGCGTCGAATGGCTGCAGACCCAGGCCCGCGGCACCTTCCGCGACGAACGCGGCATGCAGGGCGATACGGGGCATATCGGCCGCCGTTTTCCGCTCTTCGGCATAGGCAGCAGCTATCGACTGTCGCACGGCAGCGAGTTGTATTTCAATTTCACGCAGAACTACCGCGCCATCAACCTCAGCGATATCCGGGTGATCAATCCGAACATGCGCATTGATCCGAATATGCGCGACGAGAGCGGTTACACGGCCGACCTTGGTTTGCGTGGCCAGCAGGGCCGCAGCCTTCGCTATGATATCGGCGTCTATCTGCTCGACTACCGCAACCGCATCGGCACGGTATTGCGCTACGACAGCAGTTTCAACATTTACCGTTTCCGTACCAACCTGGCCCGGGCCCTCAGTTACGGCGCGGAATGGTACCTCGAATGGGCGCCGTTGCGGAAGAGCAACCAATGCGATTGGGCCCTCAGCTTTTTCATCAGCCAGAGTTTCAACCGTTC
>JBKDBI010000493.1:0-2308 GCA_046314695.1 Bacteroidota bacterium | reverse complement strand
GTGCCGCATGGCTGAAGTTTGTCGGAGCCGGTGAAGCTCAGGAGGGCAACGAGCCGGGGGAGGTTCAGACCGCGCCGGTGAACTGACGGCGGATAGCTTAGCGCGTATCGCTTTTGGCGAAATGCGGCTGAGCCTGTCGGAATGGGAGGCCTGCGATCCGGAATGGTTCCGCCTGGCTATGGAGGGCATGGCCCACCGGGAGCGGGAGCGGTACCGTGACAAATGGAACCGCGCGCGATGGATGACGGCACACCTGCTGAGTATCCACAGCCGGGGGGCGGTCAAGCCTACCGACCTGTTTGAATGGCCTGAGGAAACGGCGGCGCGGCGGAATGAATTGAAAGAATTAAGCGCGGCAATGAATGCAGACCCGCGCTTCGCAAAGACTATCAAGATATGAACAAAGCAATTAAGGCAACCCACTACATAATGGCCAACACGGCGGGCATTACAAGCCTGGTTCCGGCGGCCCGCATATTCCCGGTAAGGGCGCAACAGGGCGCGGCATATCCATACGTTACGCACCAGCTGCTGACCAACAGGCCCGACAGCGATAAGGACGGCCCGTCTAACTTCGACTTCGCGCAAGTGATGGTCAGCGTTTACAGCGAGAGTATTACCGATGCGCAGACCATTGCTGAAGCTATCCGCACGGGGTTAGATCGCAAGACGCCGGGAACATACGATGGTGTTGCGGTGGCGCAGATTGATTACGAAGGGGAGGCGCACCTGCCAGAGGATGACGCGGGCAATGACCAGATATACCTGATTCAGATGGAGTTCACGGTTAATTACCACCGGTAAGAATGGCAGAGGGCGGCGGCATAAATAGCCTGAACATAAAGCTGACGGCGGATCCGGACGCCTTGAAAAAAGGGCTGGATACGGCCGTCAAAGCGCTGCAGACGGGCGGCGATAAGATGAAGCAGCAGACGGAAAAGATGACGTCTGCGATGGGCAAATGGAATAAGACGGCTACCGATGTAGGTCAGACCGCAAGCCGTCAATCCAGGGCCCTGCAAAACCTCGCGAATAGTTACGCCGCAATGGGTGACGCCGGTACGGCGGGCCTGCGTGCAACGGCTGCTGAAGCTATCGAGCTGAAGCGCCGGATGGAAGACGTGCAGGGTATTATCCAAGCGTCCGACCTTGAGGGTAAGTTTAAGATGGGCGCGGTTGCGCTTGGTAAGGTTACGCAAGGCGTAGCAGGCGCGCAGGGCGCGATGCACATGCTGGGTATCAGCAGCAATACAGCCGTGGAAACAATGGCAAAGCTGCAGAGCCTTATGGCAATGTCGCAGGCATTGGAATCTATCGTTTCGCTTGACGGTGAAATTATGGCATTGGCCGGTAGCATCGACCTGGCAGCGGCCCGGCAAAAGATACTGAACGTGGTAATGTCCCCGCTGGGTATCGGTGCTATTGTAGCGGGTATTGCCTTAGCTGTGACCGCTTACACACTGCTTTCTGAAAAAACCTACGAGGTAAGCCAGTCGATGAAAATCCGCAACGAGATAGCGGATGACACGCGCGAAAAGCTGAAAAGCGAATACGGCGAAAGCCTGGCATTGGTAGCGGTATTGAAGGACGAAACGCAAAGCAGGGAGCGCCGCAACGATGCGCTTAAAAAGCTGCAGGCGGATTACCCGGGCTACCTTTCAAACGTAGATTTAGAGAAGACTAAAACCTCCGACCTGCGCGCTGAGGTTCAGAAGCTGACCAACAGCATTTACCTGCAGGCTAAGGCTAAGGCCGCGATGGCAAAGCTGCAGGATATTGCAGCTAAAGAAATTGATCTGGAGATACAGCGCGACAAAGAGCTGGCAGCGGTTAAGACTGCATCCATGCGCTTTGCCGGTGAATCTGCCAGCGTGGTGGAAGGCGCAACAGCACGTGAGCGCGCCGCATTGGCAGCTACCCAGGCCGAACTTCAACGGGTTGCAGAGCAGCGCAACGAGGTGCTGCGACTGGTTAAGGAAACAGGCGCGGAGCTGGATAAGCAGGGCAATAAGCCAGCGCCTAAATCTGCTGCAGCAGTTACGCCGCAAACATCCATTACACCACCGACGGCAAAACCGCCGGTAGTTGTGCCGGTACCGGAAACGCTGGCGCTTGCGCGGCAGAATATCGAAAAGGTAAATGAGGAATTGCGGGATATTACGCGCATTGAATTACCTCCGATTGATCAGGCGGCGTATCAGGCAAGCCTTGACGCCATTGCCAAAGATCAAAAATTAGAGGCTGCAATGGATCGCAAGTATGAGCGTGTTCAGGCGCAAACGGACGCGCTCAACAGCGGCATGCAGTC
>JBKDBI010000492.1:0-8085 GCA_046314695.1 Bacteroidota bacterium | reverse complement strand
TTTTCTCCCGCTGATTATGACTACACCGCAGAAAGGATTTGCGTTTAAGGAGATCGACCGCGAGGGCCTGGAAATGCTCGACGCGATTTCTGAAGCCCACCGCTTTAATCGTTGGATGTACGATACCATCCGGCCTTGGTGTCAGGGTGAAATCCTCGAAGTGGGCAGCGGTATTGGCAATATCTCGCGCTTCTTCCTGCAAAACAATCAACCTATTACCCTCAGCGATCTGCGCGACAATTACCTGGGACACCTCAATACCCGGTTCTCCGGCCATCCCTTTGTCCGCGGTATTATCAATCTCGATCTCGTGCATCCCGAATTCGAAAGGTTATACTCTGGTTAGCTGACAACTTACGATACGGTCTTCGCACTTAATGTGGTGGAACATATCAAAGACGACAGGCAGGCCCTGATCAATATCCGCAAACTGCTGCGTAAAAACGGTCGTTGCATCATTTTGGTCCCGGCTTATCAATGCCTGTACAATGGCTTCGATGAAGAACTGAATCACTACCGTCGCTACACCAGTGAAACACTTACATCTGCCCTGCGCGACGCCGGGTTCCGCCTCTTTAAGGAGCAGTATTTCAACGCCATGGGAATACCGGGCTGGTATTTCAGTGGTACAATCGGGAAAAACAAAACCATCCCGAAGGGACAAATTTCCCTCTACAATGCAATGGTTCCCGCCTTCCGGCTGATCGACAAGCTTTTATTCAATAAGGTCGGCTTGTCTGTTATCGGCGTCGGAATAAAAGATTAAACCCTACGCTCATCCATCAATGTCTAAGAAGCAGTATTTCATAGCAGCCGCCCTATTGGTTTGGTTTGTATTGCTGAGCTTCATGCTGCATATTCCCGGAAACGCAAGCGATCCGGCGTTCGTGCCGCTCGACGCAATCAGTTACGAAGAGGCCGGACAATTGCTCCTCAAGGGTCAGGCCAGCCCGATAAGACCCTGGGGTTATGCCCTCATTGCTGCTTTGGGCAATGGCGTGAGCCAGGGTGTTATTCAGCCGCTGTTGCTTGGTTTACAGGTTTTGTGCTGGCTGATGACCGGCCTCTTCCTCTACAACATTGCCGCCAGGTACCTGAAAGGTAAATGGAAGTATTTGCCCCTCATCGTATTTGCCTTGTCGCCCTCGCATATCCTGTTCAGTTGGCTGACCCTCACAGAAACAGTATTCACTTTCCTGATTATCCTGGCGGCATGGCTGATGTTGCGGCATGTGCAGGAACCCGGTCGGCCGCGTTGGTTGATCTGGGTCAATATCGTACTTGCATTTGCTTGTGTGGTGCGCCCGTCTTTGCAAATCCCGGTATTGGTTGTGTTGTTGTGGACAGGCTGGGAACTCTGGTTCAGCAAACCGCGCCGCCCGCTCGTCTTTGTTGCCGCTTTTGCCGGTGTTTTCCTCCTCATTGGTTTCCAGTCAATGCGCATGCACAAGGATTACGGACAGTACACACTCTCATTTATCGGAAAGATTACCCTGTATAAATACCTCGGCTCCCTTTCGCAGTCTCTTGCCGAAAACCGCGACTTACGGCAGGTAAGAAATGAACGGGATTCTGTTCAAAACCATCGGTTTACAGAAACAAATGCCGTTGCTTATTGGAAACAACGAACCGCATTTTACGATGAGGATTTTAAAACCCAATGGGCTGAACACAAGGGTTTTGTTTTCAAGGCGTGGCTCATCAATTTACGGCAGAATATCAGCGAACCCAATGCCATTCTGGCCGAAATGACGCCAAGAAATCAGGTTCCAGGCTTTGGCTTCACACGCCTGGTTTTTTATAAGTTCAGCGCCTGGCTCAACCTGCTGATGCACCTGCTCTTGCTTCCGGCAGCCTTGATGTTGCTTGTTTATCAATGGATTCACCAAAGAAAGTTGTTTCCTGAAGGCGAGGTGCTTGCCGCTGCATTTGCCACGTTGATGGCCCTTTTCCTCCTCCTTATTTCAGGTATCAGCAATTGGCAGGGCGACAGGTTCAGCATGGTTTATTATCCCTTGATTCTTTTTAGCCTTGTGTTACTTGTGCCGAAAGCAAAAAACGCATGAACCCGCGTGAAATCTGGATTTTTGTAGACGATATCGAACCGCCATTTGTGCGTGAAGAGATCGTGTTTCACGCAGGCAAGTACAGCGCTGTACGGCTTATTTCCCGAAAACCCCTCGTGTTGGGTGAACTTGAGCCTTATGTGAAGTCTGTCTATCATATCAGTCACCAAAGAGGAAGCCTGAATCAATTGCTGCAATTCAGGCTTTGGTTCTGGTTGATTGCCGATCTCCTGAGCAAGGGCACTTCGAAGGCCTATCTAAAGCGTTGGCGTTATAACCTTTCCTATTTGCTGCGTTGCATGGGCGCCGCGAACGAACTCATTCCTTTGCTTCGCAGTTATGGCGATAACAAACCCATCCTGCTCAGTTACTGGTTCGCAGACTGGGCGCTAACGCTGTCGTGGCTGAAGGCTGCTGGTAAAATTTCGGCATTTTACAGCCGTGCCCATGGCCGCGATGTTTTCGAAGACCGTGAGCCCAAAACCCGTAAGCTGCCTTTTCGTTTGCAACAAATACGTGCAGTGGAATCGGTATTCACGGTATCTGCCGCCGGCCGTGATTATATGCAAGCGAGGTATCCGGAATACGCTGCGAAAATACATTTACAATACCTCGGCACCAGCGATCAGGGTGAAGGCGCATTTGATCCTTCTGCCAAACCTACGTTGCTAACCTGTGCACGCGTGAGAAATGTGAAGCGCATTTACCTCATGCCGCAGATTTTGCAGCACATGAAAACGCCGGTGAGGTGGGTGCATATCGGCGATGAAAATCTCAAAGCCACCAACGACCCAACCATGGTTTGGTATAAGGAAGGGAAGGAAGAATTGAAGGCCATCTCAGACCGGGTGGAAGCGGTATATACCGGTCCGTTACCGAATGCAGAAATCTTTAAATTCTACCGCGAAAACACGGTTAACCTCTTTCTGAACCTCAGCGAAACAGAAGGGCTTCCCTTTGTGTTGATTGAGGCCATCAGCATGGGTATTCCGCTCATGGCCACCGATGTTGGTGGATGCAGGGAAATTGCCAATCAAAACACCGGCGTACTGCTTGAAGCCAATCCGGATCCTGCAGCGGTGGCGGCACAAATCGATCGTTTCCTTGTTTCATCCCAAAACAGTCTTGCATTCCGCCGGCAGATAAGAAACTGGTGGTCAGGGAATTTTCGCTCGGAAAACAACCTGATGGCGTTTGTTTCAATGGCAACAAAATCAGCATGATAGTTATTGTTGATTACGGGTTGGGCAACTTGGCATCCATAGGCAATATGATCCGGAAGGCCGGTGGCAAGTGCCAGATATCTGGTGATCCGGATCGCGTTTCCGCGGCCGAGAAAATCATTTTACCAGGGGTCGGGCATTTTGCTGCCGGGATGGAATATATACGCAACAAAGGGCTGGAAACTGTTTTAAACGACAAAGCACTCAAACAACAAGTGCCGGTGCTCGGCATCTGCCTTGGCATGCAACTGATGGCGCGGTTTTCTTCGGAAGGCGATGCGCAGGGGCTTGGGTGGTTTGATGCAGATGTGAGGCGTTTTCAGGCGGAAAAATTGGCCGGACTGAAAGTGCCACATATGGGTTGGACGGATATCCGGCTTACCAGAACGCATGCCCTCTTTCCAGCTCACGATGAGCAACAGCGCTTCTATTTCGTGCATTCTTACCACATGGTATGCGACAGAGAAGAAGATGTCCTGGCAAGTGCTGAATATGGTTATCGTTTCACCTGCGCCGTGAGCCGCGATAACAGGATTGGGTTGCAATTTCATCCGGAGAAGAGCCACCGCTTCGGCTTGGGTGTAATGAAGCGTTTTGTCCAATGGAACCCTTGAATTTTCATGCGTAGAATCAGGACTATTCCCGTTTTGGGTATCGATGGAAGTCAATTGGTCAAGACAGTAGCTTTCAAGAACCCGAATTATATAGGCGACCCGCTCAACGCAATCAAGATTTTCAATGATAAGGAAGTTGACGAGCTAACGATTGTCGATATCAGGGCGAGCAAGAACAAAGCTGAACCAAACTACAGGCTCATTGGCGAAATGGCCGGTGAATGCTTCATGCCCTTGGCTTATGGAGGCGGCATCAATCAGGCCGACCAAGCCAGGCGCCTCTTCGATTTAGGGGTGGAAAAGGTTATTATCGGTTCTGCCTTTTATAACAATCCGGATATTGTAAGCCAGCTGGCGGTAAAATACGGGGCGCAGAGTGTAGTGGTTTGTTTGGATGTAGACAAAGGCCTGCTCGGAAAATGGAAGGTGAAATCGGTCTCAGGAACCCGGAAACAGGAGCAAGACCCTGAAGCCCTTGCCATTCGGGCGGCCAATGCTGGTGCGGGTGAAATCGTACTGCATGCCATCCACAAGGAAGGCACAATGTCGGGCTATGATTTGCCATTGATTCAGTTGGTGTCTGCCGCCGTCGGGGTTCCGGTAGTGGCCCTCGGTGGCGCAAGGGGGATACCTGATTTTCTTGGTGCCATACAAGCCGGTGCCAGTGCTGTTGCAGCAGCTTCCACCTTTGTTTACAATCGCAACAATGTACGTTCCATATTGATTAATTACCCAACCCAGAAGCAGTTAAGCGAAGAGCTTTTCAGCAAAATCTAAACTCAGAATCATCACCGCGCCTGGATTTCCAAGCGCGGCATATTGAATAAACAACTTTAAACTATCCCAAAAACCCAAACACATGTGCGGAATATTCGGCATCATCTCAACTGAAAAAATCGTCAGGAAGGAACTCGAAGTACTGGTTCAGCAGGCTGAGCAAAGAGGAAAAGACTCCAGCGGCCTCATTTTTATCCGCAAGGATCAATTTCATATCCGGCGGGCCGATTACAACATCGAAAAACTGCTCGATAAGGTAAAACCCCATGATTCAGTTGTTGTTCTTGGGCATAGCCGATTGATTACCAACGGATTGTCTGACAATCAGCCGGTGGTTCGCGAGAACATAGCAGTGTTGCACAACGGCATTATTGTCAACGAAGACGAAATCTGGAACAGTATCTCACCCGAGAGAAAGCTCCAGATTGACTCTGAGGCTATCGTGGGTATTGCGCTCGATCATCTGCAAAAAGGTGGTCAGGTCGACACTTTAGCCGATGCGGTGCTATCAAAATGCAAAGGCATTGTTTCCTGTGCGCTGATTTTGAAAGACCAGGGCAAACTGGTCTTACTTTCCAACAATGGAAGTCTGTATGTTGGAACCAGAAACGGGTCTACCTATTTCGCTTCTGAAAAATACCCACTCGATACGCTTGCCTGCACCAATGTAACCCAGGTTCGTCAGTCGAGTATGATCGTAAATATTCCTGCTGCCGGAAAGGCAGAATGGAATATCAGCGACGATAATATCCGCAAGGAAAATCTGATACCGGAGTTTGTTTACAACAAAGAACAGGCTGCCTTGCTCGAATACCGGAAACCGAACCTCAAAAGGTGCACACGTTGCATTTTGCCTGAAACGATGCCGTATATCCATTTTGACAGCAATGGAGTATGCAATTATTGTCATCATTACAAACTGCGGAATAATCCGAAACCGGTAGAGGAAATTTTCAAACTCATAGAACCATATCGCCGCGAAAAAGGCCTTGAATGCATTGTGCCATTTTCCGGGGGAAGAGACAGTTGTTATGGCCTGCACCTGATTGTAAAGGAATTGGACCTGCGCCCTGTAACCTATACATACGACTGGGGAATGGTAACAGACCTCGGCCGCCGCAATATCAGCAGAATGTGCGCTGAGCTCGGCGTTGAGAACATTATTGTTGCAGCCGATATTTCCAGAAAACGCAAGAACATCCGCATGAATCTGGAAGCCTGGCTCAAAGCGCCACATCTTGGAATGATGGCGTTGCTTACCGCCGGCGACAAGCATTTCTTCCGCTATGTGGAAGAAGTGAAGAAACAGACCGGGGTACAATTGAATTTATGGGGAATCAACCCGCTGGAGGTAACACATTTCAAGACCGGTTTTCTTGGTATCAAACCTGATTTCGAGGAAGAGCGTGTTTACAGCCACGGCGCCATGAAGCAGCTGCGTTATCACTTGAAACGTTTTCGCGCCATGATGCAAAGCCCGGGATACTTCAATTCTTCGCTTTGGGATACCCTGTCGGGCGAATACTACCGCAGCTTTACAGAGAAGCAAGATTATTATCACATTTTCGATTACTGGCGTTGGGACGAAGACCAGGTGAACGATACCCTGATCAACGAATACGGCTGGGAACTCGCGGTGGATACCAGCACAACCTGGCGCATCGGTGATGGTACAGCAGCTTTCTACAACTATGTTTACTACACGGTAGGTGGCTTTACCGAACACGATACCTTCCGGAGTAATCAGATCCGCGAAGGGCAGATTACCCGTGAAAAAGCGCTGGAACTGGTTGAAGATGAAAACCAGCCCAGATACCAGAATATCCGTTGGTATCTGGACACCCTGGGATTGGATTTTGAACGGGTGATTCGCATCGTGAATAACATACCGAAACTGTATAATAAATAAGCAAGCCGACAGCATTCAAACTTGTAAGTGCTGCTACGGCATATTCATCGCCGGACGCCAATTCTGGTTTACGATCAGCATTTAAGTATCATACCAAGCATACCAGCCTCACATGCATTTTACCATCGTAAGTTATACTTTCCCGCCCAGCCGTGAAATTGGCGGGCGTCGCTGGGCTAAATTCAGTCAGCATCTCCGCAGGGAAGGGCATACAGTCACAGTGGTTTGCGCCGATCAGAAGGCCGAACCGGGTTGGTATGAGCGCGAATTTCCGGGAATTGATGTAGTGTCGCTTCCTCCCAAGTACCCGGAATGGATGGGCGGTTATACCCGGAATATCAAAGAGAAGTTGTCCTATTTCGCTGTGTCGCGTTTGTACAAACCTTTGACGCGGAAGAATATTTTTGACCGTGGTTTCAACTGGAAGCAGACCATGCTGGGGGCTTTGGAAGCAATACACAGACGGAAGCCGATCGACATACTGGTAACTACCGGCGGGCCGTTTTCTATCATGGAATACGGCACAGCATTCCGCAAAAAGCATCCTGGGGTAAAGTATATAGTTGATTTACGCGACCCGTGGACTACAGGGGTTTTATACGGCATACCCTCTATGTCGCCGGCAAAAAAGGCTTATCAGGAAGCGCAGGAGCGGCGCACCATAGAAGGCTGCGACCTGTTTTGTTATCCGACCGAAAGCATGGGTGACAAGTTGGCGCAGCAATATCCGGCGCAAGCACACAAGCTTTACCTGTTGCCGCATGCCTACGATCCGGAGAAGTTTCCTGCCGGGAAGACGGCTACCACGCGCGAAGGATTCATTTACGGCGGAACTATTTATTTCGGTCTTGAAGAATGGTTTAAAAAACTCGACCGCATAGTAAAGGCCAATCCGGATACCGGGTTTCAGTGGGATGTCTTTACCGGTACTCCCTATCCGCTGATTGACGCCGGTTTTGCCAATGGGAAGGTTAGGATGCACCCGCTTATTCCGGAAGAAAAGCTCTTTCTCAAGGTTCAGGAAGCTGCAGCCTACCTGGTGTTTTTTCCGGAAAGCGAGCGCGATCTGATATCCACCAAATTTTATGAGATCGTCTACTCCGGCACACCCATTCTGTATATCGGCGCAGATGGCCTGGTAGCCGATTTCATCACCGGGAATAAGTTGGGTGTGCATGTGCATCCTGACCGAATGGAGGAAGAACTGCCTCCATACCTCAATGGAGATATTCCGTTCGAGCCCGGTTATTTCGATGTAAGCCGTTATAGTTTTGCCAAGGTAACCCGGGCCTTCCTTGAACGGATAAGCCAATTGAACCATGACGGCTAAGCGCAACGTGATATTGATTCTGGCGCCGCATACCGACGATGCGGAATTCGGTATGGGAGCTACGATTGCCCGCTTCATAGACGAAGGGCACGATGTGTATTGTGCTGCATTTTCCGCTTGCAGGCAGAGCGTACATCCCTCTTTTCCAGACGATATCCTGATAACC
>JBKDBI010000491.1:0-5159 GCA_046314695.1 Bacteroidota bacterium | reverse complement strand
CCAATAATGATTCCTTTACCCCACAAATCACGCCCGCCCGGACCAGGCATATTCAGCGCTAAGGAGCGGTGGTTGATTCGGCCTGGCATATTGTGGCCTTCCGCCGGGGGAGGGAGCGGTTCAAACCAGTGAAAACAGGGTAATTCAAACAGTTTTGCTATGAATGCCCGGTTGACGGAAATTTCAAAGTATTGAAAGGTTGGGTAATGCGTTCTGATTTGGATGCCGTTTTGTTG
Organism: Bacteroidota bacterium; assembly: GCA_046314695.1. Lineage (GTDB taxonomy): Bacteria > Bacteroidota > Bacteroidia > NS11-12g > UBA955 > REEB481. Next base: position 4,923 of record JBKDBI010000491.1, on the reverse strand, counting down.
CAGGATTTCACGACAATTGGCAGGATCCCAGCCTTTCGGATAATACGCCTGAATAACAGCATTCGCCGGTTGTGCTATATCTCTACTCCATTCGGGGACAGTTCCATTTTGCCACCAATTCCCTTCGGCTTTCCATTCCGGCTTTAGTTGTGATGCCGCTATGAGCCCGCGCGATTCCCAGTTCTTGGGGTCAAATGCCCCTTCGATAGCAATGTACCACGACCAGTCGGGTACAAACTCCAGCAATCTGACACCCGCCTGACGCAAATCTTCCCGCAAACCGGCATCGGGAACACTACCAAATACCGCAATGCCAAGTTGCCTGCGCACGTTGGCAGGTTCGATAACAGGTTGCCCGGCGCCTGATTGCCATTGTATGTCTCCTGACCGGAGTCTGCTTACCGATGTAAGCCCTTCAGTCTGTGCCGAAAGCCACGCGGTAAAAAGTCCGTAGAGTATGCCCGTTAAGACACTTTTTTTGTAAAGTTCCCCCATGTAAGAAATTCTTAAAAACAAAAATAGAGGTCTGAACCGGCTTTATCAACACCATCGAAGGATGTCTTTGTGCATCGTCCAACCTGATTTGTCCAGCTGCTCGTAGACCAAACCATAATCATCTATACTGGAAAGGGTTGAAATGACAATCGAGTCGGGGTTATCCTTTACCGGAATATCTGTATAACGGCGACTGACTTTGTTCCAGTCCATGATCCTGGAAAAGGAATAATTTTCCTTATACAGGATTGTGGCAAGGAACTGCGCTTTCTTTCCATGTCCAAGGATATACAAGGGTGCTTCCGTTGCAGCAAACCGACATTTGAACCATTCCCATTTTAACTCTGTAAAGGCTTCTGCGCTGAAACCTCCGTGTTTTCGACTCATCCTCGAAGCATGTTGCCGCCAATGGTGCAATACATCTCGAACCGGTAGCACTTTCAATCCGGCATGAAAGAACCGGAATGCCAACTCGTAATCATCCGGATAAATGGGTGCATCGAATGCATTTACCGCAAGCAAGTCACTTTTCCACGCCATCCAACAGGGGCTCGGTATTACGCATTCACGCCAGATCCATTCCCAATGGTCGTTTGCATCGCATCGTGCATTCAACCAATCTTGGTAGAATCGCGTTCCAATACCGGTATTTTCATCCGGGAAAAAACGCACATAACCGGTGGCGATATGCCCGGGGCCTTTAAGCAGCAAGGCTTGTGCAAGGGCCTGTATTTTGTTGGGCGCCATCATGTCGTCGGCATCCATGCGCGAAATCAGTTGTCCTGTAGACATGGAAAGCCCGTGCGCATTGGCAGCCACCAATCCGCGGCCGGGGTTCCGGAGCAAGACAAACCTGGGGTCGTGGTCGGCGAATGTCCGAACAATCGATTCTGACTCATCCGTAGAATGATCATTGATCAGCAGAAATTCAATATCCTGGTATACCTGCAGTTGAAGACTTTGCAGGCACTCTTGTAGCCAGGGCGCGGCGTTGAGGTACGGTAAGATTACCGAAATTCTCATTCACCTGCGAAATAAAGGTTTAAAGGGGGTGCTTTTCGAAAAGCAAGTGGCCGCGGAAATTCAGTTCACCATTTCCTTCCTTGCGAATTGGTTACTTTGCAAGCATGGGAAGAGAGCTGAAGCAGCCGGATGTGTCAGATACAACAGCATTGCAAGCGATTTGCGGAGTCAACGCTGTTCTTACAACCCCGGAGCAATGTGAGCAAGCCGGACGAGATTATACCGAAGATCTGGTCTTTATGCCCGCTGCTGTCGTTGTTCCTTCGACTGCCGAACAGGTAGCAGCCATCCTGGGGTACTGTAATCAACACAGCATCCCCGTAACAGCCCGAGGCGCCGGAACAGGTCTCAGCGGTGGTGCATTGCCCGTTCGCGGTGGGGTTGTGCTGGCCAGCTCCGGGCTTAACCGTATTATTTCCATCGACAAAGAAAATTTCCAGGCTTGTGTTGAACCCGGGGTAATCAATGAAGTATTCAGAAATGCTGTTGAAGCTGAAGGGTTGTATTATCCGCCAGACCCTGCCAGTCGCGGTTCATGTTTTCTCGGAGGAAACATAGCCCACAGCAGCGGCGGTCCACGCGCCGTCAAATATGGCACTACCCGCGACTATGTGCTCAATTTGCAGGTGGCATTGCCAAGCGGGGAGCTGATTTGGACAGGCGCGAATACCGTGAAGAACAGCACCGGTTACAACCTGACCCAGCTCATGGTCGGGAGTGAAGGCACACTCGGAATCGTTACCAAAATTGTTTTCAGACTTATCGCCCTGCCAACAGAAAAGTTGCTCATGCTTGCACCATTTCCCGATCCGGTATCGGCTTGCAAAGCGGTGAATCATGTTCTGTTAAGTGGCATTGTGCCGGCGGCTTTAGAGCTTATGGAGCGCTCTGGGGTGGTAATTTCCATGCGCGCAACCAAGACTTCGTTCCCGTTACTGGAAAATGCCGACACCTATCTGATGCTCGAACTCGACGGGGATGACCGGTCATTGCTGATCTCGCAGGCAGAGCAATTATTACCGGTATTGGAAGAAGCAGGCTCATTGGATGTGATGATGGCAGATACTGCCGCTTTGGCGGAGCAATGGTGGAAAGTGCGGCGCAGCATCGGCGAAGCGGTGAAAGGGGAGAGCATATACAAAGAGGAAGATACCGTTGTACCAAGGGCGGCTTTACCCGACCTGATGGCTGCCGTGAAAGACATCGGAGCGGCCTATGGGTTCAGGACCGTTTGCTATGGCCATGCGGGTGATGGCAACCTGCACGTCAACATTCTCCGCGACGCTTTGACTGAAAAGGACTGGAACGAAGAAGTTCCCAAAGCCATCAGGGAAATTTTTGCAGTCTGCAAGCGCCTGGGCGGAACCATCAGCGGTGAACATGGAATTGGTCTGGTACAGGCGCCTTACCTGGATATCGTTTTTCATGACGTGCATCTCAGGCTAATGAGGGGGATTAAACAGGTTTTTGACCCAAACGGAATTCTGAATCCCGGCAAATGGGCAGGATGACCGGCGAATCTTGCCAAGCCGAAGTTTTGTATTCCTGTGCAAAACTCATTTGCCCGGGTTCTTACAACGGATTTTAGTTTTGTTTCATGGCCGATACCGTAAAATATACCGAAGACGAGATCAGGAGTCTTGACTGGAAGGAACATATCCGACTCCGCCCGGGTATGTACATCGGTAAACTTGGCGACGGCACCAGCGCCGATGATGGTATCTACGTACTGGTAAAAGAAATCGTCGATAACAGCATCGACGAACACGTGATGGGCCATGGAAAGAAAATTGATATCCGCATCGAAGACCATAAAGTAACCGTTCGCGATTTCGGTCGCGGTATTCCCTTGGGCAAAGTGATCGATTGTGTGAGTAAAATCAATACCGGCGGTAAGTACGACAGCAAGGCCTTTCAGAAATCGGTTGGATTGAACGGGGTCGGAACGAAGGCGGTGAATGCACTCAGCCACAGCTTCACAGTGAAAAGTGTGCGCGAAGGCCGTACAAAGGTGGCCGAATTCAGCCGCGGCGAATTGGTGAACGACCATCCGGAAGCCGATACCAAAGAACCGAATGGTACGCTCATCAGCTTTGAGCCGGATGAAACCATATTCCGTAATTACCGGTTCATACCCGAATACCTGGAAGAGCAAATCAGGAATTACACCTATCTCAACGCCGGCCTCAGTATCCGCTACAACGGGCAGGAGTTCGTTTCCAAACGCGGTCTGCTTGATTTGCTCGAACACAAGACCCACGGCGATGAATTGCTTTACCCGATTGTCCATGCCAAAGGCACCGATGTGGAAATCGCTTTCTCGCACTCCAATGCATACGGCGAAGACTATTATTCCTTCGTAAACGGTCAGTACACTACGCAGGGCGGCACACACCTGGCAGGTTTTCGCGAAGCCTTCATCAAGACCATCCGCGAATTCTACAAGAAAGACTTTGATGCGACGGATATCCGGGGCAGCATTGTCGCCGCAGTGAGCATCCGGGTACAGGAACCGGTATTCGAAAGCCAGACCAAAACCAAACTCGGCAGTGCCGATATGGGCCCGAACGGTCCGAGCGTGAAGAGCGCCATACTTGATTTTGTCAAAAAGGCGGTCGACGATTTCTTGCACAAGAACCCTGCAACAGCCGATGCGCTGCTGAAGAAGATTATGCAGAACGAACGCGAGCGCAAAGACATGGCCGGGGTGCAGAAACTGGCCCGTGAGCGCGCAAAAAAAGCGGCCGTTCACAACAAGAAACTGCGCGATTGCCGCGTACATTACACCGACTCCGGTAAAGAACTGCGCCAGGAAACTACTTTGTTCATCACGGAAGGCGATAGCGCAAGCGGCAGCATCACCAAGAGCCGGCACGTTGAAACCCAAGCCGTTTTTTCGCTGCGCGGAAAGCCCTTGAACTGCTACGGGTTGAAGAAAAAGGTGGTGTATGAAAACGAAGAATTCAACTTGTTGCAGCATGCGCTCGACATTGAAGAAAGCATCGACAACCTGCGCTATAACCGCATTGTGATTGCCACCGATGCCGACGTCGATGGGATGCACATCCGCCTGCTGATGATGACGTTCTTCCTCCAGTTTTTCCCGGATCTTGTGCGCAACGGTCACTTATTCATCCTGCAGACACCGCTTTTTCGGGTCCGCAACCGCAAGGAGACCATTTACTGTTATAACCAAGACGAAAAGAATACAGCCATACGCAAACTCGGCGGCAAACCTGAAATCACGCGATTCAAAGGCTTGGGTGAAATTTCGCCCGAGGAGTTCGGGCTGTTCATCGGTGCCGATATGCGACTCGAACCCGTGCTCTTGCGCGATGCCAGCATAGAGAAGATTCTGACTTATTACATGGGCAAGAACACCCAGGAGCGGCAGGAGTTCATCAT
>JBKDBI010000490.1:0-2439 GCA_046314695.1 Bacteroidota bacterium | reverse complement strand
TTGTCAACTGCATTCAGGTCAACCTTGCCGGTATACCCTTTCCGGTCCAGGCAGATGCCGATAATCGTATCAACGATAGCAGTACGGTTATAGGAGGCCGCCATGGGAATCAGGTTCTCGCGTGTCTTGGGTTGTACTTCGAAAATACCGTCGTACATGCACCATTCCGCAAATTCGCCGGGGTTATTATTGCGGATGGCGTAATCGAGGTTGCGCAATACCGCTTCGATTTTCAGGTTGTTGGGCAGTAAAGGGAAGCGATACACGCCTTCACCGTAGCTGCTGGCTTCTGCGGCTGAAACGTTCATGGTTGGCAGACCGATGCGGCGCAGGGTGCCGTGCAGATCATAGTAAGTAGAAGTGCGCACACATTTGCAGGCATCGTCTACATAATAGTCGCTTGGCCCGTAGAGCAGCATACCTTCGATCCAGCCGCGAACGTTAAAAACCGGGCCTCCTGAATTGCCATGAAAGGCATCGAGGTTGGTTTTGAATGAACGAGCGCCGTTATTGTTGATTACATACGCGCTGTCTGCAATTTTCAGGGGAAGGCCGTCGGGTGCGCCAACCATTGCCAGAAAATCGCCCGTGGTTACTTTGCCGCCGAAACGGAACTTGAACGGCTTGCGGTTGGTCGGGCGGTCGAGGCGCATGATAGCGTAGTCTGAACCTGTAGTTCCGCCGCCAACGAGCTTCGCATCGAGCATTTCTGCAATGCGGTATTGGTTTTCAGCAGGAATGGTGATGTAATTGGACGAGCGGTTGAAAGGCACGTCATTGGTATAGTCGAAGATCCATACTTTGCCAGATATTCCGCCGAAATTCGGGTCGCGCGGACTTTCATACTGCTGTCCGCCGCCTTTGGTGAAGCAATGGCCGGCTGAAACCAGGATATCCGGTGCAATCAGGAAACCGGTGCAGCCGGATGCAATTGGCTGGTCCAGAAACTGCACATCCGATGCAGGCGGAACCCCGTAATTGGCTTGCAATGCCTGGCGCAGGGTATAGGCCCGCACCTGATTGCCATTGATGTTCTTGGCATCAACCAACGCCGCAGTTGCACGCACATAATCGCGGTAAGCCCATTTTGATTTGGCTTCTACACGGTTGTCTGTGCCATAGACGCCGCGGGAGGGATTGTCAAGCACATCAAAGGGGTTTTCGGTCTGTGCTGTGGCGCTCATTGCCATGCCAAGCAACGACAACGCCAGGAGGTTAAATTTGCGTTTCATTTTTTTGGGGTTTTAGTTTATGGTGTTTGTTAGGGTTATTTCATTTGGAGGGCGCTATCCTGAAGGTATAGCTGTAGGTATTACCGCCGGCACTGGTACTCACACTTCCTACATTTCCGCCGCGGCTGCCAACCTGGAACACATTGCGGAAAGCATTTTCCATTGGATGGCGGTAGGTGGTATTGTCGCCGCCGCGGCTGAGTCCGATGGATTTGAAATCTACCGGTACAGTAGTGGCGAAGAGTTTGAAGATTTCATTTCCGAAGGGTGGGAAGAATTCCACGTACTTGGTCTTGACAATGTATTCCTGTCCGGGCATGATGCGGTAATCGCGGCTGGTTTCATTGTTGCTGATTTCAGGCAGGATTACATTCACAATGCCATTGGGCTGGATATCGATTACGTTGATATAGGCCGGAACTTTGCCCCGGTTGGTAATTTTCAGCCAAACCGCGTCGCCTGGTTCAACGGTAAATACTCCGTCTACCATGAACGATTTGCGGCTCAGGGTATCCACTACTTCCCCATTCTGCACGCGAACCGGTATGAAATCGAGCACAACATCGAGGTTCGGATCGCTGAAATTCATGCTCTTTACAATCTTGCCCATCATGAAGGAAGTCAATGCTTCCATTACTTCAGCCGCTCCGGTTAAAGGGTCTTCGTTTATTTGGGCGAGATCGTTCATCAGAACCAGGGCAAAGCCATTGGGAATAGGGCGTACCGCAATTTCTGCCTCTGTACTCTTTTCTACTGTGCGGATGAATTTGTGGTAAGGCAGGCTCTGGCGAAGTGATGCCATAGCTGCAGAAGGTATTGCAGGGTCGAAGTAAACCGCGATGGACTGGTCACCAAAAGATTGCTCGGTGACGAATATCCAGAGCTGACCGGCTGTGTATGCTGTTAGATCTGCAGTGGTTTGAATGGTGGATATGCTGTTGGAAGCACTGCTGATGCTGCCAAATGCTACAACTTTAGAAGAATCAAGCTTGGAGGAACCTGCGGGCATGAACGCAAGCTTGGTACCGGGGTGAAGGCCGGTGAGTTTTCCTCCTTCAGCTTCAATGATTCCACTTTTGCTCAGTCGCTTGAGCGTATAGTAGCGATCTTGCTTAATCACCTTTCCTCCCATCACGGAGCGATCGAGTTGACCTTCTGCAACCGGATTCTGTTGTGGAACCATGGTGGCCATATTGCCCTGAATTTT
>JBKDBI010000489.1:0-2377 GCA_046314695.1 Bacteroidota bacterium | reverse complement strand
GACTGATCCAGCCTTGCCTGTCCTTTACAATGTAAACGGAACCATCTGCGGCGCCGACGAACCCATCATCACCCCGGCTTCCCGCATCTACCGCTACGGCGACGGATTCTTTGAATCCATGAAACTGGCCAATGGCCATGTGCTGCATTTCGAACGCCATTACCGCCGCATCCAGCGCAGTGCCATGCTGCTCGGTATGGTGCTCGATCAGCGCCTGCGGCAAGATATCCTGCTGGATGCTATCCTGGAAACCTGTAAGGCCGCAGATGCCCGACACGGGCGCACAAGGCTGAGTATCCTCCGCGATGGAAACGGACTCTATGCGCCGGAAACCGCTGCCGTTTGCTTCATCATCGAAGTGCAGCCCTGGCAGGAGCCGCTTTACGCCGAACCTGAACCCGGGATCCAACTCGGCGATTTCACCGAACTGACCAAGAATGCCAATTACCTGAGCCTGGTAAAGACTACCTCTGCGCTCTTATACGTGATGGGAGGCCTCCACGCTCGCCGTCACGGCTTCGACGACTGCGTGGTCTACAACGACTACGGCCGGGTGGCTGAAACCGTGAGCTGCAATATTTTCAAGGTGGATAGCGACAAAATCATCACACCACCCCTGAGCGAGTACTGCCTCGATGGTGTGATGCGAAGCGTGGTGATGGAAACAGCCAAAGCCTACGGGTACGAAGTGTTTGAACAACCTATCGGCCAGAATGACCTCATTGCCAGCGACGAAATTTTCCTGACTTCAGCCGTCAAAGGCATCCGCAGCGTGGCCAAATACCAGGGCAAACAGTTTCGCTACGGTGTGGCCCGCATGCTGAGCGACCTGCTGAACAAGGCCATTCCCGCTCCGCAAGCCTGAAACCTGAATAGATTTTCCGATGTATGATTTGCGGTGTAGAAAACCTCAAACCGCACGAGTAATTTAGCCGCGGCATGCGCATCGAATTTCTCGGCACCGGCACTTCACAGGGCGTACCCCCCATCGGCTGCCACAGCGAAGTTTGCCGCTCCGAAGACCCGCGCGACAAACGCCTCCGCACTTCCGTCCATATCCATACCGGCGAACTCAGCCTGGTGGTCGACAGCGGTCCCGACTTCCGCTATCAGATGCTCCGTTCGGGCATTGAACGCATCGACGGACTGCTCTTCACCCACGAACACCGCGACCATACCGCCGGGCTCGACGATATCCGCGCATTCAACTACATGCAGGGCGACGCCATTGATGCCTACCTGCACCCGCGCGTATTGCAGAAGTTACACCTCCACTACGATTACATCTTCGATCCCAATCCTTATCCGGGCATTCCGATCATACGCTGGCACGAAATCGGGCTCGAGCCTTTCGATCTCAAAGGACAACGCATCGTTCCCATCGAAGTGATGCATTATCGCTTGCCGGTATTGGGGTTTCGCGTCAACGATTTTTCGTACGTCACCGATGCCAACTATATCCACGAACGCGAGCTGGAAAAACTGAAAGGCAGCAAGGTGCTGGTGTTAAATGCCTTGCGGCGCGAATCGCATATTTCACATTTTACGCTCGACGAAGCCGTGGAAGTGGCGAAGCTGGTAGGAGCGGAGCAGACATTCTTCACCCACATGAGCCATCAGATCGGGCTGCATGCCGAGGTCAATGCGTCGTTGCCGGCAGGCATGGCACTGGCACACGACGGGCTGGTGCTGGAATGGAACGATTGAGCGCTTATTCAGCCGCCGTTGGCGGTGCAACCGGAGCAGCTGCCAGGGTGGCCAGTTCGCGGTCGAGCAGGTAAAGTCCGCTGCCGTCTGAACCCAGAATGCGCAGCTTGTCCATAATGTCTTTCACCTGTTTTTCCTCTTCGATCTGCTCGCCTACATACCATTGCAGGAAATGGTGGGTGGCATAATCTTTTTCTTCCATCGCCAGGCCCACCAGTTCGTGGATGCTGCGTGTAACGCGTTGTTCTGAGGCCAGTACAGACTGGAAACAATCGTGATAGCTCTGGAATTCCCCGGAAGGTTTTTCGATGGCAGGAACAGCCACAGGCGCATCCTGGTCGAGCATATAATGGATGATTTTCAACATGTGCATCCGCTCTTCATCGCTTTGGCGAAAGAAGAAGGCGGAAGATCCGGAAAAGCCCTGTTGGGTCATCCAGCAGGCGATGGCAAGGTATTGAGCACTGGCATGGCCTTCGAGGGCAACCTGTTCGGCTAAGGCAGCAGATACTTTAGGACTGAGCATAGGGCAAAATTACGGCAAGCGCCCGATTCGCCTTCGCGGGATTGCGTAAAAAAACCGCCTCCTTTTCCGGGAGGCGGTCCACACACACACTATGAACAAATCATCAGGGCTGCGCTGCAGCTTCCTGAAGTTTCTTCTCAAGTT
>JBKDBI010000488.1:0-4293 GCA_046314695.1 Bacteroidota bacterium | reverse complement strand
CCAGAGCTTTGTAAAGCTGGTTCCCGGTACTGCGAATCTGCAGGTGTTTATCGATATGCCCGACGACAACAAGTTGAACGATACCCAGAAGTTCGCAATGAATGTTCGCCCTGCTCCCTCCGGTGGTGAATTCACCCTGGTGGAAGGCCTGAACGACCCCAAGAAAAACATGGAGGTGACCATCGAGAACCAGAGCGTGAAGTATAGCTTCTCTCCGCCGCGCATGTACACCAACAGCCAGTACGGAAGCAGCAACCGCTGGACGGCAACTCCCTTTGCACGTTCCGTTGGTGGCCGCAATGTGAGCGGTTACGTTTCGCTCAGCAATACACCCGGCACCCTGAACGGCGAAATCACCTTCACGCCGACCAGCCTCAGCGACGAAGATTCTACCTTTATCGTGGGTGTGGTGATCAACGACGTGGTGAACGGTTGCGACACCACTATCCAACGCCGCGTGTTTATCCAGCCCCTGGGCCGTCCTTCCTTCAAGATTCCTTCCGTAAACTGTCTCGGCGACGCAACCTTCTTCGAGAACACTTCTACTGTAAAAAGCGGTGCGCTTGATTATGTATGGTACTTCGGCGACGGCGACACTTCCATCGCTTCAAGCCCTGTGCATACCTATGCTGCCACTGGTACTTACAACGTGAAGCTGGTAACTGTTACCAATCCTTACGGATTCACCAACGACATCACGGTTCCCGTAACCATCAACTCCGTTCCTGCTGTGAACTTCAGCAAGCAGAACGTGTGCGACGGCGGCCTCGTGCGTTTCACCAATACCACTTCACCCCTTACGCCCACTACTTATGGTTGGGATCTCGGCGACGGAACCAAACCCACTGCCACTAACCCCAGCCATACCTACAGCAAGGTGGGCAACTACCAGGTTACCCTGACTGCCACCCTCAACGGTTGCTCGAAGTCGATCACCAAGAACATGTATGTGTTCCCCAAACCGGTGGCCAGCTATGCCAAGGTTGCAGGTAACTGCGAAAACGAGTTGATCACTTTCCAGAACCGTTCTACCATCGCCAGCGGTCTGCTCGGTTACTACTGGGATTTTGACGACAACGGTGCCGTGGGTACCCTGCAAGACGAAACGCACGACTTCTCCACCCCCGGTCTTCACCGTGTGAAGATGAAGGCAATCAGCGAATTCGGCTGCGCAGATTCTGCCACCCAGAACATTACCGTTCGCCCCGCTCCGGTAGCCGGCTTCACCAATACTGCGGCCTGCTCCATCACACCGACCAGCTTCACCAACACCACTGCTCCCGTAAGCAGCACCACGCCTACCTACTCATGGAACTTCGGTGACGGTACCAAGAGCGGTGTAATGTCGCCCGTGAAGAACTGGACTACACTCGGTCCTAAGACTGTGAACATGAAGGTGGAACTGGATAACGGTTGTTCCGATGAAATCACCCGCACCCTCAGCGTAGGTATTCAGCCCAGCGCAAACTTCGCTACCAGCAACGTATGTGCCGGCGATCAGATGGTGTTCGTAAACAACACTACCTGGCCTCAGGGTGATATCACCTACCTCTGGAACTTTGCCGACGGCAATACCAGCACCGAAACTGCTCCCCGTTACACTTACAATGGTGTAACCAGCACCCGCGTGTTCAACGTAACCCTGTATGCTTTCATCGCAGGCGGTTGCGCTGACTCGATGACCAAGCAGGTGATCGTAAACGAAGGCCCGCGCACTTGCGACTTCGACGCCGACATCAACTACAACAAAGGCTTCCGCGGTGTGGACTTCACTCCTAAGTCTGGTACCGGAACCGGTGCGCAGTCTGGCGTGAACTATACCTGGATCTACGACACCGAAGGTCAGAGCAACGGACCTGCAGGTTACAACAACTTCCAGGAAGACGGTGTGTACCGCATCACCATGCGTGCACGCAACGCCAACGGTTGTGAATGCAATGCTGTGAAAACCATCACCATCAACCGCCGCGGTGTGGAAGATGCCACTGGCCTCGAAGCCCTCGTTAACCTTTACCCTAACCCCAACAACGGCAAGTTCAAGGTAATTGTAGAGGCAGGTCAGCAGAGCGACCTCAGCATCGGGGTGTACAACCTCCTCGGCGCCAAGGTTGCTGATGTACCCACCAACGGCATGCGCAGCGGAGCTTTCGACGTGAACGCCGAAGGCCTCAGCAGCGGCATTTACCTGGTGAAAATCACCAGCGGAGGACAAACTGCCATCCGCAAGGTGAACATCCAGCGCTGATTATCTGAAAGTTAGCCAACAAACACCTAGGCCCGGTATCGAAAGGTACCGGGCCTTTTTGTTGCTTTGGCGGCATAGACGCACGAAATCGCAGGCGTTGCCCTGTTTTTTGTCATTTTATTGTCATCTAACAAATTTGTAGCAATATTATCTCCGGATGATTTTGCTCACATTTAATTGTTTTTCAAGGTGTTAAGGTCGGACAAACGCTTTTCTCGTGACTTTCCCTTGACACTTCTTAATTTGGGCTTTACCAATCGATTGGATGAAAAAGTATTTTCGAATCCTCACATAGTGTAAAACCAACAAACACCTATGCATACACATTACTCAACCAAACGCACCAGAAGCCGGTTCCGACTGGCCCTGGCGCTCATCGCGGGTATGGCAGTGGCAACGCCGGCCATGGCCCAGATGAACAACTCGGGTGGCAACTTCACCATTAACAATGGTAATGCAGCGAGCAGCACCAACTTCCGCAACTGGCTGTCGTTCAGTCAGGCGCTACAGAACGCAACCCGTAATGACGGCGGTCCGCTGTTCGGAGGCGCAGGCATTTCTTCTGCCATCGTGGTGGATGTGCAGTCGAGCCTGACAGAAACGGTTCCGGTAGAATTTCCGGCCATCACAGGCAGTTCTTCAACCAACACCATCACCATCAACGGTGGTAACAACTCAGTTTCCTTTGCTACTACGAGCACAACGGGCAACAAACCGGTGATCCGTTTCTCCGGAGGCGATTTTTTCCGCCTTCGCAACCTGGTCATCCAGAACACAGGTACGGTTAGCCCTTGGGGTGTGCATTTCTACAATCAGTCCAACAACAACCTGATCGAAAATTGCACAATCCAGTTCACCAGCTACAACACTGCAGTAACCAGCCATGGCACTTCTGCTGCGGCTTACGTAGTGTTCAGTGAAAGCACAACGGCTACCAACTTTTCCGGAAGCAATTACACCGGTCAGTTCGATACCGTGCGCAACTGTCTGATGCGCACGACGAATACCAGCGTAGGTCCTGCTTTTGGTATTACCTGCCTTGGTACCACCAGCTTGTTCTCCAACACTGCGTCGAACAACACTTTCGAAAAGAACACCATCCAGAACTTCTACCTCTATGGTATCATGAACTGGTACACCAATGGTGATCACATTATCGGAAACGACATTTCCCGCGTGAATGCCGGCTCCAACCTGCCCGCTTCAACCCATATGGGTATTCGCTGCGAGAACATTTACGGATTGTCGAGCGGACGTGAATACAAAGTGAACGACAACTTCATCCACGATCTTCCCTTCAACGGGTCATCTGCCAGCAACGGTTCTGCTACACCTTACGGTATGTATTTCGTAAACTGCTATGGTTCATCGATAAACAGCAAAGGTGAAATCAACAACAACAACATCCAGAACCTGCGCTCTACCACTTTCCATTATGGCTACTGGGGCAACAATATGTATCGCAGCATCGTAAGCGGCAACCGCATTGAAAACTGCACCAATGGCGCGAGCAGCTACAGCTATGGTATGTATGTATACTACCATTACGATTGCAATGTGGATGGCAACATGATTCGCTATAACCGCCTCTACAGCAACTATTACGCGATTACTTATTGGTACAATAATGGTGGTACGCTGAACAACAACGTAATTCAGAACAACATCTCCACTACTACGGCCCAATCATACTATTACCACTACTCAATGAACATTTATTACCCCACCAATATCCAGATTGCGGGTAACAAGATCATTGACAACGGTACTGATTATTTGAGCTACGTGTATAGCGTCAATTACTGGTACCCTACGAACTGCCAGTTTGAAAGCAACCTGATTGCCAAGCAGCGGGTTTATTACTACCACTATGGTCTGTATGCCTACAACTACAGCAACAGCGGTAACAACACGATCGACAACAACACGATCGACATCAACTACAACTCGCCTTACAGCACCAACTACCACCTGACCATTTACATGGGCGGCTATTCAACTACCGGCCCCTGGAAGTTCCGTGGCAACCTCATCACCCAGCATGGCCC
>JBKDBI010000487.1:0-4761 GCA_046314695.1 Bacteroidota bacterium | reverse complement strand
ACCGGGCTCAGATTCCCTTACAGGAATGTCCTGGAAGAAACCATCCGCAACCTGCTCCTCCATGTACCGCAATGGTTCAGCATGATTTTGCTGTTGCTCATCGCTGCGATTTACAGCGGCTTGTATCTCCACCGCGGACGGCTCATTTACGATGCGGCTGCCAAAGCCTTTACCATGGCAGGTTTGCTGGCGGGAACCCTCGGCACGCTCACCGGTTCTGTCTGGGCACGCGCTACCTGGAACGCCTGGTGGACGAATGACCCGAAGCTTAACGGCGTGGCAGTTGGTATGGCCATGTACCTCGCGTATGTGATCCTGCGCGCTTCGGTCGACGATCGCTACAACCGCGCCCGGCTGGCTGCAGTGTACAATCTGTTTGTCTTTCCGGTTTTCATCGCCCTCATCGTGGTAATGCCCAAGCTGTCGGCCGTGTCTTTACACCCCGGCAGCGGCGATTCAGTGAATTTCAGCCAATACGATATGGACAATACGCTGCGCATGTTCTTCTATCCGGCAGTTATTGGCTGGACCTTAATTTACGCATGGATGGCACAGATTCAGATCAGGCTCGACCAGCTGCGGATTGAACGCGATATGCGCCGCATGGCATCCAACGCCTGAAAACAAAATACCACTTCAAACACTTCAATTAAGCAAGCAAACAAAACATGCATATAATCAAGCGGCTCTTCCTCTTTGCAGCACTGCTCGCATCGCCTTTGCGCAGCCGTGCCACAGATATGGCGCAGACCCTGCGTCAAGATGGTAAAATCAATACCGTACTCGTTGTAGTGGGCATTTTGCTGGCCGGTGTGGTAGTTTGGCTGGTCGCGCTCGACCGCCGCGTTGCGCGCATGGAAAAGGAAAATAAACATAACGGCGATAAGGCATGAAGGCGGTTCATATCATCGGGATTGTTTTCGTGGGCATTGCCCTGGCCTTCGTGGTGAGCCTTTACGGCAACCCCACCCGTTACGTTTCATTCCCGGAAGCCAAACAGCTGGCAGCCGAGAATCCTGACAGGGAATACCATGTGGTGGCCCGGCTCGATATTTCCAAAGAGATGGTGTATAACCCGAAGAAAGACCCGAACTACTTTGCCTTCTTCGCGATTGATTCCCTGGATAACCCATCCATGGTGGTTTACAGGAATGCAAAGCCCCAGGATATTGAGCGCACGGAAAAAGTGGTGCTCATTGGCAACTACAAAGGAGACCATTTCGAAGCGTCGAGCATCCTGAGTAAATGTCCCTCCAAATACAATGAAGAATTGAGTAAGGAGAACCTCGGTCGCTGATGCAGGAAAAGCTTGTAACCTTTAACGGTGAACACCTGTTCATCGGAAACTTTGGTCACGCCCTTGTGGTGTTGTCCTTCCTTACTGCGCTGTTCGGCGCCTTGTTCTATTTTCTTTCCGTTCGTGAAAACTCGGACGCCTACCGAAAAATCGGACGCAGCCTGTTTCTCTTGCATGCGGCGGCTGTGGCAGGCGTATTCATTACGCTTTTCATCATTATCCAGAAGCATTATTACGAATACCAATATGCCTGGCAGCACAGTTCGAATGAGTTGCCGCTCAAATACATGATTTCCTGTTTTTGGGAAGGGCAGGAGGGAAGCTTCCTCTTGTGGATGATCTGGCATGCGCTGATCGGTGTGATTTTGGTTTTCCGTGCAGGCAACTGGGAAAGTCCGGTGATGGCCGTTATCGCCCTCGCCCAAATCGCGCTTTCGACCATGTTGCTCGGTATCGGTGAAGCCCCTTTCAAGATCGGCAGCTCGCCCTTCGAACTCACCCGCATGGCCAGTCCGGATTTGTTGCAGGCGCCGGTGTTGCAAAGCATTGGCCAGGGGAATTATCTCCAGGTACTGAAAAACGGCAACGGACTCAATCCGCTGCTGCAGAATTATTGGATGGTGATCCATCCGCCGACACTTTTCCTGGGATTTGCTACGGCCATCGTGCCTTTTGCTTACGCAATCGCCGGTTTATGGACCGGCCGCTTGCGCCAGTGGATGTCTCCTGCGTTGATTTGGGGCCTCATTTGTGTAGCGGTGCTCGGAACCGGTATCATCATGGGCGGTTTCTGGGCCTACGAAGCTTTGTCGTTTGGCGGTTACTGGGCCTGGGATCCGGTAGAAAATGCTTCACTCATGCCCTGGTTGCTGTTGATTTCAGCCATGCATATGGTGCTTATCACGCGTGCTACAGGACGCCATTTGGTTACCACGATTCTGCTGGTTTGCATTTCCTTCTTCCTGGTATTGTACGCTACTTTCCTTACCCGCAGCGGAATCCTTGGCGATGCCAGCGTGCATAGTTTTACCGATCTGGGTATGAGCGGCCAATTGCTGCTCTTCCTTTTCCTCTTCATTTTTCTCACGGCATTGGTGAGCTTCCCCACTTCCAACGGCAAGCAATGGTTTACAGTCGGGTTCGTGCTACTGGTTTTCATAAACCTGATTCCACCTACGCTGGAAACTGCGGGCATAGCCGTTGATCCGAATTTCTCTCTTGGCATTCGGATACTGGATGTCACTGCCTTTGTATTCGCCATGTTCCTCTTCGTGCGCAATCTGCTGAAACAGCAGGGCGGAGATGTCAAAACGGAAGAACACATGCTCAGCCGGGAACTTTGGATGCTGGCGGGAAGCCTGGCCGTGGTGCTCAGCCTGATTCAGGTATTCCTGAGCACATCCAATCCGGTATGGAACAAACTGTTCGGACTGAATCTCGGTGTGCTCAAAGCCAACGATTACAACCAGATTCAGCTTTGGCTGGCCATGCCCATTGCCTTGTTCATGGCTGTTAGCCAGTTCCTCAGTTACCGCAAGACGCCGGCTTCGGTATTCAAGCGCGACGCCATCCTGAGTTTCTCTATTGCGATGGCCGTGACGGTGATCAGCAACTTCATCTTCCGCTTAACAGAAGTGAAATACTGGATATTCCTGCTGTTGGCGGTCTATGTGGTGGTTGGGAATATCCTGGTCATGGTGCGGATGAAACAGAAAGGTTTATTGGGTGGAGCTTCAATAGCGCATGCCGGTTTCGGTATGCTCCTGGTTGGCGTGTTGATTTCGTCGGTGAATAAGCAGGTATTGAGTTCTGTGCCGGTGGATCCTTCGGTGCAGGCTCCGACCCTGGCGGAGAACATTACCCTCTTCCGCGGGAAAACCGCACAGATGGGTGAGTATGCCGTTACCTACAAAGGCTTCGACGACGACGGACTCAATAAGTACTTCCGCATCCATTTCCGGCGCGGCGACAGCAGCCTCCTGCGCGATTCATTCACCTTGAAACCCATCGCGCAGAACAATCCGAAAATGGGTTTGCTGGCCGAACCGGATACCCGCCATTATTTGTGGGCTGATTTGTTTACGCATGTGAGCTATGAAAGCAGCCTCGACAAGGAAGAACCCTTCTCGGGTTTCCGCAGCGATACATTCAACCTGTACCGCACGAAACTGAGCGCCGACGGCATGCGCCGCATCACGCTCGATTCGGTGCTCACAAGCATGGAGGAATCAACCGGAACGATACGTGTGCAGCCGCTGTTTCGCATTGAAACTGCAGATGGCGAGCACAAGGCCGGTCCTTTTCATGAATACCGCCTCGACGCCGGTCTGGTTGGCGGGCGTGATACCATTGTAGACGCAGCGGGGATGATGATTCGCTTCGACAAGTTTGTTCCCAACAACGCCAATCCGGCACTGTCTCAGGTGATTGTCACAACAGCCACCCGCGAACCCAAACGCGAATATGTGGTGTTGAAGGCCATCCTGTTCCCCTTCATTAACCTCGTTTGGGCCGGCACCATCATCATGGTGATTGGCTTCTCGATGGCTGTTTGGCGGCGCATAGGCGAATACAACAAACAACGGCGCGGATGAACCTGCGGGTCGCCATAGCGGGTTCGGGTAAAGTTGCCACCGCCATGGCCCTGCGCATGCTGGAAGGCGGTATGCCTCCGGCGGCCATCCTCGCACGCAACCGCTCAACAGGCCAGGCATTAGCGGACAGATCGGATTCGGTCTTTCTGCCGTTGGATGAACCCGAAACAGGTATGCACTTCGACCTTGTGCTGCTTTGTGTTGCCGATGGAGCGGTAGCGGCAACAGCGCAGTTGCTGCGTCCGTTTGCAGGTCATTTGCTGCATGTTTCCGGAACAGTTCCTCTGGGAGCGCTTGGTCCGGGTAGCCACGGCGTATTTTATCCGCTCATGACTTTTCCGGCTGATACAGCGCCGGATTGGAACGGGGTTAAGGTCTTCATCGAAACAAGTCAGCCCGACTTACCTGACTTGCTTGCCGAGCTTGCCGGGCGCTTGCAGGTGGATGTGATTCCTGCTGACAGCCATCAGCGGTTCAGGTTGCACCTTGCGGCTGTTTTTGCCAATAACTTCACCGTTGCAGCCGTGAGAGCGGCCAATGCCTTGCTCGATGAGGCAGGACAGGAACGGAACACCTTGCTGCCATTGCTGCGTGCCACCTTCCGGCTGTTGTTGGAAAAAGATGCCGATTTACTGCAAACCGGTCCGGCACAGCGCGGAGACAAACCGACAATGGAGGCCCATTTGAGCGCCTTGTCGGCACACCCTGAACTGGCCGATATGTATGCTGCTATATCGCGTTTCATCGACGACAGAAGGTCGTTCGACCGATTTGTATAGTTTTTGAATTTTATTTTGTTTAAGTTCGACGTATTGTAACGCGGCCCCAGGCAAACCAGCTTCTTTGATGGCTTACCCGACTGCGCATCAT
>JBKDBI010000486.1:0-10025 GCA_046314695.1 Bacteroidota bacterium | reverse complement strand
GAATTCACCGTTTTGCAGACCGCCCGGGATTTCAAACCGTACGATTTTGGAAGCAGGGTTCGGATACATCGCGATGCCAAAGTCTTCGAATCGGCGTGCATCCAGTCCGTAGGGGCGGGTGAAAGAAACTTCATCCACAGTTAGTACAGAATTGCCCTTGGCATCATCACCTTGCCAGTCGAAAGCACCAAATGCGATACGGGCACTGTCAGGCGTATCCATAGTCCAATAGAAGATGGATGTTTTGATCAGCTCCCAACTGTTGTTGGTGCCCGGGAAGAGCGTGCTGCCGTAACCGATTTGCATGCCGTTTTTGAACATGGCAACTTCCACGCGGGCGCTGTCGCCGCCCTGTGGCAGGTACTTTGCATAGACGAACATGGAATCTTCCTTGCGGCTTACAGGGAAGGTTGGCCCCCAGTCATTGTCGCTTGCACTTTCGGTCCGGGTGCTGTTGGAATAACCTCCGCGTGCCCTGTCGGGTGTGATATAATTCCGGATTTGCAATGCGTAAAACCCACGAACAGCGGCCGTGCTGCGGTTTACAGTTGGGTTCGGATCGCTGAAATCGTCATCGGCACTCCAACGGCTGGGGTAGTTCTTGGTTACATCGCTCCAGTTTTCAAAGCTGTGGTTGGGCACGGTGGGCGCCGTTCCGCTGAAACCCAGCAAGTCTGCTTCTATCCAACTGGCCAGCCGGATGGTGTCATCGGTGAAATCGGTACTGGCGATGCCAATAACCACTGTGTCTGCATTGCCGGCCGCGCTGTAAGTGAGTTTGAATGCCTTTCGCTGCCAGGTGGAAGTTCCGGTGAACTTGATCATCTCGTTGCAGATCACAGCTCCGCTCTTGCGCATTTGCACTATCAGCACGGCATCGTCATCCGCAGTAAGGCCGCAGCGGAACCAACCCACCACGGAATCAGGGCGGGCGTTGAGTGGAACTCCACCACCAAAAATCATGTCGTTTTCCGGTGGTATGCCGTGCAGCGCGGCTCCGGGTGCTCCGTCGTCTTTGGCGTCGGCTTGCAGACGAATCGCAGACCCACCCAGCGGTCCGCTCACTTTGTTCACCTGGCCGAAGGTTACCCATGGCAAGGGTAGGTTGCGCGTCTCACTCTTCCATACTTCAAAAGATGGATTTGGGATTTGGGCCACCAGCGGTGCCGAGGCCCAAACCAGCAATAAGGGTAAAAATTTGCGTCTCATGGTAACGCAAAATTAATATGCGCCTTAGCGCGGAATGCTCCGCGTGTCAGGATCCGGTATGATTGAAGTCAGCGCCAGACATGGATTTCAGAGCCTCAGGCTGACACTTACAGGTAGGGGAAATGTGAGCCCGAGGTGGAAAGCATAACCCGAAAGGTTGTTTCAGGCTTCAATCCTGTCTTACAATCCGGCAGCTTCGCGCAGGGTTTTGCGCTCGGCGTCTGTCCAGCTTTCTCCTGCAATCACCTCGCTCATGATCTTCTTAGCGGCCGATTGCTGGCGGAAATAGGCCAATACATCCTTTGCCGGTCCGCTCAATCGGCTGTTGAAGCTGAGTGTGGCATTGAAGAGGTTGCGGCAGATGCTTGCATTGAACAGATTCATCCGGCGCAGGGCTTCGAAAGCATGCACCCTCGTGCGGAATTCGTACAGTTCGCCTGCGTAATCGGTGATAATGCCTTCCATCGTGCCGCGCTGCTCTGTATAATGCTTCGATGCGTATTCCAGCCAACGCACATGCAGTCCGTGCTGGTTGCCATACAATCCGCGTGTGGCTTCCAGGTAAGCGCCGCGCTTCGCGGGGTCGGTCTGCCAGTCCATCAGCTTCACCAGCGCGTTTTCCACGATGCCATAGCTGGAATCCTTCAGGGCAATGGTAGAAAGCCAGGGTTCTGTGATGGCCGAAGCTTTCAGGCTCTCTACCGTTACGCGGCGCACATCGGTTTCGCGGTCCTGCAACAAACTGCGGACCAATGCGTCGTCGGTACCGGCCTGGGTAACCAGCTGGCGTGCGATTTCAGCGCGTATGCCGCGGTGTTTTTCTTTATTGAGGCGGTCTTTCAGGAATGCGATTCCCGCTGCATTTTCCCCCATTTTGCCGAGGGCGGCAATGGCATCGTAGCGGTCGAGCATGAACTGCGCATTCGCCGCCTGAGTCTTCAACTGCTCGAGGCTCTTGTTGAAGGTCACTTTTTTGAGGATGTTGGAGCCTTCATCGAACAAAGAGAAAGCGACTGTTTTGCCTGCGGCGAGGGGCATGCTTACTTGCTGGAAGGCCTTGTCGACCATCACCTGCACACGCTCCGAACTGCCGTCGGTATAATACACCGCAAACCAAACCGGCATCTTGAAAATGCCTACCGTAGGTTCTTGCTTGTGGATCTGTTCTACCGTGAACACGAGGTTCTTTCCGCTGGTCAGGGTGCTCACGCGGAAATGCGGTTCCCCGCCGCGCCATACCCATTGGTCAAAGAACCAGTCTGTATTGATGCCGGTCGCATCCATAATGGCTTTCTGCAGGTCATTGGTTTCAACGGTCTGGAAAGCGTGGCGTTCGAGGTACAGCTTGATGCTGCGGCGGTAGTTTTCCTCGCCCAGCACATAACTCAGCATGCTCAAAACCGAAGCGCCCTTGGGATAATGGCGGGCAGATCCGGCGTTGGAATGGCGCACCGGCAGTGAGTTCTTTTCGCCCGCTGCGATGGCGCTGTTCATGTTGCCGCGCTGCTGCCATTTCATTTCGTCATCGCCCATGAGACGGCGGAAAACCAAGGTCGGGTAATAGGTGGCGAAGCTTTCCTGCAGCCATTGGTCGGCGTCGGTGCGGGCGGTGATGAGGTCTCCGAACCATTGGTGTGCCGCTTCGTGTGCATTCACGCCTACATAGTTGCGGTCGAGGTAG
The DNA here is from genome assembly GCA_046314695.1 of Bacteroidota bacterium. GTDB lineage: Bacteria > Bacteroidota > Bacteroidia > NS11-12g > UBA955 > REEB481. Next base: position 7,135 of record JBKDBI010000486.1, on the reverse strand, counting down.
CCGCGCTCATCAATCCAGAAAAAGTCGCCGAAAACTGTGGCAGCCGTGTTTTCCATCGCACCGTACAGGAATTCCTGCACCATTACCTGGGCATAGGAGCCCCAGGGATACGGAATGCCGGTTTCGTCTTCCAGCGCTTCAATGATGAATTCGCTGTAGCGGCTGCTGGGCTCGAGCCTTTCGGGATGCTCGGGATAATACCAGAATTGTATGGGTGTGCCACGCTTGGTCGCAGTGCGCTTTACGGCATAGCGGTCAATGGCGAGCATGAGCAGGTAGCCGGCATGCGGCTGCGGCATGCGGTAATGCCAGGTGCGGGTGCCGTTGCTGTTCTCCTTGTTGCTGAGCAGGGCGCCGTTGGAAAGCACATTATAGGTTTTGTCGAAGCTGACGATTACTTCGGTGACGAACTTGTCGCTGCGCTGGTCGATCATCGGTATCCAGTGGCGGTTGTCGATGCCCTGGCCCTGGGTCCAGATCTGGCGGCGCGTCATGTGCACCGGATCGGGAATGGAAGGGAGTTTCCAGCCGACGAAATAGATGCCGCGTTTCGGATTGGCTTCGTATTCGAGTTCCATCGCAAACTCCTTGCCCACGCCATTGAGGCTGTTGAAAACTACCACGATGCCTTCGGGCAGCGTGCGGAAGCTGGCGTTCACCGGGGTTTCGCTGGCAGCTGCAGCGCGACGGCCTGTTACAGCCGGATTGATTTGCCAGGCCTTGACGCCCTTTACGCGGATGCCGGGTCCGTCGAGGAAAACCGTATCAACCTTGGCCTGCAGCAGGCGGAACTGATGCCGTACCTTGCCCATAACCAGGCCTTCCTCCGGTTTGAAGGATACTTCCAGTTTCATGTGCGACACGTCGATGTTCCGGTCGGTTTCGTGTGCGCCGGGATCGGTGTGATAGGCCTGAATGTCTTGCGCCTGAATCAGGTTTGTGCTGAACAGGAGGCTGGTGATGAAGGCAATTCTGAACATCATAAAGGGCAAAAATAGGGGTATGGAAACAATAGATGGCTTGTTTCCGCCAGCCGCCGCACAGGCGCGGATTTTTAGCCGGTTCAGCCGAAAAGGAGTTTCGCCACTTCGTCCACCCGCGCGGCGGTATGCACGGTAATGCGGCGGTTCTTTGCTTCAGCCAGGCGGTTGTATTTGCTGATAACGATGCCGTCGAAACCGAGTTTTTCGGCTTCGGCAATGCGCTGTTCAATGCGGTTCACGGCGCGAATTTCCCCGGCAAGCCCCACTTCGGCACAGAATACCAATCCCGCCGGAACGGGCGTATCGTGAAAACTGCTGAGTATGGCGGCCACGATCCCCAAATCCATGCCCGGATCTTCTAGTCTTAAGCCACCTGCAAGGTTGACAAACACGTCCTGGGCGCCTAGGCGGAAGCCGCAGCGTTTTTCCAACACCGCCAGGAGCATATTGAGCCGGCGCAAATCGTAACCGGTGCAGGTGCGCTGCGGTGTGCCATACACTGCGCTGCTCACCAGCGCCTGGGTTTCGATCAGCAGCGGACGCATGCCTTCCATAGCGGCGGCAATCGAAATGCCGTTCAGGTTTTCATCGCGCTGGGAGATGAGGATTTCAGAAGGGTTCTCCACGCCACGCATGCCGGCGCCGGTCATTTCGTAAATGCCGATTTCGCTGGTGTTCCCGAAGCGGTTCTTCAGCGTGCGGAGGATGCGGTAAGTATGGTGCCGGTCGCCTTCAAACTGCAATACAGTATCGACCATGTGCTCGAGGATTTTCGGTCCGGCCAGCTGTCCGTCTTTGTTGATATGCCCGATCAGGAATACCGGCACGCCTTCGGTCTTGGCATAGCGCATGAGCATGGATGCGCATTCGCGGATTTGCGTGATGCTGCCCGGCGCCGAATCGGCCGCATCGGTATACAAGGTCTGGATACTGTCTACGATCAACAGCTCCGGCGGCGCTTCCTTCAGACGTTGCAGAATGGCTTCAATCCGGGTTTCGGTCAGGATCCAGCATTCCGGATTGCCGTCTCCGAGCCGGGCTGCGCGCATACGGATCTGTTCCTCGCTCTCTTCACCGCTGATATACAAAGTATTCAGGCTGGTTTGCAGCGCGATTTGCAGCAGCAGGGTGCTCTTGCCAATTCCGGGTTCGCCTCCGCAGAGTATCACCGAGCCGGGAACGATACCGCCGCCCAGCACGCGGCTCAGTTCGCTGTCGGGGCAGGGGAGGCGCACTTCGGCGTTTACATCGATCTCGGTGAGCCTTACCGGCCGGGCGCGCATGCCGTCTTCCCTTTTACCCCAGGCCGGGGCGTTGCCTTTTTCCTTTTCCGTCTCCCTGATTTCTTCCACCAGGGTATTCCAGCCGCCACACGAAGGGCAACGGCCAACCCATTTGGCACTCTGATGCGCACATTGCTGACATACAAATACATTTCTCGTCTTCGCCATGGGAGCAAAGTAAACCGTCAGGCAGCGGATTCCGGCCTGTTATCCGCTGCGAAAAAACCGAAAGCGGAAACTTAGAGTTGGCTCAAAATGAACCCACCAACACTCAATACGAGGGTGAGCATGAATGAAATACCTGCGTATCCCAGGAAGCGGTATTTACGCTTGCCCAACACCATGCCCAACTGATAAATATCGCGGATCATGGTTTCGTGCAATGCGGCATCATTCTTCATCGCCCCATGCATTTGTTCGGAGAATTCTTCCGGTCCCAGACTGGAAAAATGCCCGAAAAACAAGAGGTTGAAATGCCTGGTTCCGGCAGCCGGACTTTTTCGGAATGCGGAAAATGGAGCCACCACCAGCAAAGCGAACAAAACGGTAATGGCGCTGCCGGCCATGAGCAGCAGTGCGGCCCAATCGACTTGCTGTAAATTGCGTGTGAGGGCCAGACTGAACAGGATGCTGTTGGCGGCAATAATGATACCGGCCTTTTGGTCGGCCAGGGCGCTCAGGTGCGCATGGTGTTGCTGCACGGTGCGCAGCATGTAAATCGCTCCATGTGATGATGCTGCCGGCTGATGGACTGAGTCGGATTCTTCTTTGGCCTCCACGCTGCGATTTTACAGGCGTCCATGTTAAGCCGCTGTTAAATCGGTGGTTTTGTTATTCTGTGAGACGCTCAGCTGAACGGACTGCCCGGCTCCTTGGCCATGGTTTTGTACACCAATCTGTCTGCCAGCGCCGGGAACCACTTGTTGATCCAGACGGCGAGCTTGCCTTGCAGGGTCATCACGGCGTAGAGGCGTTTTTTCTGCAGGGCATCGAAAACGATACGGGCCACTTCGTCGGGTTGCATCATCGCTTTTTCATCGCGCGGTGTTTCGCCCTGGGCCGTTCCGTTGGCGCTGAGTGCGGTGTTGCGGATATTGGATGCAGTAAAGCCCGGGCAGGCAATCAATACATGTAGTCCGGTTTTCAGGTTTTCGCAGCGCAGCGATTCAAGGAAACCGTGCATGGCGAATTTTGAGGCAGAATAACCGGTTCGCCCGGGCAATCCTTTGAATCCGGCCGTGCTGGAAATGCCCACGACGCTGCCGCGGGTTTTGAGCAGATGGGGGAGGGCGGCATGGGTACAATAGACGGTTCCCCAGAAATTGGTGTCCATCACCTGCCGGATCACATCGAGGTGCAAATCGGCCAATATTGCCCGCATGCTGATGCCGGCATTGTTAATCAAAACATCGGCCCGGCCGAAATGTGCAATGGTTTGTTGAACAAAATTCCGGCAATCGGCTTCCGAGCTTACGTCGCAGGCAGTCACCAAAACCTGTGTTCCAAGGGCGGTGCAGCGTTCGGCTACCGCCTGGAGTTTGTCGACCGAGCGGGCGGCAAGCGAGAGCTGAAACCCGCGTCGGGCGGCTTCGATGGCCAAGGCCTCACCGATGCCCGAAGAGGCGCCGGTGATCAGACAAACCTTGCGGCTTTCAGGCATCTTTCTTCCATTTGATGCTGCAGCCAACGGCCGGCACTTCAGGATAATCCACTTCCAGTCCGTCGAGGCAATATTCGATGGCATCTTCCAGGTACACGCGCATCACAGCCGCTTCATTGTCCCACGAATCATCGATGGCACCGCGGTAAACCAGTTCGCGGCGGCTGTTGAAAAGGAAAACTTCCGGGGTGCGGGTGGCGCCAAATTCCCGCGCCATGGCCTGCGATTCATCGTGCAGGTAGGGGAATGGCAGTTCGAGTTGCTTCGCCATTTTTTGCATGTTTTCGAAGCTGTCGTCGGGGTACTGTTGTGCGTCGTTGGAACAGATGGCCGCGATGCCGAGGTTGTCTTCTTCGTAGCGGTGCGCAAGCCGGATCAGGCGTTTCCAATAAGCCCGGGCATAGGGGCAATGATTGCAGGTGATGACCAGCAGCAAGGCGTGGCGGTCGGCGAAATCAAAGTTGGACCAGGTGCGCCCGTCCGTGCCCGGAAGGCGGAAATTCATCAGTTTGTCTCCGATCTTCATAATGGTTCTGCAATTGCGGTTTCAAATATGCGGCCTCTTTTCCTGTTTTCTGTGTTTCTTCGCAGCAATGGGAAGTCAATACAAGCCATATCTTGTTGAAAATCCGCAAACCCGCCGTGCATTCCTCGAAGTGCCGGCCCTGGTATACCGCAACGACACCGAGTATATCCGCCATCTGGATGAAGACATTGAGAACACTTTCGACCCCGCACACAATGTGTATTTCTCACAGGGTGAGGCCGTTCGCTGGGTGTTGCAAGACAAGAAAGGTCGATGGGTGGGCCGGGTAGCCGCCTTTTATACCCTCTCGAGCGATGGGAATACCCGACAGGGCGGTATGGGCTTTTTTGAATGCATCGCCGATCAGCAGGCTGCCTTTCAGCTTTTCGATCTGGCGGCGGGCTGGCTCAAAGAAAAAGGTTGCACCTGGATGGATGGTCCGGTGAATTTCGGCGACCGCGATAGCTTCTGGGGACTGTTGGTGGAAGGTTTCAAGTTTCCGGCCTACAGGGAAAACTACAATCCGGGTTATTACCGCGATTACTTCGAAGCCTATGGGTTCGAGACCGTCATCGTGCAGCAGACCAGCGAGATCGACCGCAGCAGCTTCAACGCCGATCGCTTTGGCAAGCTGGCTGACCGCGTGTTCTCCAATCCGAAATACACCTATAAGCACTACGATTGGTCCAATTGGGAACAGTTTGCCGAAGATTTCGTGGCGATTTACAACCAGGCCTGGGCGCATCACGCCAATTTTATGCCCATGACGGCAGACAAGGTTCGGATGCACCTGCGCAAGATGAAGCCCATCCTGATACCTGAATACAATTGGTTTGTCTATGCCGATGGCGAGCCTGCGGGCTTTTACATCAACGTACTCGACGTGAACCGCATTTTCAAGCATGTGAACGGCAAACTCGACCTGCTGGGCAAGCTCAAGTTTCTCTGGTACCGCCGCAAGGTGAGCAGGCTGCGCGGTGTGATCTTCGGCATCATACCCCGCTACCACAACCTCGGTTTGGAGACCGGTCTGATCATGAAGTTGCGGGAGTATGTGCTGAAAAGCGAGCGCATCCAAAGTTCTGAGTTGGCTTGGATTGGAGACTTTAATCCCAAGATGCTCAGCATGTTATCGAGCCTGGGAGCGCGCACGGTGAAGGTTCACAACACCTATCGGAAACAACTTTGAACTTTTTATTTGCAAAGTTCAAAGCCATGCCTATTTTTGCACCCTCAAAATCGCAGGCGATTCGGCGGTAAGTTTGGGTGAAAGTTACCGGATCGTCAGTGATGAATATCCCATTAGGGAGTTGATTCCGTAGCTCAGCTGGTAGAGCACGACACTTTTAATGTTGGGGTCCTGGGTTCGAGTCCCAGCGGGATCACTAAAACAAAAACCGCAGTCCGTCCGACTGCGGTTTTTTTGTGGTGGAAGGTTGTGGGTGCTGCAGTGAGTCAGTCAGCAAACCTCAAGACTGTAGGTGTTTTTTTACCCGGCTATTTCAAGATGCACTTGTTGGCTAAACGATATGGCAGTTTGTTGAGTGCTTCTTGTTTTGATTAGCAACAACACCTTCATGACATGAGGATGAATGAATTGTCGAAAGTTCTTTCAAGCGCTAAAAAGATCAAGTTTGCAGATATTAATCGGCATTATCTGGGCACTCATATGTTCTAAAACGGTGCTAAACGGAGAGAGCCACGAATGACCGTGGCTCTCTCCGTTAGGAAGGTATGATTCTTATTACTTCTCCTTCAATCGATATTCAAATTTATCGCTTCCATCTTCAGTTGTCATCCATAACTCTTTCTGAGTAAGGCGCATTATTGTCCACACTTCAACAAACTTCGTTGAAGTTTCGGTAAGCAGTATTTTTTCTTTCTTATTATCCAGAACCCATGTTCCTGTCTCGCGATCACCATCGAGAAGCACCTCGTAGGATCCATCTTTTTTAAAGGTCATTTGAAAGTCAGGAAACATGGCTTTGAAATCGGTTGTGATGTCCACTCCGTTGAATTTCGCCATGCTGATTTCCCATGAGTTGTCTACACGGGCTGTTTTACTGCTTAAGCTAAATCCAGGTCCTTCTTCGTACTTCCCGCAGGAAGAGATTGAGAATGCTGACATTACAGCCAACAATAGAAATGTGATGTTTCTTTTCATGATAGGTTAAGTTGTTCGTTTACAATTATAGACGTTGGATATTAGTGAATCAAGTCTAAATATTAATTTTCAAGTTGCCTCATTGGTGTGAAAATTCTATTCAGAGACTGTTGATGGTGTCAATAGCCTAGTGGTTTTTTGAAACAACTGACATGTTTTTCCCATTCCTCGCCCCCTTATCCCATATATTGCCTTTCCCATGCGTTTCATTTTCCCTCTTGCTAAAATAACCACAATGGTCCAGGCGCTATTGTTGATTTTACCACCTGCCCACGCCCAATTCGCCAGCGACCGCTATCTGCCCGAAGCCGTATTCGCACGTTTGGGTGTGAAGGAGATGTGGGCCATTACCACGCCGGCGCAAGACACTTTGCACAGTGTTTTCAATGCAAGGGGGCAGGAAATAAGCTCGGCATCGACCGATGGCATGCATGTGCGCCGCACCTACGATGCGCGTTTTCGCCCCGATTCGGTCATTACCCGCTATGTGTACGACGGGCAATTGGCGCAAATGGAAAC
>JBKDBI010000485.1:0-11041 GCA_046314695.1 Bacteroidota bacterium | reverse complement strand
CATGATACATTGCGGTTTTGATGCTTTCTTCCACACGGGCATCCGCTTTTTTTAGGGCGTTTTTCTGCTTCGTTAAATCAAGCCGTTTTTTAACCAGTTCTCGCTTCATGTTATCAATTTCATCGTCAGGGAAAAAGCCTAAGCGGTATTCGTCTTTTAAAATCCCCGTTAGTTCAATAACCTTGTGTTCAAGACCTTCTAACTTTTTACGCAACTTCGTACGGTCTACGTATTCAGTTGTCCCTTCAATACATTTGTTTTTAAATGACGCTTTGATCTCTTGAATTCTGTGGGTAATGTCCGCCTTAAAACTTTTTTCTTTGGCGTGATGATAAGACTTGCTAAGGGTTTGTAAATCTTTGACATGGCTCGCATCTTTTACGCTCAAGCTTATTTTTTCACGAATGCCAAACTTGCTAATCAAGCTATTGCCACACTTAATGTTAATATCAATATTGGGAAGGGTTTCCAGTTCTTTATACGCCGTTTCACTTTTGTAATAGGTATTTTTAAGCAGTTCAATCCACAAACGCAAACGGCAAATCTGCACACTGTTGGGGTTAATATCCACGCCAAACAAGCATTGTTCAATCAGAGTACGCTTTTCGTCAAACAGCAATTCTTGAATGGTTTGCTTTCTCTTTGCTACGCTTCGCTTTTGAGTCAAACCGTCTAGGCTGACGTGGTACTGAAACGGTGCCTCATCATTATCATCTTGAATCACCAGTTCGTCATTAACGATGCGAATATCAAGACGGCGGACTATACCGTCTTTCACCAAGAGTTCCAAGTCCGCCTTAATAGCGAGTAATTCATTCAACGCCGAAACCAAAAAATGCCCCGAACCCACGGCAGGGTCGCAAATTTTGAGCTGGTTAATCACGTTACTGGCTTTTATTTTCTCTTCAGTTCTAAGATTCACACACGCCATTTTGAGATCTTGCCATTCGCTATGTTGCCAGTCAAAGGCTTCATTCAACTTTTGTATAACCGCCAGTCGTAAGGATTCTTTGCACATGTACATGGTAATCACGCTAGGGGTATAAAAGGAACCTTCCTTGTAGCCGTTGATTTTTTCAAAGACCAGCCCTAGCACGGAAGCGTTAATGAGGGTTTTGTCGTTATGCTGAACGCCGTCGTCTTCGGTGTCGCTACCGAAGTCGTAAGCGTCTAAGAAGCTCAGCAAGTAATCGATGTTTCGCATCGTGCCTGTGCGTCGCTTGACGTGATGCTTTAACACCGTTTTAGGATGAAGCCCCAATTCATTTTCAGTCAAATTGTTAATCGTGCCAAGTTGTTGTTCCAGTTCAGAACGTTCAAACAAGGAACTATTGAGGTACGGCACAAAGTGCAAGTCTTGCACTCGTTTATTGGGGTGGCGTTCTTGTTCTTTAATCGCTAGAACGTCGAAAAACAGTTGGTTGACGTGATCCCAATCCGTCAGGTATTTTTCACCCATAAACTTAAAGGTTTGATTTCCCTTGTGGTATCGAACGAGCTGGGCTTCTAAGAGCTTCAAAAATAAAATACGGTTCACCCATGTAATGACCAGTTCAATCACTTTGTCGTCTCTATTTTGTGGGGTCGTGTGTTGGGCAAAGGACGCTTTATTTTGCGAAAGAATGGACTCAATCAGGGAAGCGGATTCAGGGGTATTCTGCTTACGTTGGATCAGTTTTTTACCGTCGGCTTTCACTTCTTCCAAGCCGATGATGTGGAGTAGTTCGTCGTAAAAGGCTTGGTTTAGTGTATTGCCTGTATTCGGCAAGGCTTCTTTCAGAAGAGAAAACTTGCACAAGGCTTTGTACGCTTTTTGTAGCCTTCGAGATTTTAGAGGCTCTGGTTTTTGGAGTTCTTGGCTTAACGATTCAATCGAAAAATGAAGCAGGGTTAATTTTTCCAAGATCTCAGGATTTTCTTCTAGGTACCGTTTCATAACGGTATAAAATTCATCGGTGCCTCGTTTACCCACCTTGTTATGGTTGTATTCTTGCTTGAGGATTTTGTTATACTTTTCACCAAAGCATCGGTTGAAGGTCGCTTCATCAAAGATATAGAGTTCTTTTCCATTGGTGATGATTAAACTTTTAATGCCTGTATTATGGTGTTCTATGGTTTCCTTTAGGTAATAATAGATCAACTGGTGCAAGGCTTTGACGTTTAAATGGCTGTTACGGGGGAAGTCTTTTGTTTCGCTGGGCTTTTTACATTCAATCAGGACGCTGGGGCGTTTTGCACTTTTGACACAAATCGTTAAGTCAATATCTTCTACGGAACGCACGACATATTTGTCTGTATATTCAGTGAAAGCATCTTGTAAAAATCGGGTAAAGACTTGCTCGATTGGTTTTTCTTGGTCGTGTTCCAACGCAGGTAATTTTTTAAGATAGTCATTGAGGGCTTTGCAAAACTTTTCAAAATCAGAGGCGTGGGGTTTAAAGATCTTGAGTTCAAGGTTTAGCAGGTCAAACGCCTTGTCTAGGTTAGGCTCGGTTTGTGTCATCATCTTAAACTTTCATGTGATTTAAAAAATAGGCATATTGGGATATAATATCATAACTAAGGTACAAAGGAAAAACGTATGCTACTTGCCCGATGCTGGCGAATCCTCGCAACGGTGATAGGTTCGGCAGTTCTGAAATGATAGGATAAATTGAATTCAATTTATGTTTTTGGTATCATAAGACATTGTTGTTCTTTTTTGCTTTGGGAGTTTTGATTTATATGGAAAGTTCCGTAATTTTTCACATGGACGAATGGCTAGGTTGGAGTCCCAACGTATTGGCTTATTTAAACTGGGGTGTTTCGTTTTTTGGCATAAAATTAACTTTTTTAGTGATGATTTATTTAGTCCTTTTAGCTGGTTACATTTTTTACTATGAAGACATAGAAAAGCAACGTTGGAAGAAAATTGACCAGACGCTGAAAACCTTAGACGACTTTCATAATCATCTGCGTAACTTAGAATTAAAGTCTTTGAATTTACAAGAAGACATCAACAGGTTTTTTCGTGATAGGGAGTCAGAGAATGAGCAGGACTTCGCCATAAGTCTTTTAAAACATGCCTATGATGAATTTTATGAAGGAGTCCGTTCCTATCAGGAGCGACTCTGTAATGTTTATCAAGCCGAAGACTTTTTTAAAGCATCCACTTTATTTCAAACTCAACTCAGTTCAGTGTCACATCAAGCAGGATTTGCAACTGCAACAGGCTTATTGTTTACTTTCATGGCACTTACCTGCGGGCTAAGCGAATTAGTATACAATGAACAAACGAAATTGATTGAAGAGGGCTTGGGGGGCTTTATCAATGCACTTTCTGCTAAGTTTATCACCAGCTTAATTGGACTTGGTGTCGCAATTAGGGTAAATCATAAATTTCAAGAAAAGGAACATCAACTCACGGAAGCCTTAAATGGGATCGTCTACGAATTAAACCGACGCTTTAAACGTCTCACCGCTCAAGAAGTGTTGGTTGAAATTAAGCAAGATGTTCATCAGCTCCCCCAACAAATTGGAAGCTACTTGACTCAATCTGAAGGCAACGACAGTTTTATTAAACGTTTAGAAGCCTTACTGAGTGAACAATTGAAAGTAGCAGTAGATGGTATTCAAACAAGTGTTCGTGATGTTCGGGGAGATGTGCAACAGGTCAGCCAAGCGATGAGTGGTTTTTCTGCTCAAGGCTTTGAAAGTCTCACCAAACAATTTGAACAAATTGGCAAAGAACTGCGTGAAGGCATAAGTAGTGGGGTTAGTCAGGATTTACAGCGTTTAAGCAGTATTATGGAACAGCTCCCTAACATCGTTCATATTACCCTTGAAGAAATCAATAATAGCATGGCAGGTATGAAAGCCACGCTTCAAGAAACGCAACGTCAAACCGCCGAAGCTATAAAAGAGTTGTTAAGAGAAATCCAAGACGCTCAAGGTAGCAATGTGGAACAATTGTTAAATGCTTTTATGACGAAAACGCAGGAGCTAAACCAACGCTTTATTGAACAACAAGAAGCCTCTCATCAAAAACACGAAGAAGGTATGGCGGTATTGCAGGCTCTATTAAACAACATGAAGGCGAGTCAGCAAGAAGCAGGACAACAGGTAAACGAAGCAATTCAAAAACAATTGGAAACATTAACGAATCAATTTAGCCACTTACTTGAACAACTACAGAACACTCAAAAAGAACAGCAAAACACGATTAGTAGTGAAACGCAAGCGATGTTAAACCAAATCACGGAAATGGTCACGACAACTCAAAGCACTATTAATACAGGAGTAGGCAATTCAACTGAAAATCTGAACAACGTACAAGTGGCATTTATGAGTCAAGTGCAACAAAGCATTGAAGATTTTAAAGCACTTTCTACTGATGCACTTGATCGTCAAGAACGCCAGTTGATTCCTGTTTTGCAAGGGTTAGAAAGCACCACTCAAAGCCTCAAATCAACTGTTGCTGAACTGCCCAAGGGCTTACAGCAAGCTCAAGAACAACTCACGTTTGCCATGACTCAACTTCAGCACTTAATTAGCAATGAACTTCAACGCTTCATAGAACAACAAGGAAGCCTAACGACAGAACAGCGTCAGGCGTTAATTGAATTAAGAAGCGTCATAGAAGATGTAACTCGTCTTCAACAGCAGGCACAAGGGATGCAAGTCTTACTGAATGATTTAGTGGAGATGCAGAAAAAGATTGAATCCAGTCGTGATAACCTTAATACGATTACGCAAGATCGTTTAGAGCAGTTTACCTATGGCTTAGAACAGCAAAAGCAATGGTTGGCACAACAAAACGATTTAATGGGGCAGTTACAAGAACGTTATGCTCAACTCAATCACTTATCGTCAGAAATTAGCCAAACCTTGGGTAATGCGGGTCAAGCAATGGCAGAAGGCATTAAATACGTTCAAGATGCCAGCAAAGGATATTTTGATACCTTTACAGAACAGCATACAAGAGGTTTGGATCAACTGAGGAGCTTTATGAACGAATTGCAAGATGTTTTTATCTCTTCTAAACTAAGTACCCCACAATAATAGAAGGATGAAATCACGTTATGGCTCTAAATCTTGAATCTTCTATGACGGACTTAATGACTTCCTTGGCAGTGGTATTTATTTTGTTGATGCTTGCTTTGGCACAAAATCAAGCCCAAGAACAACAAAACGGTAGTGCTAGGCACTTAAAAGAAATTCAGAAGCGAATTGATTATTTGTTAGTCCAAGAACATCTCACTTGCGAAGCGGATGAACGAGATCCGCTTTCGTGTATCATTCGCTTACCTGAAGATAAAATTCGTTTTGAAGTCAATAAAGATATTATTGATCCCAAGGGGCAAGCCTTCTTGAAACGAATGTTTCCCCCTGTATTAAATACCCTAAATGCACCCGAAATCAAATCTACGGTGGATTCTCTTTATATTCAAGGTTTTACCGACAGTGATGGAAACGATGAACACAATTTAGAATTGAGTCAGAAGCGAGCCTTTAGCGTGGGGCGATTTGTGGTGAGCTTTGTCATTCCACCTTCCAACAAACGGAACCAATTACTTAAGTGGCTATATGTGAATGGACGTGGAGAACAAGAGCTGCGTTTAAAATCAGGTAAAGAAGACAAGCAAGCTAGCCGTCGAGTCGAAGTCAAAATACGAGTAAAATCCAGTGAGCAACGCCAAGCCGTTCAATCCACTTTAAAATCACCCACAGGAGTTTAAGTGATGCCATTTCAGACTTCTTTCTCAGAACTGACAAAATCCTCCTCTTCTATTGAAGATACACAGATTCAACTAGAAGAACTAAAGGCTTGTATTAATCAGTATCAAGCTCATAGTCGCTGGTTAAATAAAGAAGGTGGAACGGTTGTCATCAAACATTTTCAGAAACTGTTTCGTAAATGGAGAACGTCTCGCAATACGATTTTGCAAGCTACACCTACTAAAGTAAAAGAAGATGCCCTAACGCAATGGGAAAATTTCACACAAGCGTCTCACCCAACAGATGCAGACAAAACAAGAATGTTGCGTGAAGGCTTGACCAGCGAAACGCTATTGAATCACATTGATTTTATTGATTGGCTAAAAAAGTGGGACTATTCTCAACGATTATGTTTTAGATGGTTGCACACGTGCATTTGGCATTCATTACTATTGAAACCAAAACCGCTGTACTCTATACATGAGTCCTTTCTAGCTCTGTATAATCAAGCACTTGAAAACGCACCGTTAGATTTCCCAAAGCATCATCACGCCGAATGGCATCGATTTTACCAAGCCTTCCGAACTCAAGAACTGCCCCAGATCCTTCAGAGGCATTGCGAAAGCCTATTACAAAAACTCTTGGATTCCGACTGCTCACTGGAAGAATCTCCTCAATGGTTGGCAGATGAATTAAAATTGCAACTAGGACTTCTGCAAGCTTTGTCACCTCAACATCCGTTGGTGGAAGACTTGGTGGGTCAGTATTTTACGACTGCTTTAAAAAGGTATATCCACACAGAAGCTACTGATAAGCCTAAACTTCTCGATAAATTATTAAATACCTTTTGTCTCGGGCTTAAAATACAAGAAACGGCACGAAAACGATTTCAAGAATTATGGCAGGCGTTAGGATTTTCCGAAGGACGCTACACGACTGAAGAGCGTCAGTGTGTACAGAGCTTTTGCCTCTCTCAACTGGAAGATCCTCGTTTGGCTCCACATAATTGGTTACCGCTCAAGCAACTTGATGAACCGATGTATCAAAGGCTTTTGTTTTGGTTTAACGAAGCCGACTTCAACTTATTTTTTAAATTTGCCTTTCAAGGCTCTCCTGATTTACACGGTAGGCAAGAATTTTGGCACCAGTATTTACATTTAGCAACTGATTTTAGAGTAATTGTTTCTAGTCAATTAAAACGGAATGAATTCATAAAAATAGCCAACAAAGAACTGGGATACACAGCCATACAGCCCTTTGTTAATAAAAATGGTACACAAACAGGTGAAGTATTCGTTTTGCGTATGGGCGATGCTCTTGTCTGTGAGTTTACGAAAGAAGGTAACGCCGTTTATATCTACAATAAGTCTAAAATTAGACCTCAAAGCCATACTGGTAAGCTCGTAGCACAATTATTGGAAGAGCCTAATGGATGGGAAAGAGAAATTTCAGGAATTTTATTAAAAGATACGGAATTGGCTGAAAATGCTACGACTTGGATTCATACTTATCTTAGCCATGCTCATTGGCGTTTTTCACACACTGGATATTGGCAAACACGTATAAAAGCCATGCTAGAAGAATGTTATGACCTACTTCCTAATTAAAGAAAAAAACTAAATCGAGGTGTTCAATGCAATCATTGCTAGATTCTTTACTCCGTTCTTTTAAAAAGAACTACACATCCAAAACGCTGACGAATCAAACAAGTAAAAGTGGTAAATCACTACATTTAACCAGTTCTTATAATACCTTATGGATTCAACCCATAGAATACAATCTTGAAGTGAATAAGTTTCTTAAACATAAGGTAGTTGAAGTAGATTCACAAGGACGTTTCCACCTCAAATGGACATCAACCCTACAAGTAGGTCTATTTCCTTGGCAAGGGGAGGACAACAACCTATTATGTTCTGCTTTACCGCCTGAACACCTCTTTCAAAATCTGAATACCGAAACATCGCCCCTTGAAACGGATGAAGAAACGAACAAAGATGAGCCATTGGATTTTATCGATGAAGAAGGGGAAGGACTTGGCTTTAGTCAAACGTCGCAGTGGCAATCGGTGGTAGAAGATTGGCTCCCGATTAGTGCTAAACTGCCCACTTGGGCAAATGTCGAACAACTTAAGCTGGTATGGTGCTTAAGCGGTAATGAACTGGTGTTGCAATCCCTACTCGTCAATGGACTTTATTGTCTCGATGAGTTTAAACAACAAGGGCTTCTAGTCAGTCTTAACCGAAGATTCGTTATGCTTCCCTATTGGCTGAAACAAGTATATGAAATCCTGCCTAACTGGAATCAACACTATAACAGTGTTGATTCATCATGTGCGTTAACATGGTTGCAAGAAGTACAAGAATGGGTACAAAAACATTACCCTAATGTGGAATGGGTTTTGGATGATACACGTTTACAACACCGACGTATCCTTCAACTTAGCCAATTAGAACTTCATGCGGTTGCGAGTTTAAGGTATGATTTAAAAGATACCCACGCCGATTTAATCCCCTTTAATGATGAGATTCATCAGGCTTTAGGGTATGCCTCTTTTACTGAAAGTAGTCAAGCCATACAAAGAGCCTTGCGTAATTGGCAATTAGAAGAATCACAACTCATCATCCCTTGTGATGTCACCACAACACATAAGCAAGTGCTTATTAAGCTGAATGAAAAACAGCAAGACGCTTTATTATTTTTACAGCGTGAAGCCACTCAACAGCCTATTCAAGACATTATTGATACGCTACGATTTCCCCCTGCGGAAAGTATGTTACGACATGCCCCTCATTTAGTCGATGCCTTTGATATTGATATTAACCATTATGGCGAACGTGTCATCGGAATTGGAATACCTCCCAACCTTAGCGGGGCATGCGGGAAGAGTAACTTTACCAGTGTTTTACAAACGGATGACTTAGTCTTAGATAAAGATCCTGATGCTGAAATCCCCTTTGTATCGACAAGTATCAATGAAGGAACTGGGGCGATTTATGTGAGGATTTGTGTGGATGATCAAGAATACGTTTCTTGTTTACCCGAATCTATTCCAGATGTGTTACAGAATCTTCAAAATGCACGAAGTCAAAATAGTTCCTGCATACAGTTAAAAGATGTTGAAAACAATACGATTCATACACTCACACTACCGAAAACGCCTGAACAGTTGAGTCGACTCGAAGAGACCTTGGAATATGAAGCACGAAAAGCGATTCAAAAGCGTGATAATCTATCACCTGATAAAACCTTGAATTTAAAACCTAAGGTATTGATTCCCCTCTCAAATAATGACGATTTAGAATATCAAGAAGAGGCTTCAACAACATCTTCATTAACAACAAAAAACATTCCTTGGGAAGAACTTACTTTAAAAGAAGGGAGAGCGTTATTCCCCTATCAAGAAGAATGTGTAGAATGGTTGTTAGGTTCATTCGGTAAAAAACCAGGTGTCTTATTAGCAGATGACATGGGTTTAGGCAAAACGTTTCAAACCTTAGCGTTTATTCGATTAGTGATGCGTTGGGCTTGGTCTTCATTTGCTTCTCAAGCAACAGGTACAAACGATTTCTTGTGGAATACAAATGCTTTTAAGGATGAGTCGTTTTGCCAACACCCTATTCTTATAGTCGTTCCGCCTATTTTATTAGACAATTTTCAGAAACAAGCTGATGACTTTTTTGAAAATGCCGAGGAGTTTAAATTTAAAGTTTTACAAGGTGACGATATTAAAAACTACCGAAAGCCTGAATGTCGTTTTAATCGAGGACATGAATTAAGCAAGCGTATGACAGAAGAGGCTTCAGGTACTTTAGATTTATTGGATTTGAAAAAACTTCAACAGTTTCGTTGTATTGTGATTACTTATGAAACTTTGACCAACTACCAATTTTCTTTTGCCAAACTAGATTGGTCATTATTAATTTGCGATGAAGTTCAAAAAGCGAAAAATACTCGTACCAACATTTCAAATGCCTTGAAAGCGGTGGCTAGCAAAGCGTTTTTTAAAGTTATGATGAGTGGAACGCCTGTTGAAAATGATTTGTCTGAATTGTGGAATATCATGGATACAGCTTACCCAAGTAAATTAGGAACTTTAAAAGATTTTCGTAAAACCTACCAAGCTCTATTCCAACCTGCTTCTCAACAACAGGAAGAAAGTTTCAAGCAACTCACGCAAAGCCTTAAATTTGGAGATTATCAACACGGGGTAGCCAATGGTCGTTTGAAAGAAGACGTGTATCGTGATAGTGAAGACTTCCCCCGATTACATGAACATACTGAAATAATTCCGATGAGTGAAGAGGATAAGGAAACCCTAAAAGCTTATTTAAGAAGTGATAAACCTGCCATTCTAAAAGTTAGTCTTATTAAACAATATAGTTTACATCCGTTTCTACCAGAGAGAGATTTTATTAACAAAACACCTGAAGCATGGCTTAAAGGAAACCAACGTCTTCAGCATTTATTTACTATTTTAGACGATATTCACGCCAAACAAGAAAAGGCTTTGGTTTTTTGCCAATATAATCTTTATCAAGAGGTCGTTCAGGCTCTTATTAATAGTCGTTACAATGGGCATCCTCAGCTTAAAGCCATCAATAGCATATTAAGTAGAAAAGATAAAGAATTGTCTCGCTTTCAAAACACAGAAGGATTTGCCAGCTTGGTACTTTCACCTCAATGTGCAGGCATGGGCTTAAACCTACAAGAAGCGAATCATGTGATTCACTTGAGTCGTTGGTGGAACCCTGCTGTGGAGGATCAAGCCACCTGTCGAGCCTATCGAACAGGACAAACAAAGGCTGTACATGTTTATTATTTCGTAGCTGATTATTTTTTTGAAAACAATCTTCATGCTCGTTTAGAAGAAAAGCGTCGCTTAAGGCAAGGACTCTTTGATGTAAATTACCTTCAAGATATTAAAGCGATTGACCTGCTCTCTGATTCTTCCGATGGTGATTTACCTACTTTGACGCAAATTGATCAAATAACTGGCGAGAGTACAACTGATCAAGGAAGGCAGTTTGAAGAAATTGTCAAACGTCTATTAAAAAAACAGGGCTACATCAGTGTAGAGCGTCCAAGAAATGGGGATAAAGGCTTAGACTGGATAGCCACTACTCCTGAAAGACAACGTTATGGCGTACAAGTCAAGCATGTCAGTGGAGGGAATCCTTATACTGATTTTAAGGCATTGGAACGTTTCCCTCAAACACTCATTAATCATGGCTTAGAACAAGGTTTATTTATTACGAACGGCTCTATTAGTTCAAATCACCGACATACATTAAAAAATAACCCCGTCCAGTGGCTAGACCGTGAAAAGTTATCTAAAGCACTAGAG
>JBKDBI010000484.1:0-2465 GCA_046314695.1 Bacteroidota bacterium | reverse complement strand
ACCGGTGGCCATGCGCTTTGATTTCTGGTCGTGGAAAGGCGATGTCATTCCACTTCAGAATTATGTCGCCTGGTTCATTGCATCGCTGCTCATCCATTACGCCTATCTGAAAACAGTGAAGATTGCACCCAACCCCATGGCAGGCAGACTCTTGTTGTTGCAGGCCGTATTCTTTGCCGTTCTGTATTTCTGGGTGCGCGCTCAGGGCTGAAGCATAGAAAGTTTCTGAATTAATATGCCGGGCAAACTTTCGCACTGCCCCGGCGTTATCTTTCCGGTCTTGAAAATGATCACCAATATTCTTATCACGCTCGGCTTCTTCGTTTTAATGGAAGGTGTGGCCTGGTTCACACACAAGTACGTCATGCATGGTTTTCTCTGGGTTTGGCACAAGAGCCACCACGAACCACGCAAAGGCGCCTTTGAATTGAACGACCTCTTCGGCTTCATGTTCGCCATTCCTTCGGTTTGGTTGATTGTTGTCGGATCGGCCGATATGGATTGGCGCTTCTTTGCCGGTCTAGGTATTGCTTTGTACGGTGTGGCCTATTTCCTGGTTCACGATGTATTCGTGCACCAGCGTATCAAATGGCTGAAAATCACCCGTATCCCTTATTTCCATGCCATGCGCATGACGCATTATCACCACCATACCTTTCACGGAAAAGAAGGTTCTGAAGCTTTCGGTTTCCTTTTTGTTACCCGCAAATTCCTGAACCGTTTCCGTTCCAATAAAAATGCCTAAGAAAGTACTCATTATCGGCTCTGGCCTGGGCAGTCTCGCCACCGCACTGCGGCTTTCACACGAAGGTTACCAGGTGGAAATACTCGAAAAACACCACCGCGCAGGCGGTCGTCTCAACTTGCTGGAAAAGGATGGTTTTACGTTCGATGTCGGTCCTTCCTTCTTCAGCATGAGTTATGAATTCAAGGAGTTGTTCGAGTCGCAGGGTATTCCCATTCCCTTCACCATCCGCGAACTCGATCCGCTGTACACGGTGAATATGGCGGGAAGGGATAAGGTCTTCCATATTTACAAAGACCTCAGCCGGCTGGCACAGGAGTTTGCCGATGAAAAGAACTTCGAGGAAAAGGCTAAGCGCTATCTGAAATCGGCTGCTTCCATCTTCCACGATACCGAATACCGCATCATCAAGCGCAACTTCAATGGCATGGTTCCTTACTTAGCTTCACTGGCGACCGTGCCGATGAAGCACCTGCCCAAGATGTTCCGCAGCATGTGGACGGAACTGGAGCGGAATTTTGAAACGGAAGACGTGAAGGTGATTTTTTCATTGGTGTCGTTCTTTCTTGGTGCCACTCCTTTCGACACGCCATCGGTTTACAGTCTGCTGAATTATACAGAGCTGCAGCACGACGGCTATTGGAATGTGGAAGGAGGAATGTACAAGATTGTTGAAGGCATCCTGCCTATCCTCGAATCGCGTGGGGTGAAGTTTCATTACCACACCGAAATCACAGGCTATAAGGCAGACGGCGACCAGCTCAAAGGCTTCACCGATGCCAATGGCAAACTTTGGACTGCCGATGTATACGTGTGCAATGCCGATGCGGCCTGGTTCCGCGGAGCCATCCTGAACCGTTCGAAATACAGCGAAGTGAAGCTGGATAAGATGCATTGGACGCTGGCACCTTTCACCATTTACCTGGGCGTGAAAGGGCAGATTCCCGGTATCGCGCACCACAATTATTTCCTTGGCAACAATTTCAAGGCGTATGCAGACATGATTTTCAAAACGTCTGTGGCACCGGAAAAGCCCTATTACTACGTGAATGTAGCCAGCAAAAGCAATCCGGGATGTGCACCTGAAGGCTGCGAGAACCTGTTTATTCTCTGCCCGGTGCCCGACCTGCGCTATAAGCCCGATTGGTCGGATGCCGATAAGCTGGCCAACGACATCATTCAAGACCTTGGGGAGCGTGTGGGATACGATATCGCAAACAACATCATCACCCGGACGGTTTATACACCCATAGACTGGAAAGGGATGTTCAATCTTTACAAAGGAAGCGGACTCGGCCTGGCTCATGGAATGAATCAGATCGGAGCCTTGCGTCCTGCGAATAAAGATGAGAAATTCAATAATTTGTATTATGTTGGTGCCAGTACTCATCCCGGTACCGGACTACCAATCGTAGTCATAGGTTCGAGACTTGTAACAGAAAGGATACGCCATGAGCATGCAACTGTATGACCGCACCGCCCTGGCTGCAAGCCGGCGCATAACCCTCAATTACAGCACCTCTTTTTCGCTGGGCATTCGCATGCTTTCCAGCGACTATCGCTGGGCTGTGTACGCGATTTACGGTTTTGTGCGCGTAGCGGATGAAATCGTGGACACCTTTCATGGCCACGACAAAGCACGCCTGCTGGCCGAATTCAAGGAGCAGACCTACCGCGCCATCGAAGAAGGCATCAGCACCAATCCGGTACTGCATTCCTT
>JBKDBI010000483.1:0-5778 GCA_046314695.1 Bacteroidota bacterium | reverse complement strand
GCAACCGGAGCCGACTGCTTCCATTGCCACGGCGGCATCCACGCACAGACAATCGACCCTTCGGTTGGTATCGTGAACAACGGCCTGGATGAGGTGATTACCGACAAAGGCCTTGGCGGCATTACCGGGCGCAGTTTTGATATGGGCAAATTCAAGGCTCCGTCGCTGCGCAACCTTTCCTATACCGCACCCTACATGCACGACGGGCGCTTTGCTACGCTTGAAGAGGTGATTGATCATTACAGCGACGGTATCGATTTTAAATCACCCAACCTGAGTCCGCTCATCAACCACGGCAACCGCCACCTGAAATTCACACCGGCTCAAAAAGCGGCTTTGCTGGCTTTCCTGCGCACGATGGACGACAGTACGCTGGTGACAGATCCGCGCTACAGCAATCCGTTTCGCTAAAATTGAAATGACAGAACGGGGCGAAGGCACTATTTTCACCCCGTGAAATTTGCGGCCATTGATATCGGCAGCAACGCGGTGCGTCTGTTCATCGCGCGGCCCTTGCACCTCGGAGACCCGGATACGGAATTCAAGGCGGTGGAATTTACACGCTTGCCGCTGCGCCTCGGCGACGATGTGTTCAGGGACAAGGAAATCAGCAAGAAAAAAGCTGATTTACTGGAAAAGGCCATGCAAGCCTTTGCCTTGCTGATGGAGATTTACAATGTGGATGCTTACCGGGCCTGTGCCACCAGCGCCATGCGCGATGCCAGGAACGGGAAGAAAATCCAACGCGATATCCGAAAGGCGACGGGCGTGAAAATTGATGTGATTGATGGAAGGGAGGAATCCAGGCTCATCCAGGGTGCGATACTCAACTGGCTACCTTTAAGGCACAATTTCCTGCACATAGATGTTGGCGGTGGAAGCACCGAGATCACCCTCATCCGCAAAGGCAAACCATACGAATACGAAAGTTTCAATGTCGGAACCGTGCGGATGCGCGAAGGCCGGGTAGACAAAGCCGAAATCAAGCGCATGGAAGCCTGGCTGAAACAATATGTAACGCCTGCACCCGATCTGCGCGCCATCGGCACCGGCGGCAACATTGTTAAACTGCACGAACTGGCCGGATGCAAATCGAACGACAGCCTCAACCTGCGGCACCTGGAAGGCACCACCGAATGGATAGCCGGGCTAAGCCACGAAGAGCGGGTGTATGAACTCAAGATGAACCCCGACCGCGCAGAAGTGATCGACCATGCAGGCCGGATTTTCATACAAATCCTGAAAACCTGCGATATCCACGAAATTTATGCGCCTGATAAAGGGCTCAAAGATGGAATAATCCGTTACCTCTGGAGAAAGCATCTGATAGACTCAAACTTAACAGTTTGATTATGTTAACGTTAAGAGGAACTGACAAAAAAATGTACGTTTCTCAAAACATCGTACCCCTTTTGTCGTTTTAAGCCTGGGGTAGATTTAGTTTTCATAGCACAACAGAGCCGGGTTCGTCCCGGCTTTGTTGTTTCTTGACCCGGCGGCTTTTCTTTGCAGCATGGCTTCCGTTTCCGTTCGCTTGACCTTGCAGACACCCGACGATGTAAATACCGAAATCGTGAGCAGTTTTCTCAGCGCCCATCCGTTTACCGGATTCGAACAAACCCGCGAAGGCTTGCTCGCCTGGTACGAAGGCGATCCGGATGCGGCCTGGCTGGCCGATGCACTCGATGAAGTGAAGGATTGGCTGAAGGAAGCGCCGCAGATAGAACAGGTAGCCGACCAGAACTGGAACGCCTTGTGGGAATCGCAGATAGAACCTTTGCGCATAGCCGACCGCCTTTGGGTGCGCGGGTCTTTCCATCCGCCGGCTCCCGAACCTGGCATGCTGGAGATTACGGTCGACCCCAAAATGAGTTTTGGAACCGGGCACCATCCCACAACTGCTCTGATGTGTAGGTTTCTGCTTGAGAATCCGCCTCTTGGTATGAAGGTTTGCGATATGGGAACCGGAACCGGACTCTTGGCTATACTGGCAGAAAAGCTCGGTGCGGTGGATGTGTTGGCCATCGACAACGACAACTGGTCAGTTGAAAATACCCGCGAAAACCTGGAATTGAACGGCTGCAGCCATATCAGGGTTGAAGCCGGCGATGCCGATTTTCTGGCAGATTCCGGCGAAACAGGGTTTCAGTGCTTCCTTGCCAATATCCACAAGCAAATCCTCACCCGCGATGTGCCGGTATATGCACGCAGCATGGATGAGGGCGCTTTGTTGGCCGTTAGTGGTTTTTTCGACAGCGACCTCGCCGATCTGGCGCAGGCCTTTGAGCAGCAAGGTTTGCAGTTGCACAGCCATGCCATCGAACAAGGTTGGTGCTGTGCTGTGTTCAGGAAGGCGATTGGCGCATGAATGCCGAACAGGGTGAATGGTTCGCGTTGAAACAGCGGGTTCATCAAGCTTGCCGTGCCATGGTTGAAGGCCGGATGCAGGAGGCTGCAGCTGCTATGGAAAGGGCCACGGAAGCGGTGAAGGGCGAGGAAAAGAGTTCGGCAGGAGACAAATACGAAACCGGCCGTGCCATGGGCGATATCGAAAGGGTGCGTTACGCCGGCGTTTTGGAACAGGCCCGCCGCGATGCGCGTTTCTTCGCCACCGATGCAGGGAAAGGCACAGCAACGGTAGCACCCGGCAGTCTGATTGTCTGTGCTGACCGCTGTTTTTATCTCAGCACCGGCCTGGGCAAGCTCGATGTGGATGGCCACACGGTATGGGCCATTTCAGCCGCCAGTCCATTGGGAAAAGAGCTATTGGGGAAAACGATCGGTGCGGTTTTCACCATGGGGAAAGAAACCCTTTCCATCCTTGTGCTGGCATAGGAAACCAAGACTCAGGTCTTCCTGCGCGCCATCGATTCAATCACTTTAGCCTGGTTGGCGATGAGTTCGTTTAACATTTTTATCTGCTCCAACATCAATGCCCGCTCTTTTTCAGTTGCCACATAGTTATTCACCACCCCTTGTGGTGCAGAGCTGTTCATGTTCTGAATATGGTACACTGTTTTTTCATCGAACCGCAGGATATCCAGCGGCGACATTTCCAGCACCCTGGCGATTTGTTCCAGGCGTTCAAGGGTGATGGACGACTCGCCCCGTTCGATCTTGCCATAACCATTGGTCGTCATACCCAGTTCCTGGGCAACGCTTTCTTGTTTCATCCCCTTGATCTCGCGCAGGCGGCGCACTTTCTCGCCTACTTGCGATAGCGACCAAGGGTCAGGAGCATTTTCTTGCTCTTCATACACAGGTTCATCATTCGTCAGCATCGGTTCGAAAATACAAACTGCCAGGCAATATCGCTTCCTCCCCTACAACCCCGAAACAACCTGGCAGTAGAGGCATTAAAACTGCCATAACTTCATCAAGACATTATCCGGTTAACGTTTTTCGAGCTCCTTTACGGGGTTTTTATGGGTAAGAACGGCATGAAAACCGATGCACTATCCACGAAACGTCCCGTCAGATAAATGTCTATAAGCGTTTATTAACGTTTAACAGACGGCTGCTTGGTAAAAAATGTCCTTATTTTGTAAACTGATCCATGAATTTCATCCCCCAGATGAAAAACGTTCTCGCCGGTTTATCTGGATTGCTGGTATGCCAGTTGGGCCTTTGGGTGGGCCCTATTGCTGCGCAGGTGCCGAATTATGTTCCAAAAACAGGGCTTATGGCCTGGTATCCTTTCAGTGGCAACACCAATGATATCAGCGGAAATACCCGGCATTTAGGGGCTTACAATTCCCCTGCCCTCAGTACCGACCGGTTTGGAACGGCCAATAGCGCCTACGCGTTCAATGCTGCGAATGAAACCTTCATGCTCAACAACGGCTACCCAACCTCGTATACCGCTTATACCATCGCGGCCTGGGTGCAGGTAGACAGTTTTTTTCAATACAAATCAGTAACAAGCAGCGGCGCTCCGGCAGGAGGCAATTTCTTCGCCGGCCAGACCGCCTGTATCGGTTCTTGTGCGAATACTGCCAACGGCATCGGAATCGGCAGCGACGACAGTGCAGCCCGCTTGCGATCGGTGCACTTCAACAGTTCCAATGTGATGCAGGAGCAGTTTGCCGCCACGCCCGGCAAGCGCTGGTTTCATATTGCGTCGGTCTGGAATGGCAGCAAACGCTATTTCTATTTCAATGGCCTGCCGGTCGATTCTGTGGCCATGAGCACCCTGCTCCGCACGCAAACCGGTTTCTATATCGGTGCCGGCTTCTTCAACCAGGTTTATTATTACCACAGCGGAAAAATCGATGATGTGGGTGTTTGGAGCCGCGCGCTGACCCATTGTGAAATCGGCGGCTTGTTCAAAGCAGCTGTGCCTGCACCTGTGGTTTCGATCGGCAACAACGTGCAGCAGTTTTGCGGCAACGACAGCGCCCAGCTCACCGCCACTTCCGGCTTCATTTCCTACCGTTGGAACACCAGCGCATCCACCCGCAGCATCAAAGCCGGTCGCAGCGGCTGGTTTCATGTGATCGCTACCGACAGCTTTGGTTGCAGGGCCGGCGATACGGCCCTCATTTCCGTCCTGAATCCTAAAATCCAATCGCGCGATACGGTTATTTGCCAATCGCCTTCCTTCACCCTCCGGGTCAAAACACCAGCCGCCCTTTCTTGCCCGGAAGCGCCGCCCCAACTGGCGTCTTCCCTTCTCGCCTGGTATCCATTCTGTGGAAATGCCCGCGATGCCTGGATACGCGGACACCACGGAACCGTTTTCGGCGCCAGCCTCAGCACAGATCGCTTCGGTCGCTCCAACAACGCCTATAGCTTCAACGGCACCGGCGATTATATCTCCGTTGGAGACCCGACAGATAATACCTTCGACCTCCTCGGCAGACCTTTTACCATCAGCCTTTGGATTAAAACGAAACAAACCAGTCTCGGACCGCTCGTTACCAAGCAACGCAATAATTTACTGAATCAGAACGGCGACTATAATCTAGACCTCGAGGCCAGTACCGGAAAAGCCCGCATGGCCATGGGCTTCGGCGGTTCTGGGGCTTCCAAGGTTTCAAGTAATGCCGTCAACAACGATGCATGGCGCCATGTGGCAGCCGTTTACACCAAAGATTCCATCGAGATTTATGTGGATGGAAGAAAAAACACCTCCGGCAGCAACGCCATTTCAGGTCCCGGAACCCTCAACAATTCCACCTTCCCCCTGCTCTTCGGCAAAGGATGGCTCAACGCGGTTTTCCAGGGCCAAATGGACGATATCGGTTTCTTCAACCGAGCACTGACACCGGCTGAAGTGAGGTTGCTTTGTTACGGGCCGGTTTATTCCTGGTCAACCTCCGATACCGGCAACACCGCCACAGTAAGCGGAAACGGCAAAATCCGCGTTTGGGTAAAGGTGGACGATGGTATCGGCATTTGTTCGGATACCACCTTCATCACGTTCAGCCGGCCCAAGGTGAATCTGCCTTCAGATACGATCCGCTTCACCGCTTGCTCGCGCGACAGCATACGGCTTGGCGTGGGTACAGGATGGAAATCGGTGCTGTGGAGCAATGCCACAACCGACAGTGCAACCTGGTTCAAGACGACAGGTCGCATCCACGTGCGTGTGCAAGACAATCTTGGTTGTTTTGCCCGAGATACCGCCTGGTTCATCAATCCAGGCAAACCCAAAGCACAAATCAGCAGCAGCGACAGTGTCAATTGCAATGGCGGCAGCGATGGAAGCCTCAGCGGCGCAGGATCCGGCGGATTTCTGCCCTATGCATTCCGCTGGAACGATCCGGCTGCGCAAAC
>JBKDBI010000482.1:0-8444 GCA_046314695.1 Bacteroidota bacterium | reverse complement strand
TTTGCCTAAATTGCATGCGCATTTTAACTGTTTTTAATTATGGATTATTTAACATTTATTCAAACGTACAACACCGAAGAAAGCTGCATCCTTTTGTGGAAGAACTTGAGAGATAAGCACGGTGTATTCTGCAACCGCTGTGGAGGCAATGAACATCTGTGGCTCCCTTCAAAGCTGAGATATCGGTGTAGACAGTGTCAGTCTGAAACCTCGTTGCGCAGTGGAACCTTGCTGGAGTATTCGAAACTCCCTTTCCGATACTGGGTTTACGCGATTGGTGTAGTTGCTTTCCAGAAGAAATCGATTTCTGCTCTGCAGGTGCAGCGCCATCTGGGACACCGGAACTATCGCCCGATCTGGTTGATGATGCAGAAAATGAAGGTGATGATGGCTGATTTGGTTGATTGGTACGCAATGCTCGACCATCTTACGGCGGGTGTTGCCAACTTTCCGGCAGTTCCTGAAAAGTCAGACCCGGAAGCTGAAACCACCAAGGCTGCTCCGAAGCAAGGGTTAAAGGTACAGTCAGAAGAAGGACAGGGCCTGGAGATGATGCCTGTTGAGATAAAGGGACTGAATTTGCAATTGCCTAATAGCCATCCGTGGTTCATCCACGCGCAGGGCGGGCGTTTGCGACTAATTTCAATGCTACCTGAATCGTTGAAAGACCTTCCTTATAACCACCACCATCCGGTTCCGCGGAAAACCACGCCGCTGACACCTGAAGAGCTTCCGGCCGGAATGAATATCCGCATCCGCAGCCTCGACAAGCGTCCGCGCCCCTGGTTCGAGGATGACCGCTATATGGGCAGATTGCGCTACACGGAAATCATGATAGTCAATGCCAGGCGCAACCTGGAAGGCATCCACCATTACGTGAGTTCACGCTACCTGCGGAATTATCTGGGAGAATTCTGTTACCTCACCAATCGCCGCTACAGCGGAAATCAAAAAGTTGAACACATGTTCAGTTTGTTCGTCAGCAAGGCTTGGAACCTTCCGTACATAGTGGAGGCTTCCGACTAATCTGGAATTGTCGTTTCGCCGACGGGCAGTTTACCAGCCATTTCCCGCATAAAGTCCATCCCAATTCCTCACCCCTCCTTCCGCCAACGCACCATTCCTCTCAGATTCGGTGTCTCATCATGTATTTCCGATGCAGGAACCAATAAGATCTCTCGTTCACGAAATCAACGTCCCGGGCCTTCGGGTCGATGTTTTCGACCCTCCTGACGATTTCCTAACGCACGATTCGGGATAATGAACCCTCAAACGGTCATAATCTCCTTTTCCTTGGCGGCGAAGGCTTCGTCGGTTTTCCTGATGTAGGAGTCAACCAGCTTCTGCACCTCATCTTCACCGGCCTTGGCTTCGTCTTCACTCAAACCATCCTTCTGAAGCTTTTTGATCTTTTCATTGGCTTCCTTACGGAGGTTGCGGATACCCACCTTACCATGTTCGGCTTCCTCGCGCGATTTCTTCACCAGGTCTTTCCTGCGGTCTTCGGTGAGCGGGGGAACACTGATGCGTATCGTTTCACCGTCGTTGGAAGGTGCAAAACCAAGGTTTGAGTTGATGATCGCCGTTTCGATCGGACGGATGAGCGACTTGTCCCAGGGCTGGATCACCAGACTGCGTGCATCGGGCGTATTGACGTTGGCAAGCTGGGGCAGCGGAGTCATAGCACCGTAGTATTCGACCATTACAGACGCCAACATGTCCGGGCTTGCCTTTCCCGCGCGGAGCCGGGCAAATTCACTGCGGGTATGATCCAGGTTTTTCTCCAGCGACTCTTTCAGTCCGGTAATGATTTCCTGCAGGCTTGTGCTCATTTGAGTGATTTTAGAGGCGCGAATTTAACCAAAACACCGCGCAGAATACGGCCTGTGTCTGGAAACTCTGCAAGGAGCGTTTCATGTTTGAAGCGTATGAGCGTGGTTGTGGGATATTTTTTATTGAAAGAAACAGACGGGATTTCCGCAGTGAGGGCGCTGCTGATACCCGCCTTCCGCGTTTTATCCGTATTTTTGACGAAATTTTCACCATGACGCACTTAGTAATGCTGCTGTTGGGCAGCCTGGGAACCACGGAAATCATCCTGATCCTGCTCATCGTGGTGCTGATGTTTGGAGGCCGCAAAATTCCTGAGCTGATGCGCGGTCTCGGCAAAGGCATCCGCGAATTCAACGATGCCAAAAACAACGTGAAGCGCGAAATCGAAGACGGCATCAAGGAAGATCAAAACGACCGCAACCCCCGCTAACCCGCAGCTCTTCCTTGGTTCCGCATTCCAGCTACAGCCTCCTGCGTAAAGAGCTGGAGGCCGGTACACTCACTTGCCGGCAGGTGGTTGAATACTATCTGCAACAGGCCAACGCGCATTCTGATCTGAATGCCTTCCTCGAATTGTATTCCGATGAAGCCCTCGCGGCCGCCGATCAGCAAGACAAACTGCTGGCTGAAGGCAAAGCAGGACGCTTGGCAGGTATGGTCATCGCCCTGAAAGACGTGATCTGCTACAAAGACCACGGCGTTTCATCTTCCTCGCGCATCCTCTCCGGATTCCGTTCGCTCTACAACGCAACCGTCACCGAACGCCTGCTGGCCGAAGGTGCCATCATCATAGGACGTACCAATTGCGACGAGTTTGCCATGGGTGCGAGCAACGAGAACTCCGCTTACGGACCGGTGAAAAACGCCGCCGATCAAGCACGCGTGCCGGGCGGTTCATCCGGCGGCAGCGCTGTGGCCGTACAAGCCGGATTGTGCCATGCCGCCCTGGGTTCTGATACCGGTGGTTCCATCCGCCAGCCCGCTGCATTCACCGGATTGGTGGGCCTGAAACCAACCTATGGACGCATCAGCCGCTGGGGTTTGCTGGCCTACGCAAGCAGCTTCGACCAGATCGGACCCATGACGCGCAGCGTGGAAGACACTGCACTGCTGCTGGAGGTGATGGCCGGGCCCGATGCCTACGACGCCACCTGTTCCCAAAAACCTGTTGAACCCTATACCACCGCGCTGCAGCAATACCAACACCAGCCGCGCCGCATCGCCTACCTCGGCGAAGCCCTCGATCATCCCGGGCTCGATCCCGAAATCCGGCAGCACTGCCTGGATATGTTCGACAAGCTCCGCGCCGAAGGCCATACCGTGGAAAGCGTATCCTTTCCCTACCTCGATTACATGGTGCCCTGCTATTATGTGCTCACCACTGCAGAAGCATCCAGCAACCTGAGCCGCTATTCCGGTCTGTTGTACGGCTACCGCAGCCCCAACGCGACCGACCTGGAAAGCACTTTCAAACGCTCGCGCAGCGAAGGCTTCGGACCGGAAGTGAAACGCCGCATCATGCTCGGAACGTTCGTGCTGAGCAGCGATTTCTACGACGCCTATTATACCAAGGCACAACAAGTGCGCAACCTAATCCGCACCAAAACACGCGATATCTTCGCTTCCTACGACCTGTTCCTGCTGCCGACAACCAGCACGCCGGCCTTCCGGATGGGCGAAAAAGCAGCCGACCCAGTGGCGATGTACCTGGCCGATTTGTTCACCGTTCAGGCCAACCTGGCCGGCAATCCTGCAATCTCGGTTCCGAGCGGAACGCATAGCAACGGAATGCCCTTCGGCATGCAAATCATGGGTGCGGATTTTTCAGAAGCAACCCTGCTCGGCTTTTCGGAATACCTTTTGCAGCTTGCGCGGGCATGAGACCCCTCCTGTTGTTTTGTCTGAGCTTGTTCGGATGGCAGGCAGTGAACGCTGCCGACATTTACGAAACCCGCCTCCGCGAACTGTCAAAAAAAGGCCTTCCCTTCTTTTATAACGAGCAGGTAAAGGCGGAAATCGATTACTGGCTGCTGAATGAAGAAGCCTATACCTCCTTCCTCCTGGGAAAATCGGAAAGCAGCCTTCCTTATGTGGATGAAGCACTGGATGCCGCCGGGCTGCCCCGTTTCCTGCGCTTCGTTCCCATCGCAAACACGAACCTGGCTTACGATTTCTCCGGTAAAGACGGCGCTTCAGGTGCCTGGCCCATGTCTTTCGCCATTGCCAAGCGCTACAACCTGAAAGTAAATTCCTATACCGACGAACGCCGCAGCCGCGAAAAAGCTGCCAAGGCCGCCGCAGCCTACTTTGCAGATCTGTACGATATCTACCGCGACTGGAACCTGGCCATCACGGCCTTCCGAATCGGACCGGTGGAATTGAACAAGGCCATCCGTCAGGCAGGAAACAAACTCCAATACGACAGCATTCATCCTGTCTTGCCCGAAGAATTCCAGGCGCCTTTGGTGCGCTTCATGGGTGTGCTGTACATCTGGAATTTTCATTCGCTCCACAACATCGAACTCAAGCCCTATACAGCCGAAGCCACCGACACATTCTGGTCGGCCTGCGCCATCCCTTTTCCTGCCATTGCAAAACGCTTCGGCGTTCCGATGGAAGATCTGCGTTTCTTCAATCCGGTGCTGCGCGGTGAATACCTGCCGTATGTGGTCGAGCCCACGGCCATTTATCTCCCCGCCAGCCGCTGCACTGCTTTCCCGGCCTTCCGCGATTCATTCTGTGCCGCGCAACGCGCAGCCTTGCCGGTCGTTTCGACCAGGGCCTTGCCCGATACCGGTTGGCATAACCGCGATTCGCTGGCGGCCATTGGCATAGATGTTCCGGTAACTCCCGAAGGCTCGCGGGTCTTGTACGATACCTTTACCCGGGTGGTCGATTCCGTCACCTATATCAGAATCGTACCCCGGTCGCCTGCAATAGCCACGACTACTCCCGCCGCGCAAAAAACCTGGGTGTATTACACCGTCAAGAAAGGAGATGCGCTCTACACGGTTGCCGATATTTTCGATTGCACCGTGGCCAATGCCAAACGTTGGAACGGATTGTCTTCCAACTATATAGCTCCCGGACGCAAGATGAAATTCTATGTCAATACCGGCAAGCTTAGCTATTACAAGAATATGAATGCGCTCAGCCTCACCCAGAAGCGCAACATTGCCGCGAAAGACTGATGCCATCGATCCTAAGCTCCATGCTACGCGCGGCGATTGTGCCGGCATTGTGCGCCGGCAGCGCTTTCCATCTGTCTGCCGACCCGCCGAAACAAGCGCTTGCAAAGGTTGCTTTTGCGCGTGAAGCCATGCAGACCGATGGACTCCTGCAGGAGGAAGTTTGGAAAAAAGCCATGGTGCTGGGTGGATTCTGGCAACATTTCCCCTACGATACGGCGCTGAGCCAGACACGAACGGAAGTGATGCTGGCTTCCGATGCCGAAAACCTTTACGTGGCCGCCATTTGCTACGATGCACATCCCGATAAATCCTACGTGATCCAAAGCCTGAAAAGGGATTTCTCCTTCCCGGTGAGCGATGCCTTCAACATGGTGATCGACCCCTGGAACGACGGGCAGAATGGCTTTTCATTCGGAGTGAACCCCATGGGCGCACAACGCGAAGGCTCGGTGGAAGGTGGTGGAAACTTCGGCGTCACCACGGCCTGGGACCAGGTTTGGTATTCCGCCGTTACCCGTCACGCCGACCGTTGGATTGCCGAGTTCCGCATCCCTTTTCGCTCCTTGCGTTTTCCGGAAGGACGCACCCAGTGGAAGCTCAACTTCGCCCGCAACAACCTGAAAATCAACGAAACGAGCACCTGGGTTGTGGTGCCGCGCAATTTCAATATCGCCAACCTCACCTTCACCGGCTGGATGGAATTTGAACGGGCGCCCCAGCCGCGCAAACGCAATACCGTCCTCATTCCGTACGGCATCGGGCGCGTGGTAAAAAACCATGCCCGCAACCTTCCGGCCGATCGCAGCCTGAACGGCGGAGCAGATGCCAAACTCGCCCTGAGCAGCAGCCTAAACCTCGACCTGACCGTGAATCCGGATTTCGCGCAGGTGGATGTGGATGTCCAACAAATCAACCTCTCCCGCTTCTCCCTCTTCTTCCCGGAACGAAGGCAATTCTTCATTGAAAACAGCGACCTCTTCGGCAACTTCGGCTTCCGGCAGATCCGCCCGTTCTTCTCCAGGAATATCGGCTTGCGCGACGGGGCTTTGTTGCCCATTTCGGCCGGCGCCCGGGTGAGCGGTAAAATCGGAACGGATTGGCGCATTGGTGCCATGAGCGTGCAAATGCCCTCGAGCAATTCAGCCGAAAGCCGCGTGAATTACAGCGTGGCCGCCGTGCAGCGGAAGTTGTTTTCGGCCAGCAGCATTTCAGCCATCGCCGTAAGCCGTCAACCGATGAATAAAACCGAGCGCGATGGCTATAACCGACTGCTGGGCGTCGATTACAACCTCATCAGCCGCGATTCGCGCTGGCGCGGGAAGTTCTTCTATCACCAGAGCTTCTATCAGAACAGTTCCCTTCGCTCCCATGCCCACGCTTCCTGGCTGAACTATTCCACCCGCACCTGGCTGGCAGAGTGGAACCATGAGTTTGTGCACGCCACACACCGCGCCGATGTGGGCTTTGTGCCGCGCACCAAGGTATTCAATTCCGAAACCCGCAGCGTGGTCAATATGTCGTACTGGCGCTTCGAACCCATCGTTTCGCGCACCTGGTATCCATCCAAAGGGCCCTTCAACAACATCAAATGGAATATCTACGGCAGCCTGTATTTCGACAGCAGCCTGCGCGGGAATGACCATTACATCGAAACCGGTCCGCAGTTCATCTTCCGCAATACCATGGCCCTCAGTGCCGGGGCGATCTACACACGGATTCGCTTGTATTTCCCCAACGACCCCACCGGCGTTTCAGACACCTTTCTCCTGCCCGGTCTGTACCCCGCAACGCGCGCTTTCTTCCGCATGAACAGCGATATCCGGCGCAAGCTGAGCGGCAATTTCGAAGTGTCGGGAGGCGGTTTCTATACCGGCTACAACCAGAGTGTGCGCGGTGAAATTTCCTACCGCTACCAGCCCTGGGGCATTTTTTCCCTATCCGCCCGCAACGACCATATCTACATGCCTGCGCCCTATCGCCGTACCTTCCTGACCCTTGTCGGCGCCAAGGCAGAACTCAGCTTCACCACCAATCTCTATCTCACCACCTTCCTGCAATACAATACCCAGGCCCGGAACTTCAATACCAATACCCGCCTGCAATGGCGTTACCGGCCGATGAGCGATTTGTTCATCGTGTACAGCCGCAACGACTTAACCGCCAATTACGGATTTGGCCTGCGCGGGGTGAAAGACGAAACCCTGGTCGTGAAACTGCTCTGGTGGTTGAATACCTGAGTTATCGGGGAAGGCGGAACGGCGCCGGAACGGTTTCAGGAAAAGCTGCCACCGACCTGCTGCCATAATCGAATGCCACCATGCCGGTGCGGGCTGTGGCTACCAACCTGCCGCTGTCTGCCTCATTGATTTGATAGTACACCACAAAACTCTTGGGCGTATGGTCTTCAATGAAAAGGGAAACTTCGAGCATTTCGTTGAAGAAGGCTTCCGAACGAAAAGCAACGGCCAGATCGGCCTGGATGAGCCCGATACCGAAAAAGTCGAGATCGTCTTTGCAGCCGTGGTGCACAAAATGCTGCACCCGGGCTTCGTGCAATACAGCCACCAGGCGGTCGTTGGCCAGGTGCTTGCCGTAGTTCAGGTCTGAAATCCGAACCGGGATCCGGACCCGAAAGTCCGGATCCCGCTCGGGAATAACAATTTTAACGCGGCTCACGGCAACCAGTCTGTCAGCAGCAATACCGCCTGTTCGAGCATGGCGTCGCGGCGATAGGCCTTGATCCAGTCTTTGCGCTGTGCGGTTTTGGCTTCATCGCCACCGGCAGCCTGGAGATCGGCCTGCAGGGCATTCCAATCGCTCAGGCTGGTCTTGTAAGCGGTATCGTTGAATCGGCGGTTTTCGGCCGTGCGCTGGGTTTCCATTTCCGCGAAGCGCGCATAGCTGAGCGGATACTGTACCTGCTTGCGGCGTGCATCCAATACAGCGGCATGTTGTTTTACAATGGCGTAATGCGCACTCGACGCAAGGCGCTGGCGTGCGCTCTCGATGGCCGGATTCATGCGCGGATCGTTGAACTGCATGTAATCAGCCGGCTTGATCTTGTCGTACTGCATGGCGAACTTCTGTTCCTTTTCGCCCATTTCGAGGTTGTCGTAGGCATCGGGCACAACCACATCGGGTGTTACACCCACCAGCTGCGTGGTTCCGCCGTTGATGCGGTAGAATTTCTGCACAGTCACCTTTACAGAACCCATGCCGGCGCTGCGCCGATCGGTTCCCGCGCCGTCGAGGTTGTAGAAGGTTTGCACGGTGCCTTTGCCGAAGGTCGACTTGCTGCCCATGATCACCGCGCGGCGGTAATCCTGCAGGGCTGCCGCGAGAATTTCAGAGGCCGAAGCGCTGAAGGCATTGGTGAGCACTACGACCGGACCGTTCCAGATGGTCTGTTCGTCGTAATCG
>JBKDBI010000481.1:0-6863 GCA_046314695.1 Bacteroidota bacterium | reverse complement strand
GCTTCTGAGCGGAGCGGGCATCAACGACGCAGCTGCCCAGCGCGACAGCAGCAACGGCCTGCAGCGCTTCTTCGAGGCCGGCAACTATCCCAAGAATCCATTGCCTGCCTTGCGCCATTTCAGCGTAGGCGGCTATTACCGCTTTCTGGCCAATTACAGGCAATTGAGCCAGGCTTACAGCCATCTGGAGAATGCCCCGCGCAATATTTTCATCGGGGATGACAGCCAGATTCCGCAGCTGATGCTCAACCTGGCCGGCAGCACTTCGGCCAATACCAGTTTCGGAACCGACCTGTTTCTCTGGTCGCCCATGACCGGGGCCGGGCAGATTGAAAATGTCAAAGGCCTGAACCTCGGCATCAGCCTGTACGGCAGCCACAGCACCGATATCGGAACTTTTACCGTGCGCACGGGTGGCATCAACTGGTATGCGCTTTCGCCCTTCACCTTCCAGACCAACCGCGGTTACAACCGCTATACCTTGTTCGAACGCAATCCCTGGGATCCGAACACGGCCACCATGGAAACCCGCTACCGCAATTTCTTCGAAGCCGGCAGCATGAACCAGGATGCCCGCTGGGGTCAGCAGGCGTTTCAAGGCCTCATTCTCGAGGCCAGTGCATTACCGAAAGGCTACAGCGCTGTTTTTATGTACGGCAAAACGCAGTTGAACGGAGGCTTGTCGCCCATTCCGAACAATGCCGTGGGCGGAAGGGTGCGCAAAGACTTCGGCAGGCATTTCGTGAGCCTGAACAATTTCACCATGCGCGCCTTCCTCGATTCGTTGTCGGAAATAACGACAGGCATTTCGGTGCTGACGAGCGAGTTCCGTTTCCGCTGGCCTACCTTGATGATTCAGGGGGAAATCGGCGCGGGCAGCTCCTATACCGGCGAACGCGACGAACCCTGGGGCGAGGCCATTTCAATTAAGGCAGAAAAGGCCCTGCGCAAGAACCTCAACCTGGAATTGCACCTTTACCGCATCGCACCGCAGGTGGTGAACAACAGCTCGACCTTCATCAATACTTCGGTTCAACAACCCATAATCGGCGGAAACAACACCGCAACCCAGCCTGTACTGCCCGCCGTGGCCAGCGCCATGACGCCCATCGGCCAGCTGGTGAACAACCGGCAGGGCATCGACCTGAATACGCAGTGGAACATCGGACCGCTCCACGCAGGTCTGGGCTGGAGCATGTCGGCCGAGCTCGAGCGCCGTTCGAATCAGATCACTTACACGCATCCGGTGAACAGCCTGCAGCTGGCGCACTTCTGGCGCTGGGATTTTCCCGGTAATGTCGGACCCTATAACAACCTTTCGAAGATTTACCGGAGTGTCTACGAGACCCTGCCTTTGGCAAACGCCGACCCCATGAATGGCTTGCCCATGCACGACAAGTATTTCAACAGCCTCGAGCTGCACCTGCGCTACAACAGCCGGATTGCAGGGCGCAACCTGTACATGAACTATCTGGGACAATACAGTTCGGCCCAGTATTTCCTTGCTCCCCTGACCGTTTTCAGCGAAAAGGCATTGTTGCGTAACTATTACCATCAGTTTGAGGCCTATTATGCCCTCAGCCCCGGGGTTATCTGGTGCAACTACCTGGGTTGGGAACGCATCGTAGCCAATTACGAAACACTGACGGATGCTGTTTCGCGCCGTCCGAAAAATCAACATGCCACCGCAGTGGCTACCGGTTTTGACATCAAGTTGAGCAAAGGCTCGGGTTTGTACCTGCGCCATCGCTGGATGCAGGGCCGCGACATGAGCTTTTCACGCGATCGGTACCGCGGTACTGAGACCAGTGCCGAAATAAAAATCTTCTTCTGATGCCGGCTTTAACAACCAAAAACATCCTCCTCACTGCAGTGCTGTTAACCGGCAGCTTTACGGGCCTGCTTGCACAGCAAAGGAAAACCGTGGAATTCACCGGAGGTGCGCGCTCGGGCATGACCAACAGCCGCCTGCATACGCAAGACAGCATTCCCGACACCGCTACCGTGCGGCGGCAAACCGGTGGCTATGCCCTGATCGACCTCGGCGTGAACATACGCCCCAACGCCAACACCGAAATCCTCGGCATGTTCCGCATCCGCAACCAATACGGCGGATTCTGGGGCGCCGGTGTGAGCTTCGATGTCCGCCAGCTGTGGCTGAAAGGTGTGGTGGCCAACGTATTGCGCTACCAGGTCGGCGACCTCAACCTCAAGCAGACACCCTTCACCCTTTACAATCCGCACGCCGACCGCCTGGATTCACTGCCCGAGATCTTCCGCCTGCAGCAGCAGATTGTGGACTATGAGCGATTCTATCAGCGCAATACCTGGCGGCAGCAAGGCATCCACCTGGCAACCGGCTTTCAGTTTGACCGTTATCTGAAAGACGCCGATGTACAGGCTTACATCACCCGGCTGCAGGCTACAGACTTCGCCACACGCCCGGAAAGGTTGATGGGCGGTTATACCCTGCGCATCCGGCAGAGCGAGAACTTCAGCCTGGCCTGGAATGCCTTTTCCGTGTTCGATGTGAAGGGCACTGCGCTCGACACAGCCACCTTCAACAACACCGTGCACAGCGTACAGGCCGGCTTGCGCTTCCTCAAAAAACTCCAGCTGCAGACAGAAGCCGGAACCAGCCGATTCGCACACAACGGCGGTACACAGCCATTCAGCCTGAACGATTATTTCATTCACACCCGCGGCCTCTGGACCAGCAAGAACCGCAGGCTGGAGCTCCACGCTGCCTATCTCAATGTCGGACCCGATTTCCGCAGCGTGGGCGCCCAGAGCAAAGATGTGCGCTACAATGCTGCACCGGCTTACTTCAATACCTACGCCAATGGACGCTTCGACCGCCCGATCGGACTGTACGACCAGATCGGAAACGAGCAGTTGTACAATGTTTCGGTGAATACCGCCCTGCAACCGGTGAACCCGGCATACAACATCGTATTGCCGTTCGGGTTGGCCACCTTCAACCGCGTGGGCGGTTACGGCGGACTTGGCTTGCGCCTGCCCGGCGGTTTAAGCGGAACCATTACCCACCACCGCCTTTCAGAAATACGCGGACAAGGCACTTTGCTCCGCACCGGCTTTGCGCGTACCCAATTGTACTGGCTTGCCGATATCGGTGAAGCAGCCAAATGGAAAAAGGCCCTGCGCATCCGTGCGGGAATCGATCACCAAAGCGCAAAGCGAAACAGCGAAACAGATTACGAACGCATCGACTTTTCAACCACGCGCTACAGTGCGGGAGCTGAGATTGAGATCTTTCGCCAAATCGACCTCATGGCCGGGCTTGCAGGCATTCGCAGCGAAGGGAACCTGCTGGTTCCGGAGCGCGACGCCTTCACCCGCGTCAACTTTATCAGTCCACTCAACATGGACCAATTGCAGCTGATCCAGGCTGCAGGCCTCCGTTGTCGTTTTGGAACCGGCACCTGGCTCACCCTGATGGCACAGGCCAGCCGCTACGAAGACGCCAAACAGGCGCAACCCCCATACCGCCTGAATCAAATCAACATCATTTACAACATGACCTTCTGAGCTATGCGCATCCCTCTCCTACTGCTGCTTGGCATCATCGCCATGGGAACCGGTTCCTGCCGCAAAGACAAGGAACAATTCGACGGGCCTTCGCTGCGCGATCTGTTCAGTGAATTCACCCTGCTCGAACCTTTTCGCGCCAACCGCGACAGCGTCAATTTCGCCAATGGACAAAGCTTGAATTTCAGCGCGCGCTTTAACAAAGTGGTGCAATGGAACATCCGCATCCGGGGCCTGGCCTCCGGAGCAGAGAAAGTAATCTCCGGACAAAGCACGGCAATCGATGCCACAAACGGACTCTGGAATGGCTCCACTACCAGCTTCCCGGTTTTCCGGGCTGAAAACTGCCTGGCTACCCTGCGCATCGATGGTGTGAACGACAGCTTTGAGTTGCCGATTCGCATTTCAGCGCCCAAAAAGAACAACGGTTTGCTGATTACCGACTTTGAAAACGGCATCAATTCGCAATGGAACCGCTTTGTACAGTCAGGTGCGGCAATGGACTTCAATGTAAAGAACGATGCCTTGGCTCCCCAAGGAAGCCGCTACCTCCAGATGGCCGGCACGGTGAACTGGGACTGGCTTATCGGATTGATTGATTTCCCTGCAACAGCTTACGGCAGTGGCAACACCTTCGCCCTTTCCACCAATCCGGATGGCGTTTATTTCAACTGCATGATATACGGGGTGCCCGGCACCAATCCCTCCCTGGTACTTTTCCAGTTTAAAGAAGATGAAAACAGCGACGGCAACACCAACGCCGCGAACGAAGACCAATACGACCTGGAAGTTCGGGTAAACTGGACCGGTTGGAAACTTATCAGTGTGCGTTACTCCGATTTGCCATCACTCGTAAACGGACAACCTGCCACACCGAAGGGCAATGCCCGTCACAACCCCGACAAACTCGGAAAAATTTCCATGTTGCACCTGGCGGATCCTTCGGCCGGCTTTGCTTCATCGAAAATCGACTACCTCATCTTCACCGACCGCCCGATCGAACCATGAACCTGCGCGCACTCCTGATCCTTGTTCCCGCTTTCTGTTGCCTCAGTTGTGGCACCGGGAGGAATGGTTTCGTGCGCATGCCCGCGATCGGCCTGTACGATGAAATGCCGCCACGCGACAGCAACAGCATCGGCACTTTCAAAGACGTAGTGGTATTCGAAGAAAACCTCGATGCTTCGGTTTGGGGGAGCCCCGAGCCCAAGTGCCTCAGCCTGCAGCGCGAAACGGCAACGGTGCACTCGGGCGCCTATGGATTGCATGTGCGCTGGGACAAGGTTGGAGGCGGCTGCAAATGGATTGGCATCGGGTTTGGCTGGAACAACTGGGCGCCGAAAGACCTGAGCGAAATCGCCGACAGTGCTGCCATTTCCCTGCAGGTGCGCGCTGTCAAAGGCCGTTTCAGCAACCTGCCAGTTGCGTTTGGAATCGAAGACTACAGCGGAGCACAGGCCTGGCTCGGTTTCCGGGCAGAAATGGCCCCGAATGGCTTCAACGACAGCCAATGGACGCAATTGGTGCTGCCGCTGCGCGCTTTCCCATTCCGCGAAAACGACGCAGACAACGGCAAAATCAAACAATTCATCATTCAACTCGAAGGCGACGGCGATATCTACCTCGACCGCATCCGCATCATACCTTGGAAACCTGCTTCATGAAAAGGTTCTTGCCCATATCCCTTGTTATACTTCTTGCCGGCTGGTTCAGCGAGACCCGGGCGCAGCAGGCAGAACAAGCCTCCCGCTGGGCCGATTCACTGCTCAGCAGGATGACGGTGGAAGAGAAAATCGGGCAGATGACGCTCATCGATCTGGGCGTTGTGGCCAAGGGTAAACCCTGTGCACTGGAACTTCCCCAGGCCATCGACAACGACAAATTGCGCTTCGCATTGCAGCGCTATCATGTCGGCAACATACTTAATACCGGTTGCGGCAGCGGTGCGATGACCCTGGAAAACTGGAAGAAAATCATCCGTACCATACACGAAGCAAACGGTGCTGCTAACCGGCACGGTATTCCGGTTCTGTATGGCATCGATGCGATACATGGCGCCAATTACACCCTTGGCTCCACGCTGTTTCCGCAACAACTTGCCCAGGCTGCAAGCTGGAATCCGGAATTGGTGGAACGCATCAACAGGGCTTCTGCTTACGAAACCCGCGCAGCAGGAATTCCCTGGAACTTTAGCCCGGTGCTCGATCTAGGCCGGCAGCCACTCTGGTCGCGTTTCTTTGAAACCTACGGCGAAGACGTTTACCTCGCTACCACCATGGGCCAGGCCGCGATCCGCGGTTTGCAGGGCGATACCTTGGCTTCTCCGTATTCGGTGGCTGCCTGTCTGAAGCATTTTGCAGGCTACAGCATGCCGCTGAGCGGGAAAGACCGCACGCCTGCCTGGATACCCGAGCGCGAACTACGGGAATACTTCCTCCCTCCTTTTGCTGCCGCATTCGGTGCCGGTGCCGCGACCACCATGATCAATTCAGGCGATATCTCCGGAACGCCGGTGCATGTCGATTCGTTCATGCTGCAGCAGGTATTGCGCCGCGAAATGGGTTTCAAAGGTTTGGCTGTGACGGATTGGGAAGACATCTACAAGCTCTCCGATATCCACCGCGTGGCAGCGAACCGCAAAGAGGCGGTGCGCATGGCCATCGAAGCCGGCATCGACATGAGCATGACGCCCAACGATTTCCAGTTCAACGATCTCTTGCTCGGGTTGGTGAAGGAAGGCCGCATACCCGAGAGCCGGCTGGATGTTTCGGTAAAACGCATTTTGTTACTGAAGCGGGAATTGGGGCTTTTTGAGCAAACCATGTTCCCGGACACTTTCTACAAAGCATTCGGGTCGGAAAAACACCGGGAGCTCAGTTACCGTGCGGCAGTAGCATCCATCACACTCCTCAAGAACGACAGCAATACCTTGCCTTTGGAAAACAGCCGGCAGCGCTGGGCTATTTGCGGTCCCGGGGCCCATTCCATGCATTTGCTGAACGGCGGCTGGAGCCGCAGCTGGCAAGGAACCGACACCACGTACCGGCACGATGGCAGGAAAACCATCGCCCAGGCTATGCAAGACAATCTCGGAGATCAGCTGCGCGTTCTGCCCGCTTTCCCGGATGCAACACTGCTGAAGAAGACCATGCGGGCTGCAGAAGGCATCATCGTATGTCTGGCTGAAAAGCCCGGCACGGAAATCCCCGGCAATATCGATGCGCTCGATCTGCCGGCCGACCAGAAGAAGCTGGTTGCAGATGCATTGTCATTTGGCAAACCTGTCGTGCTGGTTTGCACCTTCAACCGTCCGC
>JBKDBI010000480.1:0-6377 GCA_046314695.1 Bacteroidota bacterium | reverse complement strand
GTTTTGCCGGGTTCGAGTTTGATCCAGCCTTTCAGGTGGAGATTGCGGAGCAGCTCGAGAAAACGGAAGCGCAAGGCAGCACGCAGATCGCCTTCCTGTTCGGCGCGGAAAGCCAGGGTGTGGTAATCGGTGGCGAGATCGACTTCAGGCGCTGTTTCATCCTCAAATCCTGTCCGCATGCCGTTCCGCTGATTCCGCAGCCCGAGGGTACCGGCAAAGAGAAACCAGAGCAAAACAGCCACCGCGGCCAGCGCAATGCCGATCATGGTGTTGCGGAACCAGGGTTTCTTCCACAGCGGTTCTGACGGCTTTTCCTCTTCCGCTTCTTTAGGTTTCTGCCGATAGCGCGAAGAATCAATGGGCGTCTCTTTTTCCTTTTCAGGTGGCATTTCACGGTAGTCGCGTGCACGGCGGAGCGCGTCTATTTCATCCTGCGATTTGGCTGCGCCCGGCAGGCTTTCATCCTTGAATCTCTTGTTGTTGTCGCTCCGGCTTTCCTCTGACAAGTGTGAGTATTCTACCGGAGCGACTATGGTGTCAACCGTCGTTTCAACCTGCGCCGGCAGATCGACCGAAAAAGCGCACAAGGCCATCCAGAAAAAGTACTTACTCCGTCTCCAGCCCATATACACGTTTCTGTTTGCGGATTTCGTCC
This sequence comes from Bacteroidota bacterium, assembly GCA_046314695.1. Lineage (GTDB taxonomy): Bacteria > Bacteroidota > Bacteroidia > NS11-12g > UBA955 > REEB481. The sequence continues at coordinate 5,722 of JBKDBI010000480.1, read as the reverse complement.
ACCCGCGCTTTCATGCCGCTTGCCTGGTGTATTTCGCGCAGACCGAAAGCGAGGAGGGTGCTCATAAAAAGGTAAAAAGTCAGCATCAGGTTGGCCACCAGGTAAAAGCCCAGCGCCAGGAACCATTGCAGCCATTCCTGCATATTGCTGCCGGGTGTTTGCACGTTCATGCGCAGCAGCGATTCCAGCAGCAAGGTGGTCGGTGAAAGCAACAAGGCAAAGCAGAGAAAGAGGAAAACAGCGAAAAGTGCGGCCGCTTTGTAAATGCGCCAAACGGTACCGAAATAGGTAACGAGTATACGCAGGCCGCCGAGCGGATTACCGCCGCTTTGCCAAAGGTTGATGGCAATCCACAACAGCACAGGCGGCAAGCCAATGACCATACCGGAAGGCCATTCGTTGTTTTGCGCGAACATGATGGCCCAAAGTAATGCCAGTGGCAATACGATTCCGGCGCTGCGGCTCAGCATGAAGCGCCAGGCGGGCTGCTCGTTCCCGAAATGTCTGCGCACACGCGAGGCGGCAAAGGCAATGAGCAGGGCGAACCAAAGCAAGTTGGTGCCAAGCATGGCGGGATAATGGTAGATGTCGAAGAAATGGCCGAGGAATGAAAGTGATTTCCCCAAAGAAGCCATGAAACCCGTTATCGGATTACCGGATTGAATTTCCTCCAGGTTGCCATTGCTGAGGAGCAGGAAAAAATCTTTGCCGTACAAGGTGTGCGCAAGCCACAACATGCCAAGGGAAAGCAGGAAGGCGATGCGCATGCCGTACCCTAAATGCAGACGCAGGAGATCGAAAGTGCGGAGCAAGAGGCTGCCGCTGGTGGGAATCTCGTCCAGTTGCAGGTCAAAAGGTTTTTCCGGTTCGGGACGGTCTTCGGGTGCCTGTACTTCTTTGTTTCCACCAAAACGCCGCAGCGGGTAAATCACGAAATAGTACAGCATCAGCAAGGCACTCAAGCCGATGAAACTGAGGCGCAGCGCCGGATGCAAATCGGTATAGCGCGTCACAAAGCCTTCGACCCAGGCGGCGATAAGGATGATGGGAACACAGGCCAGCATCATGCGCACGCTGCGGCGGGCTGCCTGCTGAAAACTCCGGCCACGGCTCAGGGTTCCGGGGAAAAGCAGTCCGGCGCCCAGGGTGAAACCTGCAGCGCCTTCCAATACCATGGCGAGAATTTCGAGTGCGCCGTGCATCCAGACTGTGAGGTTGAAATCCCAGGCCAGTCCACGGCTGTAAAAGAAATGGATGAAAGTGCCGAGCATGATGCCGTTGATCAGCAGCACAACACCCGTGCCCAGCGCGAAGAAGGCGCCGAGGGTAAACATCAGCAAAGCCACACGCAGGTTGTTGATCGCGATGTACACGAACATTTCTCCCGGTGATTCCGACTTGTAAATACCCAGGGGATCGCCCTTCTCAATGTTATCAAGGGTTTCGGCCACATATGCCGGACCGAATATGGTTTCAGGGAAGGCCGGATTGCGGGCCGAACTGAAAGCGCCAATCAGGCCGCAGGCCACAACCACCAGAAAAGCCAGCAGCATCGCCTTCCGCGCGTGGTAGCTCATCAGTGGAACTTCGTTGAGCCAGAAGTGCTTTACGCGAGCCAGCGAAAAACCCTTCCCGCGGTAAACCCGGGCAAAGAGTTGCTGCGCGATGCCGTTCAGGTACACGCGGACGGAGCGGTTCGGATAATGGGTGCGCGCATAGGAAAGATCGTCGGTTATGACCGTAAAATGTTCACGCAACACACCGGGATCGGGATTCCCTTTGTTCCAGGCCGATTCAACTTCGGCCCACTTGTCTTTACTTTGTTCGATGAATCGGGTTTCCCGCATCCGTTCACAAGAATAAGGCAGTCAAGAGGGTATGCGCAACATTTCCATCCAAACAACCCAACACGTCAGCATCGATTACAAACTGGCGACGTTGCAATGGCGGCTGTATGCCTTTATCATCGATATGTTGATCATCGCCTTTGGTGCCTTCATGTACTACCAAACGGTGTTGCAAATCTCCGATGGACTGTACGCCATGCTGCCCCTGCTTGGTTGGGTTTGGTGTTACAGTCTCTTGTTTGAAGTTTTGCTGCGCGGAAGAACGCCAGGCAAACTGGCACTTTCAATCCGTGCGGTGCGGGCCGACGGACAGGAAACGGGATTCACCGAATACTTCCTGCGCTGGGTGTTTCGCAGCGTGGACATCTGGGGCTCTTTCGGGGCCATTGGCGCCCTGATGATTTCAGGCACCGCGCGCATGCAACGCCTGGGCGATTTGCTGGCTGATACTGTGGTGATCAGTACCGAATCGGGCGATCGCGTCGAATTGTCGTCCCTCTTTCAATTGCGCACCGAACAGAACTATCAGGTGAGTTATCCGCAAGTGAAGCAGTTGCGGGAAGAAGACATCATGTTCATCCGCAAGGCGCTGATCCGCGAAAAGCGCTACGGCAACCGCGCCCATGCGGTATTGCTGGAACAACTGAGCCGCAAAACCTGCGAACTGCTGGGAATGGATCCGCCGCCTGAAAAGCAGGTGCGTTTATTCCTCCGCAAAGTGGTGGAAGACTATGTCGTTATTACGCGCTGAGTTCGCGTTGCAGCAATTCGCTTGCCGCCCGGTAACCGGTTTCCATGATTTCTTCTGCCCTTTCAAAATCAAACATTTGATAGGCGTCGCCTGCCGGTTCGATGAACCAGCGACAATGGCCGGTTTTGCGGGGAAGCTCCCCGGCAATGGCCAGGTGGAAACACTTTTCAGCCAGGTACCATTTGCCCCAGTCTTCACCCGCAGCCCTGGAAGTGATGCGGTTTACATGCACGCCGAAAATGTGATGAGGCAAATCGAGCAGGGGTTCGATGGGGAAATTGTTCATCACGCCGCCGTCGACCAGCAATTGCCCGTTGCGGCGCTGTGGCTCAAATACGAGGGGAACGGCAGCCGAGGCCAGGAGTGCATCGCTGAGCTTACCGGAGTTGAAGTGCACGGCTTCACCTTTCACCAGGTCGGTTGCCGTGGCGAAAAAGGGAATGGAAAGGTCTTCGAAGCGAGCCGGCAATTGCTGTTGCAGGATTTTCTCGAGGGGTTCGAGGGAAAAGAGTCCGTCTTTGCGCCAAAGGAAATTGCGCCATCCGAAGTAGCGGCTGTTGCGCATCCATTCAAACGCATCCTTCCACGAGACGCCCGCGGCGATGAATGCGCCGGCGATGGCACCGGCCGAAGTACCGGATACGGCGCGCACAGGCACTCCTGATTCCTGCAAGGCCCGCCATACGCCCACATGCGCGAAGCCACGTGCACCGCCTCCGCTCAATACCAGCGAAATGCCTTCGCTGATGGACGCCGTATTCCGCTCCCGGGTCACAGGTAAAACTGGTCAATCAGTTGCCGCACGATTTCCTTTTCGTCGTTGCCGGGAATGGTGGTGATGCGGAACGTGCGCTGGTCTTTGGTGCAGAAAACCTCCCATTCATGGCCGCTCAGTTTTTCGTTCACCGCCCTGGCCACCAAGGTTCCGTCGGTCATGCGCACCGTGATTTCGTCGTAGATCTTGTATTCAACCGTGATTTTCTGGCGGTGCACGGTGCCGATTTTCTTGAAATCCTGGATGATATCGGTGGCGATAACGGTTACCGGCGCCGTGCGCTTGCGTTCCACCAGGCCGCGGGTCGGACTGTTGTCAGGCGCCGGTGGATTGGAATAATTCCCGGTTTTGGCCAGTTTGAACTTCTCGAGGTTGGCGGCGATCAATCCGCTGTCAGACATCAGCTCAAAGTCTCCGACTGCATCATCGGGCGGATCGAGGAAGCCGGTATAGGCAGTTTCAAAACGCTGTTGTTTCCCGGGTTCCGTCACCACCCAAACCCAGTAATAGACCGTTTTACCCAGGTTATTGGTGCTGCCGCGTGCGATGAGGATGCATTCTGTGCTGTCGCTGAAACGCCGGATGGAAAAGTTATCCGAACCCAGGAGCGAGCGGCTCATCGGCTTAAAGAGGCAGACGGCTTTTCCGTTTTTATACAGCGTATCCAGGCTCACGAGCGTCGAACCCAGTGCTTTGCTCCGCGCTATTTTCTCCTGGTGCACGCGTTGTTGCACTTTCTCCTTCTGGGTGCGCAGATCGGCCTGGGCGCTGAGGCCCAGGGCGGAGGCGATAGCCAGGCATAACGATAAAAGCTGTTTCATGCGGGGTTTGGGAATAGCAGAACAAAAAACGGGCTAAACTTTTGTTTCAGGTTAAAATCGCCAAGGTGGATAAGAAAAGCGACCATTATTCCATACGGTCCACAGTGGCTTCCTCAACAGGAATCTATTGGACCAGGCTAAACTTCGTATGCGACAACCCGGCAGATTGATGTACTTCCTGAAATCCCTAATTCCACAATATAAAACTCATCCCGCCCGTCAGGGTAAAGCTTTCGTAGTTGTTCCTTGAACTGAAAGGATACACATACCCCGCCGCGGCATAAGCTTGCACCTTTTTGTTTGCAACGAAGTACAAGCCGGCGGAAGGAATGTTCACCACGGCAGCTTTCAGCTTTTCGCTATGGAAGTATCCCAACTCGTGGCCGAAATAAGGAACCAGGTACTGGCGCTTCAACTTGCTTTCAAAGGACAGGCGGAATCCGAAACCGGTATAGTAAAGCTTAAACTGCCTGTCGCTGCCGGAATTGAAAATGCCGAGCCTTCCGTAAACATTTACATACGCCGGGCTTGCGCGTTTAAAACCCGACCGATAGCGCGTATACAAGGTGAGTTCAGGTGTAAACCCACTGAGGATGGAATTGGTATCGGCGTTCACGCGCTTGAAGGTGTTGTACGACAAGCCCGGAACGAATTGATTCTCCCAATTTGTTTTCCGGTTGCGGCGCTCGTAATCACCTGGTCCTGCCTCACTTGCTGATTGGGCGAAAAATGCCGTCTTGTTGGTATAGATTACCAACAGGATACTGCAAGGAAACGAAGTCAGATTCCGCGCTCTATCCAGTTCCTGTTGTCTTTCGGATACCATACCAATCAAGCGCAGCAGCCGTTCAGAACTGTTGCGGTAGCTTGGATGCAAAGGATGCAGGGTATCGAGCAAGGCGGCCAACCCATCTTTTTCCCTGCGGTAGAAGCGCAATTCTTCCTTCATGCGGTTGGTATCGCTGTACTGCACCGTGCGCCTGGTTTCGGTAATTTCTTTTACACCGGGTATGGCCCCAAGCCTGGTTTTCAATGTGTAAACATCTTCGATGGATACCGCAGTATTCAGTTCCAGTCTCTTCTCGGTCTGCACATAGCGGCCATGTGTCAGCTCGCTTTTCACCGCGGCTGTCCGAAAGGCGCGCAGCACCTGCATCACGCGGGCATGAACGGTATCAAAGTCCTTCCCTGCATTGAACTCCACAAACAGGTTGGGCACTTCGGCAAAAGTACCTGTAGCGCGATAGGGACGGGAATCTGAGCGGGATTCTATAGAACCGGTGCCAGTGCCGCCGAATTCCTGGGAACGCAGGGCAGACGCGCTTTGTCCGGATGCAAGGAACAGCAAGAGCAGCAAAAGCCGGGCTGTCGGTTTCAAGGATTGGGCCGGGGGCATGGGGTCAAAGATAGGTTTGGGGGGATCGGTGAGCTATGAACTACTTCTAACCCAATCAAAGCCCATCAAGGTTATGACCACAAATCAAGCAGCGCTTTCTGATTAATTTTTCTTAGATTTAATTCTTATTTT
>JBKDBI010000479.1:0-3405 GCA_046314695.1 Bacteroidota bacterium | reverse complement strand
TCTTCCTGAGCATCCGCTGTTACCGGTGCTTTCGATGTTCTTTCTTTCCGAATATTTGAAGTCACTTCAACCAGATTTTCATAACAAGGGTTGTGGTCGAAATACTCCACCAGCCGCGGAGCGGAATACGCGTCCCAGCGGCCGAAGAGCCCTCGCTCGATGACGCGGATATCGCTTTCCTTCAATACCACGGGAACCGGTATCACCATGGCGAAATCCTTGGCAGAACCTTTGAAATCGTTGCTCATGGTGATGACGTTGCGGAGGCCGTCGCGCACCATGATCACCTCGCTTTTTTCGTTGTAAAGCGCGCTGCCGGCCTTGGCGACATAGAAGCCGCAGAAGGCCTGTACCTTGAGGGCGGGAATGAGCAGCAGCCCGCTCAGCAGGAGTTGTGTTTGTATACGCATGTTGTTAAGAATGAATGGCTTGTTTGGGGAAATCGGCGGCGCGGTTCCAGCGGAAAGGCAGGTGTTTCCAGAGGCGATCGAACAGCGGGGTGGAGAGGCTGAAGAGGAAGAGGGCGATCACCGGCGCGGTCTGCAAGTAGTGGAAACTGCCGAGCCAGAAGGTGAAAAGGGCAATGGCAGCGGCCCAGATGCGGCGGGCCAGCGGATGGTTAGGCGTTGTCATCGGGTCGGTGATCATGAAGAAGCTGAATAGCAGCAGACTGCCATTCGAAAAGCGGTGCAGCAGGAAATCGGCAGGCCAGCCCAGCCACAACATGGAGCGCGTTGCCTCCGCAGCCAGCAAGACCAGCAGGAAGGTGAAAGCGGTATCGAGCCTGGCTGAACGCAGCAATACCATCAGTCCGGCGCCGCCAATGAAGTAGAGCAGCATCGCATCGCTGCCCCATTGTCCGGGCGAAACCCAGGCCGCTTTCAGTCCGAAAACGCATGCTACCAGCGCGAAGTTGGCCGGATTGAACAGGTGTTTGCCTTTGTAGCGAATGAGGAATTTGGAAGCAATGGCCAGGAAACCGGCAAGGGCATAAACCCACACGTCGCCGGCGCGCAGGAGCAGGCTGAGCCCGAGGGCGGTGATGGCCGCACTTTTCCAGGCATCGTACGGTTTCTTGTAGATGCGGCAGAATACCAGTTGGGTGATGAGCGCAGTCGACCACAGCGCCAGCAGTTGCCAGGCATCGCGGTGCCAGCCAAGCTGGAGGATGCCATAGAGCAGGAACATGCCGAGCCATACCAGTTGGAAATAGCGCGGATCGACCGGCTGGTAGCGTGTTTGAAATAGTCGTATTGCTGCCTTCACGAGCCCTTTATATCCCGAAGGCAGGAAGAGGTAAACGGGGGAAGAAAATTTTGTTGGATTAGCGCCGCCGCGGTGGTTGAGCCCCGTCGAAACCATTAATAAGCATTTCCTTCGGGGGAAGAAAATTCTGTTGAATTAGCGCCGCCCGGGGAGGTTTACCCGACGAAAGTTGTCGGGGCAGGCGGCTCAAATACTTGTAATGGACTCGCAGCCCGGGGAGGTTTCGACAGGCTCAACCACCCCTCGGCCTCACCCACAACGCCAACACCAACGCCGCTGTTACCCAGGCATTGTGCATGTAAAGGAAAGCGTTTTCAATTCCGGTAAAATCAAGCAAGCGGTTCACAGGGAGGAAATAGGTGAATAACAAAGCCACCATGATCCAGTCCGCTGCGCTTCGCGGACGGCGGTACAGCCACAAGACGCCCAGAGGCAGGAGCATGAGTACATCGTAATACAAGTGCTGCAGCAAGAGGAGACTTCCGAGGCTCGCCACCGCATAAAAAGCGAGGTCCTGGTTCCGGTGCCGCCACAGCAGCAAGGCCAATGGCGGTAAGATCAGCAAAGAAGGCAGCCAGGAGGGTAAAAAAGGATACAGCGCCGCCAGAATCCGTATTTCTGTGAATGCACTGAGCTCGTATACCAGTGGGAAACCCGGACGAGCTGTATCAAAACAAAATTGGCGCGAAGCTTCTACATTTTGAATGTAAGTATGCAATATATCAAGGCCACTTACAATCAAAACCGGCAGCGTGAGCATACATGCACTAAGCGCCGCCCAAGACAACGCCGTGAGGTTGCGCTTGCGCAGCATCCAAGCCAAAACAGGCAATGCCAACGTGAATTTAAACATTGCGATACCGGCCAGCAAGCCCGCAAGGCGATTATTGTCTCTCAAGGCAAGGTAAAATGAACCCAGGCTGAGGGCCAGGGCCAGAAATGTCGGCTGCCCTACAGCCAGCGCGTTAGCGGTTCCTTTAAACGCCAGCAGCAACAGCATGATCCAGATGTAAGGGATATCATATCCGGCATGCGCGGCTATTTTCTTGCTTAGATAAACTATGGCCGCAAGGGCGCATACCATGAGCAACAGATTCAATGCCCAGGCAAACGAAAACGGCAACAGTCCGACAGGTAGGTAAAGCACAAAAGCAGCCGGGGGATATATAGCCGGCATTACATCGCTCCCCGGCACCAATCGGGCACTGTCGAAATCAACATGTTGGCGCCAGTATTCCTGCATTGCCTTACCATCGAGTGGGCTTCTGCCCTCCGATAACATGCCGGCTCCCGACCAAACCACCCGGAGGTCATGTGCCTGCTGCGGCGAAGGCAAATGCACCGCCCAACGCGCCATTCCTGCCAGGGCAAATAGTCCCAGTAGCCAAAGGTACAAGGGGCGGATACGTTTTTCGGTCTGCATCGGCGCGATCAAAATTACGGCCAGAATTCCACCCCGGGAGAAGCCGCCTTGCGGAAAGGCTTAACTTTGCCGTCACATGCAACCCCTTGGGAAACTGATATCCATCGGCGGATCGGTGGACAAAGGCACTGAGCCGGAAAACCATTACAAGAGCCACAGCAATATCCATTTCTTCGCCCTTTCCATCCTGAAGCGCATCGTAGCCGAGATAGATGACGAAAACCCCATCATCGAAATCATCACCACCGCCTCCAGCATTCCTGAGGAAGTTGGGCAATCGTATATCGAAGCCTTCGGGCGCGTGGGGAACAACCGTCCGCAGCTTTTGCATATCCGCAACCGCGAAGAAGCCATGCTCGACGAGAACACCGAGCGCATCCGCAAGGCCGATGCCGTGATGTTCACCGGTGGCAACCAGCTACGGCTTACTTCCATCTTCGGCGGAACCGATATCATGAAGGTATTGCACGAGCGCTACCAGCACGAAGCCGGATTTGTAATCGCCGGTACCAGCGCCGGTGCCATGGCCATGAGCAATACCATGATCTACCAGGGCAGCAGCCACGAAGCCTTGTTGAAGGGGGAGGTGAAAATCACGACCGGACTGGCCTTCATGAAAGATGTGATCATCGACAGCCATTTTGTGCAGCGCGGCCGTTTCGGAAGGCTGGCGCAGGCTGTGGCATCCAATCCGGCCTGCATAGGCATTGGTTTGG
>JBKDBI010000478.1:0-2457 GCA_046314695.1 Bacteroidota bacterium | reverse complement strand
GCAGAGCGATGCGAAGTTCGCCAGCGGCGCGATCAAGACTCATCGCGAATTGTACTGACTGCTCTGCCTCGAACGAAACTCCGAGTGCAAAGTCGGTTACGTCGATCGTCGTGCCATTCGCGCGGATGCGAAGGCTGAAACGCGATTCGCGAGTGACGGTCGAGCCCGACATCGTGATAAACGGGCTGGGGCGGAGTTCGATCCAGTTGTTTGCATCGGCCCAAAGCGTACCGATGCACCAATCAGGAGCAGCGCCGTTACGAGGCGGGCCGAATTGATCCCACCCGAAGCCTGCGGGCGACACGGCCATTGCCCATGCCGTCGTCCATGCTCCGGTAAGCCCAAGCCCCGTCACGGTTGCAATCTCGTCGGGGCCGGTGAACGTGCCGCCGATCGTCGCCGATCGCTGCAATGAATATGGGAACGCTCCTTGGCCTTCGATAACCTCAGTGCATCCGGTGAAATACAGGTCTTGCGGATACTTGAGATTCGCGAGCGTGCTATCCGCGAGCATCCATCCGTCGTTTGTGTTCGGGCTGTTTCGTTGAATCAGATCGGCGAACGTGATCGGGAACCACTCATTGCTTGTCGGAACCGTGATAGCGCCGCTTGGCCGATTGTCGTAGGGCGGGCCAGACTCGGATCGAAGGAACAACGGCGAGTTGCCCGTTGCAGCGTCGCCCATGTTTCCTCCGGTCGCTGATCGAATCCACGACTCGGACAATCCATGTCGATGAGCGGCCCAGCAGCGAACGCGGACGTGCGTAGCCGTCAAAGCAAAGTTGGTCGAATATTGGTTCGCGCCGACGAGCGAGTTGGAAGCGAATGAGCATCGCACAAGTCCGGTCGAAGACAACGAAGTTCCTTGCGTGAGCCCGAAGAATATTGCCATAACTCGCGGCGAGTTCTGATTCGACGAGTCGTGCCAAAACGGTGGCGGCGAGAAGTCGCCGACCGACTGCCCGACCGAGCCCGACGCAGAATCGTTCGCGATCTTGAATCGTTGCAGATTGCCGCCGATCTTTCGCTGGCCGCTCGATGCAAACGCAATCCCGTTCCTGCCAGCGAGCGAAGCAATCGAAAACGCGGAGTCCGCGAGCCCATCGTTAGCGCGATTTACGCCGCCGCACGAAACGTTGAGAAGTCGCGCAGATCGAACATCGGGGAGTCGCTGGCGGACGATGCGATTGTCGGATTGCCGCCGGTAGTAAATAAAGCCGTTTGCAATGTTCGATCCAAGGGAGAACGGCTCGCGAGTGAATCCGCAGAAAGCCCACGTCCGCCCGCCGTCGCGAGAAATGACGGCTTGATCGATGCCGGTGACGTTGCGCGAGTTGAGTTGCTGATTGGCCGACCATTCGCCGAGAATGTCGAAGTTGCCGCTCGCGTCGCCTTCGGGCCTGTCCGCTTGAATTACAAGCGTGAGCGTACCTTGCGATCCCCAATTTGCGAGATTGACATCGACACCAGACACGGCCCCGGAGATACCCGATCGAGCATTGCGAACGCCGCCAGCGACGCGAGCGATGCGCGGAACGTAATTCGTCGCCGAAGTACCGACGATGTATTCGCAAAGAAACGAGTTGACAGCATCCGGCCCGAGAATGAGTTTGTTCGTTTCGACGTGCGGGGCCATGCCGACCCAATTCGATCCTTGGAACTGCGTGCCGCGAATGCGACCGGCAACGCCAGTGCTCGTCAGTACGCCGTTGGTAAACACACCCGAGTCTTGTACGCCATCGCGATTGTAAGAAACCTCGAAGTCGTCGTACGAATCGGGCTGGAATCGAACTTCGGTAATTGATGAGTAACCGATGTCCGACTCGTGCTGCAACAAAGCGATTTTGCCGTCGTCTCGAAGAACCATGCCCACGCCCTGCGGCTGGCAGTTCTGCGGGCCAATGTTCTGCCATCGCGTGCCGATCGTCGCAAGAGCATCGGTTTCGGGCGGCGTTGCGTTTGGCGAGTGGGCAACAAAGCAAGCGTACACCTTATTGTTCGGGCGACTGACAAGATCGCCGACGGCATACGAGTTTGATGCCGACCACGCAGCGGGCCGAGTAATGCCGTTGCCGCTCGGGCCGATATCTCGCCAGTTCGTCGGATCGGACAGAGGGGCAGTCGTGCCTGAGCCGTTTGTTCTCCGCTCGTATCCGCGACCGACGGACGCAACGCGATCGCCGATCGCGTAACTGCGACCAGACTCCCAAGCAAACAGAGTTGCCGCCGCCTTGCTGAATCGGCCCCACTTGATTTGATTTGGCGTGCCGGTTTGATCGGGCACAAATCGCGACGCTGCATCGGGTCGCGTCATCCTGAACCAGTACGACGTGCCGCCATCGGGCTCAACGTTCGCACCTTCGCCGCTGCCCGGGTTGTTGAAGTAATCCTGAGCACACAACCAAACTTCGGTGAGCGGCTGACCGATCGTGCGGCGAGGGCACCAGTACGACTGGA
>JBKDBI010000477.1:0-6102 GCA_046314695.1 Bacteroidota bacterium | reverse complement strand
GGCCTGTTCATCGGTCATTACCAAGGGCGGTGCAATGCGCAATGCATCGGGAGCAAACAGGAACCAATCGCTGATGAGGCCGAGTTCCAGGCAATGGCGGATGGTATTCCTGCATCGCTCGTCGTTATGCAGATGCAAAGCCAGCAAGGCACCTTTGCCTTGAATTTCGGTGTTGGGAATCGACTGCAGTTCCTGTCTGAAGATCGCTTCAAGTGCTACGGCGCGCTGGTGCAGTTGCATTTGCTGCATTTTTTTCCAGCCGGCGGCAGCGGCGGCACAGCAAACCGGATGGCCTCCAAAAGTGGTGATATGACCCAATACCGGATTATCGGCCAAACCATCCATTACATCTCCTCTGGAAATAAAAGCGGCTAGCGGCATACCGGCACCAAACGCCTTACCAGTGAGGAGGATATCTGGCACAATGCCATATTGTTCAAAAAGATACAACGAGCCGCAACGACCCATGCCGGTCTGTATTTCATCTAAAATAAGCAGGGCACCTACAGACCTGCAATGCGCGGCCAATTCCCGGATAAAAAGCGGATCTGCCACTTTGGCACCGCGCTCAGCCTGCACGAGTTCTACTATGGCTGCAGCGGTGTGATGATCTATAAACCGGAGATCCTCAGTATGGTTCTGGCGTATAAACCGCACACCCGGCACCAGCGGCCGATAGCGGTTGGTATAATATGGATCGCTCATCAGGCTGAGGGCACCGGCTGTACTGCCGTGATAGGCTTGCACTTGAGCCGTGATGCCGGCGCGACCGGTAAAGCGCCTGGCCAGTTTGATAGCACCCTCAGCTGCTTCAGCACCTGAATTGGTGAAATAAACCTTGTCCAATCCATCCGGCAGGGCGTCGATAATATCGCGGGCGAATTCAGCTTGCGGACTCAGCACCATTTCGCCGTACACCATTACATGGCAATAGCGTTCGGCCTGGGTTCGGATGGCACGTAAAACATCCGGATCGCCATGGCCGAGGCTGCAGACGGAAATGCCCGCGATGAGGTCAACAAATGGCCTTCCTTCGGAATCGTAGAGATATATGCCTTCGGCGCGCTGCACTTCAAAGCCCAACGGGGCGAAGGAGGTCATGCCCTGGTAGCGGTCGAACAAGTCGCGTATGCGCATGGTGCAAATAAAAAACCCTCACCAAGTGGCGAGGGTTTTTAAATTTTTCGTCGGAAAGATTACTTCACCTTAGTGGTGAGGTCAGCGCCGGCCTTGAAGCGAACCACCTTCTTTGCGGGGATGTTGATTTCCTTGCCAGTCTGGGGGTTACGGCCTTTGCGGGCTGAACGCTTGCTAACAGAGAAAGTGCCGAAGCCAACGAGGATAACCTTGTCGCTTTTCTTGAGGGCGTCTGTGGTAGCAGAGATAAATGAGTTCAGGGCAGCAGTAGCCTGTGCCTTGGTGATTCCGGCGTCGCCGGCCATCTTTCCGATGAGGTCTGATTTGTTCATAGTGTGTGTCTTTTAGTTTGGTATGTCAAAAATAGAAGTCTGGCTTACCTTGTCAAGTGATGCAAACCCGCATCCCCATTGAATTTATTCACCACTAATTCACAAAACCCGCAAAGAATCACAACCCCCTAGCTAATCGACTGATTAACAGCATCATACAAACTTACCAACGACCACCCCGGCGCCAATACAAGCCGGGATTGTGCATAAAAAATCCCGCGCTGCTCCTGCATTTCGTACAGTTTTAGGGACAATTCGCGCTCATTGAGGCCGGCAAAAAGCGGTCTGACGGCCGTATCCTGCTTCATTCGACGGCCCAATTCTTCCGGATTACACTGCAACCAGATGGTTAAACCGGCAGCATTCATCTGCTCCATATTGTCAAACCAGCAGGGCGTTCCGCCTCCTGTTGCCACTACAAGCTCCTGCATGTCGAACGTTTGTAACAGCGCACATTTCTCATGAACACGAAAAGCTTCCTCCCCGTCTTCCTCGAATATTTCAGCAATCGATTTACCAGTATTGAATTGAACGATGGTATCGGTATCCACATACGTCCAACCAAGTTTTCCAGCCAGCCATTTTGCAGCGGTGCTCTTTCCGCAACCCGGCATTCCACAGAGATAGATGCGCTCAGGTTGGGCGTACACGCGGATCGAGGACAAAGTACAGGAGATCGGTGAGGACACTGATTACAATAAACAACACAGCGCTGAGTAAAACAGCGCCCATTACTACCGGCAAATCGCTTTGTTGCAAGGCATCAATCGTGAGTTTTCCGATTCCCTTCCAGTTGAAGATATACTCGGTGAAAAAGGCTCCGGCCAATAAACTGGCAAACCAACCTGTAACAGCAGTAATCACCGGATTCATGGCGTTGCGCAACACATGCCGGAAGAGTATCCGCCGGCGGCTGAGCCCTTTGGCTATCGCCGTGCGCACGTATCCTTGCTGCATTTGCTCCTTTACACTGTCGCGGGTGAGTTGCACAAAGACAGATAAAGGTCTGATACCCAAAGCAAAGGCAGGTAAAATCAGGTTTTGCGGAGCGAGAAAAACACCGCGCCCCAGTGGATCAACTTCATACAGGCTACCAGTCATCGACAATCCCGTCCATTCCTTCCAAACATATCCAAACAGCCAGGCCACAAGAATGGCGGAGAAAAAAGACGGAGCTGAAATACCCAATACCGAAAAAGTACTGATGCTTTTATCTAACCAGGTTCCCGCACGCAAAGCTGCCACGATCCCCAGTGCAATGCCACAACAGGCGGCAAAAAGCAGGGCCGCACATGCCAATACCAAAGTACCGGGAAATGCTTCGCTTAACATCTCACTCACTGCTTGTCTGGTTTGGTAACTGTATCCCAACCAGGGCATTTTAACTACAAGGCTGCGGGACCCCAAAGGCAGGAGCACGATACCTCTTTGCAGTGACAGACTGTCTTCAGTGTGGTAAACCGAAACCGGCGACAGATCGTGGATGAAACCCAAATAACGCAGTGGCAAAGGTTGATCGAGGCCGAGCTCTTTCACAATGGCATCGCGTGTTTGTACATCGCTGCGCTGGCCAATCAGCATTTGATCGGCACTTGGCAAGACCATGAAAAGCAGAAAAACCAACGTTGCAACTCCCCAGAGCACCAGAAGCGAGAACCCCAGCTTGCGGAGGAGAAAGCGACGCATCAGCGCATGTGCTTTTCAACACCGGCCAAATCAGGAACCTGGCTGGCCGGCCACTTCATCACCACCTTACTTCCCTGCAGCAGCATCACGCCTGGGTTCGAACGCACCATCATCTTGAGTGTAGTGCCATCGGTATTGTAGAACTTGTAAGGAACGCTGTGCGTCTGGCGATACGTCTTCTGTGCACTGAGTTCGGTGCCGGTAAGGGCGTATAAGCGACGTCCCTTTTTCGTCCATTCACTTGCCAATGTATTCAGAGCAGGCTGGGCTCCGGTGCGGGATTTGTCGAGTGAGACATAGACATAAACCAGCTTGTATTCCGGAGCATCGAGCAACGTATCGAGCCATGAAGTTCCTGTCTCCGGGTCGGTAACCTGAAAATCGTGGATAGGCGGTTTGTACGCCGGGATGATAATTTCCTGCTTGCGGCGAACATACGTCCAGCCCACTTTGCGCGCGCTGTCCCATTGCTTCAGGGTGAAGTCGGCTGAATCGCTTCCTTTCTTCATCACGAACTTCATCGTTACCGAATCGGTGACGCGCTCACCGGGAGGCACCTGCATCTGGGCACGGATATCGTTGCCAACTTTGAACGGCAGGAAGTCGAAAATGGGCAATGTATAGTAACAGAAGATGGCCAGTCCGGTAGACAAGGCGGTAACCACGGCCACTGATTTCCAGGCGAACTTATTCGAGAAGAATGCACTGATATGCTTGCGGCGGAAAAACAGAATCACGATGAAGAACAGGAGTACCAGATCTTTCAGGAATGATTCAAAAGGTTTGAGTTTGATGAAATCGCCGAAGCAACCGCAATCTGTAACCTTGTTGTAATAAGCCGAATAGGCTGTCAGGAAGGTGAAGAATACGATGAGCAGCAACAGCAGCCAAATGGTGAGCACAGGCATCCATCCAATCAGGAGTGCAAAGCCAAGGGCGATTTCAAGTACACAAATAAAAATGCTGAGTCCGACCGTAATGGCTTTCCAGCTCTGGAACCATCCTACGATGAACGAATTCTCTTTCACGTAAGGCTTGACATCGATTTCCTGGGTGTAGGCGATCGGGTTAGCCGGACTGATTTTGAAGTCGCGGCTCCATACATCCTTACCGGCAACCTTGATGCTCACCAGCACGCTCATGGCCTGGCTGCTGTCGGGAAAATAGTATTCCTTGCTGAAGAAGTTATCCTGATCGAGCACACAGAATGCTTCGACCTTGAACTGTCCGAAGGCGCCGCTGCTGCTATCGCTTACTTTTTCGACCCGGGTATTGAATTCCAGGTTCTTCTTGTCATCGAAGTGATAGAGCACGCCTGAACGGGAGGCTACAGTTTCGGCACCTTCGCGCACTCCAATCTGCAAAGTGTCTTGTTTGGCGCTGAGGTCGGTGGCAAAAACATCAAAGTATTCATTCAGTTTGATACTGAATCCGGTCGGGTCGTTGAGTTTGATAAAACCCGAAAAGATGAACAACAGGCCTACGAGCAGGCGCGAAATCAATGTGATAGCCTTCATGGTTTGTGACACTAACAACGGGTAACGCTGCTGTGTTCTGGCAAAAATAACCATCCTGAGCAAAAAGCAGCAGTCCGGCTGCATTCGCTACCCAACACTTCGCCAGTATCTGACATACTACCTTTGCAGCGGGATGAAATTTCAGCCTGTACAAATCAACTGCCGGGGTCGCCTGCACGTGTTCAGACGCCCATTGGTAATGGGTATCCTCAATATCACGCCCGACAGCTTCTACGCAGGCAGCAGAATGGCAGACGATTCCAACTTGTTGCGCACAGCTGAATCGATGTTGAAAGCCGGGGCCGATGTATTGGATCTCGGTGCCCAAAGCACGCGCCCCGGTGCTGAAATGGTTGGCATAGATGAAGAAAAACGTCGCCTGATTCCGGCATTGTGTTCCATCAAAAGCAATTTCCCCGATGCCCTGATCAGCGTGGATACATTCATAGGAAGCGTTGCTGCTGATGCTGCCGCGGCCGGTGCGGATATCATCAACGACGTTTCCGCAGGAGAGGATGATCCGGAAATGCTGGCTACTGTTGCCAGGTTGAAGCTGCCTTATATCGCCATGCACAAACAGGGTGTTCCGGCTACGATGCAGGAAAACCCGCAATACGATGACGTGCTGGCGGAGGTTCTCTCCGATTTCGCCCAAAAAATCACCGACCTGGCATCCTTGGGCATCCATGAAGTGTGGATCGACCCAGGATTCGGATTCGGAAAAACATCAGCCCACAACTTCAGGCTCTTGCAAGCACTCGAAGATTTTCAGGTTTTGGGAAAGCCGCTGCTGGTCGGTGTTTCGCGCAAGGGTATGGTTTGGCGCACTCTGGGAATCACAGCTGAAGAAGCATTGAACGGCAGCACAGTACTGCATACCGTTGCGCTGTTGAAAGGCGCATCCATACTGCGCGTTCACGATGTGAAGGAAGCTGTGGAAGTGCGCAGCCTGCTTGAGGCCATGCAATCTGCAACAGCTTAGGGCTGAGCCGGAACAGCGGATTTGACGGAGTCTGCCGCTGCTTTCTTCCGAATCATTTCAAGCAGCTCTTCCGGGCTTTTGCCAATCAGGGGCAGGTTGTCTTTCACGCTTTGCACCATGGGCGACTGCGGATAGGTTTTCAGGAATTGCTCATAGAGTTCACGGCTCTTGTCGAAATTGCCGGAAAGTTCGTAGTTGTGGGCCGCTCCGATATAGGCTTTTTCTGTGCGGGGCTCTTTCGGATAGCGTGTGAGGAAGCTCTCGAAGGTTTGGGCCGCGCGGTAGGTTTTCCCTTGCTTTTCAAAGAGGGCGGCTGCAGCGAAGAGGTAGTTCGGACTCTTTTTATTGGCAGGGAACTCTGCGGCAAAACTCACAAATCGCGAAGCCATGGAATCGGGTATGCTGTCGAGCACTTCTTTTCCGGTGATAAAGCGATCGAAGGGTTCCA
>JBKDBI010000476.1:0-10001 GCA_046314695.1 Bacteroidota bacterium | reverse complement strand
CAGAGCATGGTATCGGGCGAAGCGAGGACGCTGTCCAGCCCGGTCTTCATTTTCCAGCGGGTGGTAGCGCTGCAACCGTTGCTCAGCCTTCCGGTAACGTAATAAATACCCGTATCTGTTCGCTGGAAAGGCGTGAAGGGCAGTCGTTGCGCCACGCCGAGGGTATCCATTTTGGCGAAGTAGGGATTGTAGCGCGTCCAGGTGTAGGATGCCGCGCCGATACCGCGCAGTTCGGCGTATTGCTCATAGCAAACGGTTTCCGGAGCAGACTGGATCGACACCAGGGGCAACTTGTTCACGAATACATGCACTTCAAGACTGTCCAGACAGCCGTTGCGGTCCTGGCCGATGGCCTTGAACACCATGTCTTTCTTATACCTCACGGAATCGAGCCGCAGCGGATTGATTCCCCATGGATAACTGCGTTCCGGACCGATCCAGCGGTAGATGACGCCGTCGTTCATACCGGCCTGCAGGTTGAGCGTTCCGTATTCACAAATCTGGACGCTGTCGTTGGCTGTGAAGATGGGGTTCAACGGTGGGTCGGTAATGCTCAGTGAAGTGTCGCCCCTGCAACCCAACATGTCAACTGCTTCCACGCGGTAGGTGCCGGCACGCAGGTTGGTAAGGAAGCTGTCGGTGCGCATCACGGGGGCCGTGAACCAGGTGTAGCGGTAGCCACCATTGCCTCCTTCAGCCGTCACCCACAGAAGACCGTTGTTGCCGCCGTTGCAGGTGATATCTACCTTGCCGAGCGCTTTCACCCTGACAGGATCAGGCTGTTTCGGTTCAATGGTAGTAAGCATGGTATCGCGGCAATTGTTGCGGTCGACCACGATCAGCCTGTATTTACCGGCCGGAACACCCTTGGCAACGCGATCGCTGGATATGTTCCGGTTTGCGGCATCGCGCCAGAAATAGCGCACCGGCATTTGTCCGCCCACATAGTTGCCGTACAACACCGCTGAGCTTTCGCCATGGCAGCGGGCATCGGTGAACGAGTCTACCAAAGCCTGCAGTTGATTGGGTTGTGAAACCACAAAGGTCAGGTTCCGGCTGCAGCCATTGCTGTCGGTCACGTTCACGATATGGCGGCCTGCGGGCATTTGCCTGCGGGTTGAATCGTTCGGTACAAAATTCCATGCGTAGCGATAGGGTTTGATGCCACCGCCCGCTGTAAGCTGAACCTCTGCAAGACCGCCGAAACAACTCACCGGGGCCAGGGTGGTGGCTTTAAGAGTAAGCAGTTCCGGTTCGCGGATTTCAAATGAGTCGCGGATGGAGCAGCCGAGCATGTCTTTGACTAGGAGCTTGTATTCACCGGCCGGCACACGGTACAGGTCTTCACCGAAATACGTTCTTCTATTCGAGGTCCATTCGAAGCGATAGGGTGGCACACCTCCCGAAGCCTTCACATTGGCGTTGCCGGAAGTTTCGCCAAAACAACGCACATGGCTGATGAGGTTGATGGTATCGATCATCCGGTCCGGTTGGGTAAGGATGAAGCTGGCATCGCTTTCACAACCATTGGCGTCGATGATCTGCAAGTGGTAATCGCTGGCAGGAATGGAGTCGAGGATATTGCTGCGGTGGCGCGAATTACCGTTCCAGAGATAGGTATAAGGAGCTTGTCCTCCGGTAGCGGTAGCTTGCAGGGCGCCGAGCATGCCGAAGCACTGGATGCCGCGCAGCACGCGTATTACAGGCTTGTCCGGATTCTGCCAAACGTGCACCGATCGCGATGCCGTATCATAACATCCATAGGGCGATGTGACAGTTAATCGGATGGAATAGGAACCTCTGATATTATAAGAATGCGAAGGACTATGCGCGGTGGAACTGCTGCTGTCGCCGAACTCCCAGAAATTATTGGCTATACCACCACCTCCGTAGTAAACCGTCAAGTTGCTAATATCGAAGCGGTTGCTGCTCAGGCACTGCGCGCTGTCGTTGACCATGAAGTTGGCAACAGGGTGTTCGTAGATCCGCACCCTTTGCGCGTTCGCCGTTCTGCAGCCGTAGGAGTTGGTCACATGCAGGATTACAGGCAGAAGGCCGGCAGTGTCGTATTGATGGAAAGCATTTTTCAGGGTTGAGGTGTCGCCATCTCCAAACTCCCAGAGGAAATTCAAACCACCGCCCAAGCCCGGGCTTACGCTGTTGTTGGTGAACTGGAACCAGTTGTCCTTGAAACACTGGTCGCTGTCGTTCACGCTGAAGCCGGCTATCGGATTGGGTTTTACGTGTACAATGACGGTATCTGAAGCCTCGCAACCGGTTGCAGCGCGCGCGGTGCCGATTACCATAAACTGGCCGCTGTCGGCGAAAGATTTGCTGAACTCAAAACCGGTGGCGGCTGTTTTGTCGCTGAGCCTCCAGCGGTGCATCAGGTAGCTGTTGCCGGTAATGCCGGAGCGCGACTTGAAGTAGAAAAGGTTATTGTTCTGGCAATCGCTGATGGTAGAATCCCAGGTCTGGATCCAGGGTGCAGGATAGATGCTGATCACCCCGGTTGTGGAATCCATGCAGCCGCCGCTGGTTCGGGCAACAAGTTTTACTGTATACCTTCCAAAGCTGTCGTAACGCCACCTTGGAGAAACAGAGGTTGAAATGCCCCCATTACCCAAATCCCATTTATAGCTTATTGAGCCGTATTTCGTTATTGTTGTGTTGTTGAAAACTGCAACACTTGTATTGCTGCAAGGGTTCTGTAGAGCAAATCCTGCAACGGGAATATCAAAAACCTGTATAGTTTCATAAGCAGTATCACGGCAGCCGTCTTCCCCTATTACAATAAGTCTGACACGGTATCCGCCCGGCTCGGCATATTGATGGACTATATGTGTATCGTTGCTCACAACGGCCTGCATCTTACCAGTTTTGCCAAGTGGTATACTGTCACCTGGCTCCCAAATAAATTTGAGTTTGTTTCCCAGAGGCCCGCGCGATTCATTCTTGAAGGTGAATATCTGCTTTACTCCGCATCCATTTCTATTATTCACTGTAAACGCTGCCCTTAGTCTCTCATAAGCTTCAACTGGTTTCTTAGCTATATCAACGCATCCCGAGTCAGATGTAACCTTTAATCTGACATCATAGTAACCTGCGGTTCTGAAACCCACAGTTGTATCCAAACCTGACCAGTTGAAACCGCTTCCGAAATCCCATTCGTGCTTAAGACCTGTTCCGTATCCTTTGCCTGGGTTGAAGATTACAGCAGATCTGAATTTGAGATACAGACTCAAACCGCAAACGGGCGCTACTGTAAAGTCAGCAACAGGAGATGGTATTATATTCACTTGGTTGCTTATGCTGTCATTGCAACCTACAGCTTGTTGGGATATAATTTTAATGGTGTATTTGCCGGGTTTTGCATACTTGTAAGTGGTATCAGATCCGTTAAATCTGTTTCCATCACCCATATCCCATATGTGTTTCATCCCCGGGATGGGGCTAAAGGATGTGTTTTTAAGTTCTACGGCATGTGTATTGAAACACTGCCGCAATGTGTTAATAGTAAAACTTGCAGTAGGCTTTGCATACACAATTACAGATGTTGTTGTGCTGTTTGTACATCCATTTCTGTCGATTACAGTAAGGGTTACGAACTTCCGACCGAAGGAAGAGTACACAACGCGGTTATTGGATTGTGCGGTTGAAGTTCCAGGGCTGGCATCAGTGCCGAAGCTCCAAGACCAGCTTCTCACCTGAGACCCAATAGCAGGTACTGATGCGGATGAAAAAACAAATTGGTTACCAGACAGGCATTGATCCGTATCGTTTATTGTAAACCCTGCCCGTGGGTTTGATTTTACCTTTACAAATTTAAAGAATGTATCCGCACAGCCATTCTGATCATATGCAATTAGAGTTACCCGATGAGTTCCCGTGCTGCTGTATTTTACAGTATCAGGCCTTAAAGAGTTTGAGGAGTCTGGGTTAGCCCCATTACCGAAAAACCAACGTGCCTTATTGATATAAGATCCTGTTAGCGGGGTTGATCGGTCTGTAAATACAAAACCGTTCCCGTTTATACACTGCGTATCTTGATTTACACTCCAAGAGGCTGTTGGATGTCTTAATAATGAAATATTCTGATATGCTGTATCCAGGCAACCTGCATTGCTTTTGCTGATTAGCCGAACCCGGTAAGTACCTACGCTTGAATAATAAACCGAATTTGGGTTCTTCAATGTGGAACCTGATCCATTGTTGAAGTCCCAGGAATTCGAAATTATACTGTCGTTAACCACTGTACTTAATCCGAAGAAATTGTAAGCATGACCCCAGAAGCACTGTGCGGACTTATTGACGCCTATGACGGCCGATGGTTGAGCATCAATTGTAAGTGGCAATGAGAAAGTATCCTTACAACCGGCACTATTGGTGGCAATCAGTGTCATGGTGTATTTTCCTGAGCTGGTGTAAATTCTTCCACCATTTAAACCATTTGTCCGTGTGCTGCCATCGCCGTAATCCCATAAGTATGTGCTTGCACCGGTGCTCGCATTGTTTCCGACAAAGAAATTTCCGCGGCTGCATTGGCGGTTGCTGTTCAATGTGAAAGCCGCTTTTGGAGACGCATTTACAACAACATTTCGGGAGATGGTATCGCGGCATCCATCTTTACCTATGGCAATCAAACGAACCGTGTATGTTCCTGTTGCGTTATACTGTTTGGTTGGTTGAAAGGCAGTTGATCCGCTTCCATCCCCAAAGCTCCAGATGTAACTGGAAGCACCGGCTGTGGTATTGCTGAAAATGAAGTTATGGCCGCGTAGGCATTGATTGTTGTTATTGATACCAAAGTTCGCGTTGACACTGTTTATTACAACAGTATTCTTAACCGCAGTGTCTGAGCATCCATTGCGATCTCTTGTTATCAATGTAATTCGTTTTGTTCCAGCGGATTTATAAGAAATGCTCGTAGGTACTGAAGATGTGTCAGTTGTCCTGCTGGCGTCTGGCCCGAATGCCCATCGATATGATGCTATTGCGCTACCGGCTACGGATGTTGAGGACTTGCCGCTAAAATTGAAAGTATTTCCCCGGAAACACAAGGTATCGAAATCGACATCCAGTACAGCTTTAGGATGTGCTTTCACTTCAATTGTTTTTGTTATAGAATCAAAGCATTGGTTTGAAGTGCGGGTAATAAGTTTTACGGTATAGGTTCCGATGTTGCTGTAACGCACACCCGTGGGGTCTTTCGCCGTTGAACTGCTGCCATTGCCGAAGCGCCAGGTGTATCCGTTGATACTGCCCGAGCCAACGGCGCTGGTATTGGTGAAGCTGAAGCTGTTGCCGCGCAGGCATTGGTCACCGTTCCAGTTGAAACCGGGTTTCGCCTGGGGATAGACCTGCACAGTTTGCCATTGCGTGTCGTTGCAGCCTTGGTTGCTGCTCACGATCAGGCGCACGCGGTAAATGCCTGAATCGGGATAAGCGAAACTGTCTCGTGCGGCGCTCGAGAACAAGCCACCGCCAAAGCTCCATTCATGCGATTGGATTCTGCCGCCGGAGATGGTGGAATTGCTTCCAAAGACGAAATGGTTATTGTTCAGGCATTGCTTGTCGCGGTTTACGGTAAAAGATGCTGAAGGGTCAGTATTTACGGTTACACTGCGGCGAATGGTATCCCGGCACCCAAACGGATTGGTGGCAACGAGTTGGATGTTGAAGTTTCCGGTTGCAGTATAGCGTTTCACTGGTTGTGCCTGTGCGGAAGAGGTGCCATCGCCAAAGCTCCAGGCATAGCTCAGACTTCCGCTGCCGGCGCTGCTGGTATTGGTACTTACAAAGCGGTTGGCGCCTAGGCATTGTGCGGAGGCGTTCAGGCTGAATGCGGCTGTAGGTTCTGCGTACACCACGATGTTCTGTGTGCTGCTGTCCAGGCAACCGAAGGAAGTGTTCACCCGCAGGCGAATGGCATAAGTTCCGGAGCCGGCGTAGCGTTTGCCGAACGGACCAACCCCACTGAAAGAGGAACCATCGCCCAGGGTCCAATTGCTTTGGGTGATGCTGCCATTACCGGCGGCAAGGGTAGTATTGGAACGCAGGCTTACGTAATTGGTATTGGCGCAGGAGCGCTGTGAGTCGGACTGGATGGCAATGCTAGCCGGCAGGCGAACAGTGAGGGCAAAGCCGGTATCGTAAGAACAACCCCCTGCGTCGGTAAGGCGCAAATTGAAGTTGCCGGTATACGAAGCGGTAATTCCATTGATGATGAAATTGCTGTCGATGCGGCTGAAAGAAGCGGGTCCGGACCAGCGATATTGGTATCCGCCGTAGGCATTCACTACACGTGAACGCACATCGAGCCTGGCTCCGCGGCAAATATTGGCTGGTGCTGTGATTGCAACCTCCAGGCGCGGCCGCACAATAAGCGGCACGGTCAAGGTATCGCGACATCCCAGGGAGTCGCGCACTGCCACACGGTAGGTTCCCGACCTGGATGAATCTGCGTTGGGAATGAAAGGTGAGAAGGATGAGCTGCTGAAGCCGCGAGGTCCTGACCAGGAGGCGCTTTGAGCACGGAAAGGTCCGAGCAAGCTCAGCCTGACTGTGTCTCGGTTGCAGACCGGCGAATTAGACCCGGCGGTGAAGATCGGGCGCACGCTGATGAGCATGGAATCCACTTCTGTGCAGCCACCGCTGTCCCGCACTTCGAGGTAATACTTCCCTCCTGCATCTGCATTGGCAGGGAAGCGCTGCATGATGGATCCGGTATCGCGGAAGTTGCGTGGCCCGCGCCAGGTGTAGAGGGCGCCACCGGCCACATTGGCTTCGAGTTTGATGGTGTCCCAGCGGCAGAAAACCGTTTTCAGGTTAATCCAGCTCACGCCTTTATCGCTGAGAAAACTGCTGATTCGGAGGTAGGAAGTGTCCGGGCAACCGTATTCGTTGAAGACCACAAGACGGTAGAGCCCGGTGTCTGTCCATCGCGCCTTGAACTTCGGAAACTGCAATGAAGAACTGAAGCTGTTCGGTCCGGTCCAACTGATCTTGAATGAGGAAGGAAAAGCCTTGGACCAGCTGTATGGGCTGCCGGAATAATTGTCGACAAACAGGCTCGAATCGAGCGTGGAATAAAGCGTAACGGAATCGTTAATACAACCGCTGCCTTGCTTAGTGCGCAGGAAACGCGGGCACACGCTGAGACCGGCTGTAAACGCATCGGCTGTACCGGCAAAAATATTCTGAAATCCACCTCTGGCAATGCCGGTATCGGAGGCTGTTTCGCCGGCCAGGAAGAGGTTTCCGCCTTTGCCTCTGGCAAAACCATGCGCGAATTCGTCTTTATTGCTGCCGTAGTAAGTTCCCCATGAACGGTTGCCACCGGCATTGAATTTCGCGAGGAATGCATCGCTTGCGCCTCGGCGGTTGGGATACAAGGAACCGGGCGTTGCGATGGCTCTCGCGGTTCCGTTGGGCGAAGTGGTATTGCCGAGCAGGAAATAGTATCCACTGCCGTCGCGCGTCACAGCGACACCTTGTTCGTCGTTGTCGCCGCCGTAATAGGTTCCCCAGCGCGGTGAGAGTGTGGTTGAAAGTGATACGAGGAAAGCGTCGCTGGCAGTGGTGGATGCGCCGCGGTTCAGGCTGCCCTGGTGACCGCCGGCGAGGAATCCCAATCCGGTACTGGAAGTTGTACCTGCCACGGCCAGTCCGCTGCTGTCGATAAAAAGGCCATTGACGGCATCGGTTCCGCCGCCGCCGAAATAGCGGTTGGCCAGGGCAGATCCATCGGCGAGGAAACTGCTTACGAATCCATCGTAGCCGCTGCCGATGCTGTTGATGCTGTTGGGCAAGGACCCACTGCGGGTTCTTCCTCCCAGAAACAAGGTATCGCCTGCGTTGACTGCCAGTGTGAGGGCTTCGTCGTGCGCCGATCCGCCCCAATAGGTTGAATACAAGCGTTTGCCTGCGGTGTCGAGGTAGAGGATAAAGGCATCGCCGTTGCCGCCATAGCTCGCTTGTTCAACGCTATAACCTGAGGCTGCGGCATGTACAAGCGAAGTGTCCGGAGAGAAGGTTTCTCCGGCTACAAGCGGTTGCCCTTTGCGATCGAGAGTGAGTGTTCTGGCAATTTCGTTGGCATTGCCTCCGAAGAAGTTAGACCATATTAATCGCCCGTTCTGGTTGAATTTGGCGATGAAGGCATCGGAGCCACCTTTATGCGTTGTCTGAACCTGTGGCCTGAATAGCAGGCGCGATGTATTGGTGGATGAAAAGGTCTGACCGGCGATATACACATGGCCAATGGCGTCGGCTTGGACTGCAAAAGCGGCATCAGCGCTGTCGCCGCCGTAATAGGTGCACCAAATGCGGGCATTGCTGCCGCCAGCCGGGCGCAAACGAGCGAGGAAGGCATCGCTGCGGGCGGCGAGCTGATGCTGGAAACTTCCTGTGGTAGCGATATTGGCAGAGGCGGTGCGGCCGCAGATGTATACCGAACCATCGGTGGCTGTTGTAATGCCCAGCGCCTGATCGCTGCCGCTGCCACCCAGATAGGAAGCCCAGCGCAAGGCCGGCACCGGATCTACGACCAGGGCGCAGGTACTGGAGTCTTTCAGTTCAAAACCGCAGGTATTGTTATTGATTTTTTTCCAGTTCACCTGAACTGGGTCTGGAACATTGCCGCAGCGCAGATAGGAGCGGGGAATCCGGTCGTTGAGTTGCTCGTTGCCCGCGTAGATAGCGATTTCGGCGCCGTTGGGTGCGATGCTTAAGGAATCGATACCGCGGAAAAGGAAGCGTACCTTGTCCAGCAGCCTTGCATCAGATACTTCGAGTTCATACTTAAAACCCGATTGCGGATCGCTATAGAAAACCACATCGATACCTTTCCAGGCATTTTTGTAACGTACTTTGCCGAAGACCGGAACGTCTGTAAAGCGGCCATTTGCGGTGTAATAATTGAAATTCCCTGTTGCCGACCCTTCTTCTTTCCAGCCATTGAGGACGGTATCGGCCTGATCGAACTGGACATCGATGCGTTGCACGAGGATTCTGCCGGCCTGGCCAGGTTTAAAGATTTCGTAGCTGAAGCCTCCGGTTCGGAACTGCACATGCAAATCGGAACCGACACCCAGGTATCGCACCGATTTCACTTCCCGGCCCTGCTGGTCGCGCAATTGTCCGTCGTTGCGCACAATGCCACCCGATGCCCCCACATCGGCCAGCAGCAGAACCCGGGGAACGAGCAGGCACAGGGCGAATAACGCCATGCGCAGCCACGATTCAGCCCTACGGGTAGTTGATAAGAACATCCGGTTGTTGGTTTGTTACGGGCAAATATAATGCGAAGATTTTGTGGATAAACAATAAGGTGCAAACAAAATACAACTCAAAATGCCTGTAAACACTGCATTCAGCGCATTTTGCAGATAATTAACGCTTTGGTGTTTTGTGTAATTTTTAGTAATTATTTGGGGGTTTTTAGTTGCTAAACAAAGCATCGATTGCCAACCGGTCGAACAACTTTCCACAACCTGCCGGCGGCGGCGGAGCCGAATTTTCTCTACAGAAAAACTATACGAGCCGGTTTTCAGACATGCGATAGGTGGTGTTTGTAGCTAGATACAGTAGCGGCGGACAACTTCAACGGAGTGGAGTATCGCACTTGCCTGGGGTTTGATTGTTTCAGAAATGGAAACAGGAAACAGGCCGAAAAGATTGCTAAAAATTTTTCGGGTTTGTTGGGAACAGGTCTTTATGCGGGTCTTAGTTCAATGAATGATTAGGGTTTGTTCATGGACGCGGATCCGCTCGCTTCCCGATAATCCGGGTTCGGCGGGAACTCAGTACGGGCGCGGTTTTGGACGCTTCCGCCTAATCTGTGGTGGCTTCGGCCCGTTTAGCGGTCTTTGCGTGAACCTTGGGTTTTAGATTTACGTCTTCGATGTCGGAAACGGTTACCGGACGCGGTTTTGGACGCTTCCGCCTAATCTGTGATGGCTACGGCCCGTTTAGCGGTCTTTGCGTGAGCCTTGGGTTTT
>JBKDBI010000475.1:0-2235 GCA_046314695.1 Bacteroidota bacterium | reverse complement strand
AGCCGGGGCCGGTGATGGCGCCATCAGCCTGCACGAAAACCCAGCCGTTACCCGCCGCGTCAACGTAACGGTCGCCAAGAGCAAAGCCCTTGCCGCCCGCGACAATCTCCGCTTCCGTGTAAGTCACGGAAGGCGAAGCACCGAAGAAAGCAGTCATGTGGTTAGTTCCTTCTCAAAGAAAGAGGGGCGGGCCGAAACCCGCCCCCATCGGTTAGGCGGCGTCGATCAGGATGCCCTGAAGCGAGCGGTTGCTGCAGGTGAGGTTACCCATCCACAGGATCGGGATGACGACACCATCCTGGTTCACGGACATCTTCTCGTCCATCGTCGTCCACCGCGCGTCGCGATGCTCGACCAGTTCGAGATAATTCGTGTTCAGGAAGTACATGCGTTCGGCGGTCGTGGAGAAGTTCGAGTTGCTATCGAAAATCACGTCCGCATCGACGTACTTGAGCGACTTGAAGCCCGCCGTCGCGCTGTCGGCTTCGGCGTAGCGCTGCAAGTCCTGGAGGCTCTCCCAGTACATCGCGAAGAAGTCATGCGACGAAACCACGAGGTCCGGCTTGTCCGCACCGCGCACGAGGTCGAGGTACAAGGTGTTCATGAACCCCTTGATGTTCGCCTTCGTCACGAGGTTCGTGCCGGTCGCTTCCAGGAACTTGTTGCGCCAAAAAGTGTAAGTCGCGGAGTTGATGCCGCCGACCGTGCCCTGGCCGTTCGTCTGGATGATGTTCGCGAGGCCGCCCATCTGGTTCGCAAGCGCGCCGCTCGAATACAGGTCAATCGACATATTGTTGGCCGCAGTCCGCATCGCGTTGCGGGTACGCGCCGCCGCCAAGTCGATAAGCTGCTCCTTGCCGGAGTTCATGCGAAGCTCGCGGCCCGAGGCGACGACGTTTATCGCGGCCTGCACCCAGTCGAACTTCGCGGCGGTCAGAACGTCCGACGCGTTGACGTTGAGGGTGTCGAAGCCCGAGTAACGCTGATACGTCGAGTTTTCGGCGTAGTCGAGCGGGCGGACGATTTCGTAGCCGCCGGAAAGCGACTTGATCTTACCGCGACGCTTCAGGCGGGAATAAAGCGCATTGTTCGCGCTTACGTTATCCGCAACCTCGGTCGGATGATTGCGGAGAGTGGTGGTCACCATTTCGGTGAACACGCTATTCGGGGACGGCATGGTTGCCTATTCCTTCTAGGTTGGATTAGGCCGCGCTATAGATACGATCCGCCACTTGGCGCATCGTTTCTTCCATAGATTTGGTAGCAGTCGGAGAAGCGCCCACCGTGCCCTTGGTCGCCACGTTGACGGCGGCGATCTTGCGGGCTTCGGCAGCTTTCTTTTCGGCTTCGGCTTTGCGTTGGGCTTCCTCTTGCGCGCGCTGGCTTTCGATCACCTTCGCGCGGACAGTGGGATTAGCCCACATCGCCTTTTCGTAAGCGTCTGAGAGGTCGGAGGCCATGCCGCCTTGAATGAGCCGCGCCATATCCTGGCGAAGCTCTTCGAAGTGCGCGTTTTTGGGGTCCGACTTGAACGCTTCGATCTGGCGATTTAGCTCTACCGTTTGCCGTTCCTGCTCGGCGCGTTGCTGCGCGACAAGCATACTCTCCAACTGCCCAAAACGCTGTTGTAGCGCGGCGTATTGGGGATCAACGGGCGCGGGTTGCGCCTGTTGGTTCGGGAGTGTGCCAAGCTGGTTTAGGTCAATCCCGCGCTGTTGAGCGAACCACTGGATAAACCCTTGCGGATTGTTCCCGGCGAAGTCGGACAGTTGGAAAAGGGTTTCGATGCCCTTTTCGGTTGTGCCGTACTGCGCCGCGAGCATTTGCGCGCGGGGCCCAATGACGCTTTGCAACGCCTCGCTGGCCTTCAGCTTGTCCGCGTAAGACTTGATGCCGGTGCTGGCTTCCTGCTCCCGCTTGATGATCGCCTGTTGAACGGCGACGGGGAGCGAAGCCCACGCGGCTTTCGCGTCTTGCGACCAAGAAACGGGGGCCGTAGCGGGCGGCGTTGAGGCCGTCGCGTCGGGCTTCGCTTCCTGCGGCTGGTCGCTAATCTGTTCGGCGGGCGCGGCCTCTTTCGGCGCGGCTTCCGCTTGTTTCGGTGCAAACTTGCCATCGGGACCGCGCGGCCTGTCGTCAGACGAAGGCGGCGGCTGCTCGGATTTAACCTCTGCCGATGGAAGGTCCGCGCCACCCGAGGGGACGGCGGGAGCGGACGTTTCGGCGGCCTGCATC
>JBKDBI010000474.1:0-8863 GCA_046314695.1 Bacteroidota bacterium | reverse complement strand
CGGGCAAACGCTGGACAAAGAGACCGATTTCCAGGCCTTTTCATCCACCTTTTCCAAAACGCGTTCGGTGTTTGCCTACCTGAATATGCCGCGCTACTTCTCTGATTTGCGCGGATTGCTCAGTCCGGCCAAGTGGCAGTCTGCCAAATACAACAGATCTTATATCCTCTGTTTCCCGCAAATTGGTTTCCATTTCAAGGCGGAGGAAGGCGGATTCCGCACGCGTTTCAGCGCCGATTTCCGCAAGCCGGGAGAACAAGACCTCATTGTGCCGGAGTTGCAGCCATTGGATGTCGATTCCATGGAGGCACTCGACAGTCTCAGCGATGTGGATCAGTTCATGATCGAACATATCAACGGCAACGTGATGCGCGAGTATTACGACAATGGGCAACTCAAGTTCATTGCCGAAGTGAAAGACAATATTTTCCACGGGAAGTACCTCGAGTACTGGGAAAACGGCATGGTGAAGGTTAAAGGCAAGTACCGCGATGGCCAGAAAACCGGTCGCTGGCGATTCTTCAATGCCGAGGGTGTTCTCGAACGCCGCGAGCGCTTCGGACGGGATAAAGAAACGGACCCTGAACCGCTGTTGTAAACTCCGTCAAAACCCGGTGATTACGCGGCGCAGCCGTCACGACTTTTTCAGTCGGGAAAATCGGGACACGGGAATCACTGCCGCCCGGTGATTGAGCGGTCGGAGCGTAGCGGAGACCAGTCGAAAACGGGACATGGAATCCACTCAATCTTCTTGGGTGGATATAGAAAAGGCTGTAACTACGCGGCGCAGCCGTCCCGACTCCATCGGTCGGGAAAACTGAGACACGGGAATCACTGCGTCTTTATGGGTCCGGAGTCGAAGAGGAAAGGTTTCCCCGACTGAAAAAGTCGGGGCAGGCATGCTCTTCGCTGCCCCTACCTGCGATAGGGGCACGGCGCTACGAGCGCTCAACCGCCCGCCGGTGACATCTTCCTTGAAATGGCCCACAACCCGAGCAAGGTAATGCTTGCATTGAGCAGGAGTACTTCGTTGCCGAAAGCATACCCGCCGAGCCAGGCCTGGCTGTTGCGGTCGATGATCCAGGTGAGCAGCGGACTCGCGAGGCAGACAAGCGGTACCCAGCGGGCGGCTGGAATAAGGCGGGTGAAACGCCCGAATACAAAGAGTGCGAGCAAGGGGCCGTAGGTGTAACCGGCCAGTTTTAAGACCGTTTTGATCAGGGCCTGGTCGTTGAAGGCCTTGAACAGTAAAATGGTTCCGAAAAGCAGAATGGCGAAGCCAAAGTGTATGGCCATGCGCAGGCGTTCCCGCGCTTTTTGCGAAATGTCGGTGCGGCGGTCCAGCTCCAGCAGATCGATGTAGCAACTGGTGGTGAGGGAAGTGAGCACCGAATCGGCGCTGGAAAAAGTGGCTGCCGTGAGGCCGATGATGAACGCCATACCGGCCAGCAGGCCAAGCTGTTCCAGGGCCATGAAGGGGAAGATGCGGTCGGTGGCGAGCAAACCCTTGTCGTTCAAGGGAAGCGCGATGTTTCCCGCCTTGGCGTGTTCAAGCAGGAGTGCCCCGAGGCTTACAAACAACACATTCACCAGCACCAATACCGCGCTGAACCAGAGCATGTTCTTCTGGGCGTCGCGCAGGCTGCGGCAGCTGAGGTTCTTCTGCATCATGTTCTGATCGAGGCCGGTCATGGCTATGCACACGAACATGCCGCTGATGAACTGCTTCCAGAAAAAGTCTGCCGAATAGGGGTCGCTGTTGATGATCCGTGTATGACCGGCATTGCGGATGCTTTCCCAAATGCCTTTTCCTTCGGGCCAGGCCTTAACAATCGCTACCACCGAGAGCAATAAACCCGCCAACAGAAACAGCGACTGCAGCGCATCGGTGATAACCAGGGTCTTGATGCCGCCTCGGATGGTATAAAGCAGTATGAGCGCGATGATCAGAATTACCGTTGCTGAAAATGGCCAACCCCAGCGGTCGAATACAAAGAGCTGGATCACGGCAGCTGTAGCGAACAAACGCGCGGCTGATCCGCTGAGCCTGGAGATCAGGAAAAATACGGAACCTGTTTTTTGGGCGCTGCGGTGAAACCTTCCACCCAAATAGGTGTAAATACTGGTCAGATTGAGTTTGTAGTACAGCGGTAACAACACAAAAGCAATCACCACATAACCCAATACATACCCCATGACCGTCTGGAGGTAGCCGAATCCTTGCTTGGCCACATCGCCCGGAACGGAAATGAAGGATACGCCGCTCATGCTGTCGCTGAGCATACCGAAGGCCACCAGGTACCAAAGGCTTTTGCGGTTGCCTACAAAATATCCGTCTGAATCGGCCTTCCTGCCCGTAAACCAGGCAATGCCCAGGAGCAATAATGCATAGGCGCCGATGGCAATCAGTACAAGTTCAGGGGTGATGCTCATTTGCGTTCCTGGATGCCCAAAACCCGGAAATATTCCTTGCGGTTGCGCAGCGGCCGGGCTACTTCGTTCGCCGGCAGATACAAGAGGCTGTTGGTCTGCACTTCGAGTGTGCCGATGCGTTCGTGGTTCAGCACGTACACGTTCCCTTTGTAATCCAGGCAGCCCATGCACACAAAGCGGTCGGGGCGGTATTGTATTTCAAAGGTCTCGGCTTTGGGCAACATATACAGCGTATAGGGCTGTTTCAGCAGGAGGAAAGCCGTCTTTACATCCACCGGCAGACCGCCGCCATCGGTGAATTTCACCAGCAGGTGCATGCTGTCGTTTTGCTGTTCTGGATGCCCCCATGCGAAGACGCCGAGGCTGCGGATTCGGAATTCGTTTTCGGTATAGGCGGCGCGGCCTATTGGTGCGGTGCGGCGGCTTTCTGATTCGCGGATTTTCTCCTTGTATTCACTGCGCATCTGCGTGTTGAAGGCCTGCTCTTTCTGAACGAGAAGCCTGCGGTAGCGCTGGTAATGCTTCCGGAATGTTTTCCGCGCCTTGTCGGTATTGCCTGTTGGATGATAGGAGATATCAACCGGAATGCGCACAAATCCATCCTCACACTTCAACAACACCACAGCTTGTGTGCCTTCCATTTCAACCCGCACATCGAAGAACTTGCGGTGGAATATGTATTCCTGGCTGAAGGCCTTGGAGTTGAACTTGCCGGTATAAGCGAAGGTAAATCCCTTAAAAGCCTTGAGCTCCGGGAACAGCATGCCTTCGGAACGGTCGAAAAGGGTGAATTTGACCACGCCTTTTTCTTTGTTGCGGTCAACAAACGCTTTCTGGACGGCGATCAGCGATTTGCCGCGGCGCAGGTTATAGGTTTTGTCGCCGGCCGTGGGTTTGGTTTCTGAATAACGCACATACATGCCATTTTCTTCGTACAGCCAGGCTTCGTTCACCAGGTTGGGAAGGCAATAGTAATGGTCGCCTGAGAGAAAGCGCTGACCCAGGGGCGTCTGGTCGGTAGCGTAATGCCGGCGGGCAGAACTGTCTTTGAACCAGGAATAGAAATCGGTTACGCGCAGGTTGGCATCGTCGAAATGGTAATCGTATTCGCGGAAATGGTTCCAGCGGCCGGTTTTTTCATCCAGGGCATAGAAGCGGTCTGAGCTGTCGGCGTTCATCCGTGCGTACAAGCGGAGAAAATTACCCGGCTTCACCTGCAGGGGTTGGTTGTTGTAGACTGCCCGGATATCGGCCAGGTAGCGCTGGGAAAGGAAAAAGCGCGTACGGGCACTATCGAATGCGGTAGGTGCACCGTGGCTGAGGAGTTCTTCGGCGCGCTGCATCTCACGCAGCGAAACGGTTATTTTACCCTGCGGGAGGCTGCCATCTGCCAGTACGAGGCTGTTGGATGGAACCATCAGGCAATTGCCGTTGACGGAATACAGGAT
The DNA here is from genome assembly GCA_046314695.1 of Bacteroidota bacterium. Classification (GTDB taxonomy): domain Bacteria; phylum Bacteroidota; class Bacteroidia; order NS11-12g; family UBA955; genus REEB481. The sequence continues at coordinate 4,982 of JBKDBI010000474.1, read as the reverse complement.
ATTGTTTTGCGTCGGGTCGATCTCATACACATTGCGCCGCGGTTCCATTTCCGGGAAAAGTGCCTGATAACTAGGGTGATGGGCAAATGTTGGGCGTGGCCTGGCAGCAAAAGGCAATACAGATTGTCCGGCCGGGGTGAGCGTGTCGTTATCCTGCTGATAATCGGCCAATACCTGATTCGGGAAAACCTTGCGCAGGTGTTCCCAATCGTTAGGATAAAGGTCAACGTCGTCAGACAGGTATACCAGGTTGAGTTTGCGGCCCATGCCGGTAGTATCTGTGTAGTTGATGGAATAGCGTTCGGTTTTCAGTTCCTGCCAGCCTTTGTTGGCCAGCCAGCTGAGGTTGTCGATGAGCGTTAACTCGCGCAGCGATTTGAGTTTGCGGGCGCTGTAGGGCAAATCGGCAAATCGGTTGAGGCTGATACCGAGGTGGTCGAGTTTTGGGAAGCGCTGCAGTTCACGGAATACTTTCTGCAGATCGGCGGGAGAGAAAGGTGCTATCAACCACAGCCTGTGCAGGTGACTGAGTGATTTGAAGAAGCTGAAGTCGTCTGGTACGGCATCGAATTGCAATACAACCGACCGGAATTTGCTCAGATCGGGGAACTTCTCCAGCAGGGCTTCATTCTGTTCGGAAATGTGGATGCCGATTTCTTCCACTTGCCACAGTTTGGCGAGGGTTTCGGCATTGGGTTCGCCCTGCCATTGGCGCAGATCGAGTTCCAGGAGTTCATCCAAACGGAAAACGGCCTCTGCAACCGCATCGAGCGGAACGGGGCCGTCGACGCGGATGCCTACCGTGCCGTACAACTTTCGGTAGTTCTTCATGAGTAAATCCACATCGGCAGCGCTGCGCAAAACGATGCGATCGGCACCGCTCAGCAAGGCGCGGCGTATGGAAAGGTATTCTTTGTCAGACTGCGCCTGTAGCGATCTAGCACTCGCTGCGACGAGCAGCAGCAAAAACAGCTGGATGATTTTCCTCATGGGTTATTCAGTTCTTCTTCTGTTTCGACTTCAGCAGGGGCCGTATCAAAACGGTATTGTCGGGCAAATTTGCACCATTCGCAGTCATTTTTACCGCATCCGGGTGCGAATTCGCGCCTTTGTATGGCCGCATATACTTCACGGATCTTGGTTTCAACGGCTTCAATATCGGCATGGGTGAAGTTCAGACGCGCTGCAGGGTAATTACCGCGGGCATCGGGCTGCACGAAGTCAATTTCAAAGGTGTCTGCCTGCCAGGCCGTCTCGCCGCTGTGCCGGGTGAGAATCTGATAGAAGGCGAGCTGAAGCCAATATTCACCCCAGGTATGCCATTCGCCGTCTGCGATCTTCAAAGGTTTGAGCTTGTCTTTGCCTTTGGATGGGTCGCCGGTTTTGTAATCGCAAACCCGGGCGCTGTGGCCGTCGATCACCACCTTGTCCATTTTACCGGTTATGGGCGCATCGCCGAGGCGTGTGCGCACCTGATACTCGAGCAGCGTGCGGGTTTCAAGGCCAAAACTTTCTTTCCTTGCCTCCAGATAGTCAGGCAACAAATCCTCGCCCTGTTTCAGCCTGCGTTCAAACCCGGTTTCTGTGAAACCATCGCGGTAACGCAACATGCCCTTCTTGAAATGTTCGAGCAGGTAGCCTGGGTCGGGTAGGATCTGCTCGCGGCTGAATCCGGTAAAAAAGGCATTCAAGGCGTCGTGAACGGCCGAGCCGAATGATGCATACTCAGAGCGCGATTGGGGAATGCGCAAGATGTTGCGGTAATAGAAACTGAGCCTGCATTTGAGGTAATTCTGCATCGCGGTGGGAGACAATTCGAATTCTTTCAGGATGGGTGCCAGCATGTCTTCCTCCGGAATGGCCGGTGCCGGCGCTGCAGCGGCTTCCCAAACACGGGCTTCGGCAGCGATAAGCGCCGGTGTGTCGATGTTGGTCTTTAACGTTTCTGCCTTTTCTGCATCCTGCAATACCTGCAGCATCGACGAGGGCAGGAGGCTTCTGGTATTGTCGAACTCCGGATAGGTCATCGTTAAATACCTGCCGGCCCGCGTCATCGCCACATAAAAGAGGCGCCGCACTTCTTCATTGTCTTCGATGACCGATTCGGGAAGGGCATCGAGTATTTCGTCCATTTTGAAGGGCAAGGGCTTCGATCGGGTCTTTTCCCAATTGATGTCGTTGCAGGCTGCCACATAAACCACTTCCCACTCGAGGCCCTTGCTATTGTGGGCGGTGGTGAAGGTTACACCCGATTCGTTGCCGAAGCGCTTTTCAATCGGCACGGAAATATCTGCCTTCCGGCGCCGTTCCATGCGCTGCAACAGCTCGCCCAGGGTAAGCTGCGGATTCATCCGGTTGTCTTCCTTCACCACATGGTGGTAGCTGTGGAGCAGGGCCATGGCATAAGCCGGATTTTCGTGCTGGAGTGCCTTGCGCAAGAATCCACCCCTGGCGATCACGCGTTCCACCAATTCCGGAACGGTATAATTGGGTGCGTTTTTTAACCAGTAATCCAGGTCTTCTGCCAGCATGCCTGCACCTGGCAGGTTCGGATTGTTCAGGCTGTGCTTGGGTTGGTCGGCCAGCAGCAAGCGCCAGCGCTGTTGTTGCCTGCGTGCTGTAACAGCCAGGGCTGCAGCCTGAGCGGGTTCGATGCCGTATAAGCCATAGTGCAGGATGCGGTATAGGCGGAACTCGCCGCTGTGTGCTTCGCGTAATTCGTCGCAAATCAAACCCAGGAAGTCTTCCAGCTGGGTGATGAGTGGATCGAGCAGCACATTGTTCAGCTTGCGCGTCTGGTATGGCAATCCACGTGCGTGAAACTCGTCGATGATGCGTTCGGCATGGGCGTGGTTGCGGTAGATGATGGCGATTTCAGAGGCCGGGATGCCGCTGTCGAGATGCGCCTGCACTTCGTCGGCGATGAAAACGGCTTCGTGCAAGGCATTCGGCAGCGCCACAATGCGCGGCAGCGGCCCGGTATTTTTACCGCTGGCAGCTGCCTTGAGTTTGGTGTGTTCGCCTCTCAGGCGCTGCGTATTGCCTGAAATGAGTACATCGGCCGCGTCGAGTATGGGTTGAGTGCTGCGGTAATTGTCAACCGGAACAACGGTTTGCAAATGGTTTCCGTAGCGCTGGATGAAGCTTTCGATATTGGCCAGGCTCGCACCCTGGAATCGGTAGATACTCTGGTCGTCGTCGCCAACCGCAAATACGTTCGGCACATCCCAGAAGCTGCACAATTGATCCAGCAGCCGGCTCTGTGCGCCGCTGGTATCCTGGAATTCGTCGGCCAGGAAATACAAGAACTGCTCCTGATAGCGCTGCAGCAGCACATCGCTCTTTTCGAAGGCTTGCAATACCCAGCGCTGCATGTCGTCGAATTCGTATAAGCCAAGTGCTTTTTTGCGTTCGTTGTAACGGTCGAACAAGGTGGCGGCAGAGCGCAGTTTCTGCAGGCGGTCTGTGATTTCTTCGGCTTTTTTGGGATTGAGGTCTCCTTTGTTGAAGTTGCCTTGTTTGCGTTGATAGAGGTACTTTTCGTTGAAGGGAAGGTTTTGCATGAAAGCGTGGATGCGTTGATGGATCCATTCGGAACTGAATCCTTCCTGCTGCATGATGCCGAACAGCTGTTTGAGCGCTTGCTGGCTGTAGCGGGCATCTTCTCCATAGAGTTTAAGCGGGTCGCCGGCGGGCAGTTCCTGAAGCAGGGATGCGAGGATTTCTTCGCGTTCGAGTTCATCCATCACCCGGAGTCCGGCGCGGCCAAAACGCTCCGGGTTCTCGTTGATCACACGGTTGCAGAAGCCATGGAAGGTGTAAACGTTTACCTTGTGGCCATCCGGGCCGATCAGGGCTGCCAGGCGTTTCTTCATCGCAGCGGTGCCGGCTTCTGTATATGTAAGGCAAAGGATATCCGACGGTTTGGCGTCTGTTTTATTCAGGATGTTTCCGATCCGCACGGCGAGCATCTGCGTTTTTCCTGTGCCGGGCCCGGCGACGACAAGCACAGGCCCTTCGATCATTTCAACAGCCCTGCGCTGTGCCTCATTCAAGCCATCCAATAATGCTAAAAAATCATCCATGCTGCTCCAAAGATGCAGAACTTAAGGCGAACAAAGCGGGCGAGTTTTCCCTGTATTTTGCATGCATGGAAACAAAGGCCATCACCCTGCGCGGTGCCCAACAGGAAGTGGATCAGTGGATAAAAACAGTAGGAGTGAAGTACTTCTCGGAGCTCACCAATACGGCGGTGTTGATGGAAGAGGTAGGCGAATTGGCCCGCATCATGGCGCGTGAATACGGCGAACAAAGTTACCGTAAGGGAGCTGAAAAAGGTAACCTGGCCGATGAGATGGCCGATGTGTTTTGGGTACTCTGCTGCCTGGCCAACCAAACCGGCGTCGACCTGGAAGCAGCTTTCCGCCAGAACCTGGAGAAGAAGCAAACCCGCGACGCAACCCGGCACCTGGAAAACCCGAAGTTGAAGCCGTAGAGCCGGAAGCTTACTTTACCCGTAAATCACATTATGCCTTACCATGGAGGAAGCAAGGGGTATTCCGTGTAGCGGGAAAATGGCAACGCCAAATGCAATCAACGCAAATCATGCATTAAAGAACCTTTGTGGGGCTCGGGAGCAAGAGGGAGAGCCGGAAGTGAACGGTGGTTATTGGTTTCCCATTGGAGAGCTGTTGTTTTCGTTAGGGGAGTGTCTGTTCCGAAGGGTGTGGGATGTGTGATTGATTGTGTGACGAAATTGAGAGCCGCGAAATGGGATGAAAGGGGATGGAGGCGAGGAAGGAGTATGGAATGAGGGGTTTGTTTTTAGAATAAATGAATCGTTAAACGTTTATAAGCGTGTAATTTCAGACCAGATTAAGCACAAGCTGCACAGTAGCCTTGGCAGGAAAGGGGTTCCCGCCTATATTGCACCCGCATTCTAACTGTTTTTGATTATGAACTTTGTGACTTTTATTCAAACA
>JBKDBI010000473.1:0-2185 GCA_046314695.1 Bacteroidota bacterium | reverse complement strand
AGGAAAACGATTGTAACGCGAGTCCCGGCCCGTTTTTAGCGGGTCGTATAACCCGAACCCACAGCCGAGCGCGGTTCCTTATTGGCATTGCGCAAATCTTGATGTCATGGTATCTTCTCCCGGCATGCGCGCAGCTGGCTTTGTCCTCAACGGTTTGTTTGCCTGAAACAGGCAAATTGTCTTTTCCGTGTAGTGCACATGGAACTGGCTTCAAAAAGGCAATAGCCCTCATAATATTACACGTAAATCAGAATGTAACCCATATTGTATTGCTCATTGGCGCAAAAGTAAGGCTAATAGTGTTACGTCGTATTTAACAAAAAGCCCTACATTTGTTACATGTTCAGGCGTTTGATGATGGATGAACTGGCAGTCTGGAGCAAAGCTGAAAGACGCAAGCCGCTGGTAATCAGAGGAGCCAGGCAAGTAGGGAAAACCACCTTGGTCCATACGTTTGGGAAAGGGTTCGGTCAGTATATTTATCTCAACCTGGAATTGTCGGAAGACAAACAGCCCTTCCTGCGTTTTCGAAACCTGGAAGAGTTGCTGCAGACCATTTTTTTTCTCAAAAACCAATCGCTGGCGCGCAAAGCAGAAACACTGATCTTTATCGACGAAATCCAGGAGGTGCCCGAGGCAATGAATATCCTGCGATACTTTTACGAACAGGAACCCGATATCAGGGTGATCGCCGCCGGGAGTATGCTTGAGTCGGTATTCGACACGTCGGCCCACTATCCGGTTGGCCGGGTTGAATTCCGGGTACTGCGGCCCGCGTCCTTCCCGGAATTCTTGGATGCGCTTGGAGAAGCCGCAGCACTCGAACAACTCACACACATACCCTGCAGGGAGTTTGCACACGATAAACTGATGAAGTTATACCATCAGTACGCCCTGGTTGGTGGGATGCCGGAGCTGGTAAGCAAGTTCGCTGCAACACGGGATTACGGCGCTTTGAATCCGGTATTTGATTCCCTTTTGACGTCGTACCTCGATGACGTGGAGAAGTACGCACGATATGATACCCAAGCCTTGCACCTGCGCCATGTAATAAAATCCGCTTTCTCTGAAGCGGGAAAGCGTATCCGCTTTGCCGGGTTTGGAAACTCTGCATACCGTTCACGCGAAATGGGAGAGTGTCTGAGGATGTTGGAACAGGTTCACTTACTGAAGCTGCTTTATCCGAGCACCTCTGCCACTTTGCCTTTACAGCCTGATCTGAAGAAATCGCCCAGGCTGCAGGTGCTGGATACGGGATTGATGAACCACCTGGCCGGCATTCGCCATGAAATCATCAAGACAGAAGACTTAAGTGCGGTGTATCAGGGCGTTATGATTGAACACCTGACTGGTCAGGAATTGCTTGCGAAACAATACAACGCCCTGAGTGAATTGTACTTTTGGACACGCGAGCGGAGCCAATCTACTGCAGAGGTTGATTTCTTATACCCCTTCCAAGGGCGCGTTATTCCGATCGAAACAAAGTCCGGAAAAACAGGTACCCTGCGTTCGCTGCACCAATTCATGGATAGCGCACCCCATAACATGGCAGTTCGCTTTTATGCCGGATTGCCCGCTATAACCACCGTTTCAACGTCTGCGCATAAACCTTACAAGTTGCTGAATCTGCCCTATTATCTGGCATCCCAAACCCAATGGTATCTGGATTGGTTTCAAAATGAGCTTCAGGGTCGGACTTGAAATGTAACAGCTCCATTAGGTTTAGGCCCGCAAAGACGGCATAGCATTCACCGTTCTCTTTGCGGTCTCTGCGTGTTTTGCCCTTTGCGGTCTTTGCGTGAACCCTTGCCGTATGTTGTTTTCACGCAAAGCACGCAAAGATTTGCTGCCCGCAACGAAAGGTCGTATTGGGTTAAGAAATCAGGTTTCATAAAACCCGGGAAAAGCCCGCAAAGACGGCATTGAATTCACCGTTCTCTTTGCGGTCTTTGCGTGAACCTTTTAAATGTCGTTTTCACGCAAAGCGCATAGAATCTCGGATTCCCTTTGGCTCCAGACCCGGTCCAACCGGGTCGCATATCATAGGAAAACGATTGTAACGCGAGTCCCGGCCCGTTTTTAGCGGGTCGTATAACCCGAACCCACAGCCGAGCGCGGTTCCTTATTGGCATTGCGCAAATCTTGATGTCATGGTATCTTCTCCCGGCATGCGCGCAGCTGGCTT
>JBKDBI010000472.1:0-3621 GCA_046314695.1 Bacteroidota bacterium | reverse complement strand
GGAGGTGCCGGGATAACCGTTTTCCCGCATCAGACGGGCGGCGGCACGCATGAGCGTCTCCCTTCGGTTAGTGTTCTCCATGGCGCTTAACTAACATTCGTTAGTGCAAGTATAAACGGGAGAAAACGAAAAAGCAAACGCAGGTATCCTGACCCTTGTCAGGATGTTTATCCCGGGTCGTGAATTAAAGCAACATCATGAGGCTCAAAAGCCCATTCCCGATAGCTATCGTGACGGGAGTTTCGAGGATGAGACAACAGATTGGTTCGGACGCCGGGAGTATATGATGAGACTACGAATCTGAAAGAAATGGTGTGTTGTTGGAAGGATGTGTGAGGGGTTGGGAAGGATTAGGGCGGGTGATTCCACCTTTGGGGAAACGGAAATTCCAGATTAGTCGGAAGCGTCCACTATGTACGGCAGGTTCCATGCCTTGCTGACAAACAAAGCGAACATGTGTTCAACTTTCTGATTTCCGCTGTAGCGGCGATTGGTGAGGTAGCAGAATTCTCCCAGATAATTCCGGAGGTAGCGTGAACTGACGAAATGGTGGATGCCTTCCAGGTTGCGCCTGGCATTAACTACCATGATTTCCGTGTAGCGCAATCTGCCCATGTAGCGGTCATCCTCGAACCAGGGGCGCGGACGCTTGTCGAGGCTGCGGATGCGGATATTCATTCCGACCGGACGCTCGTCAGGTGTCAGTGGCGTGGTTTTCCTTGGAACAGGATGGTGGTGGTTATACGGGAGGTCTTTCAGTGATTCCGGTAGCATCGAAATCAATCGCAAACGCCCGCCCTGCGCGTGTATGAACCACGGATGGCTATGAGGTAATTGCAGATTCAGTCCCTTTATCTCAACGGGCATCAGCTCCAGGCCCTGTCCTTCTTCTGATTGCACCTTCAAGCCTTGCTTCGCAGCTGCTTTGGTGGTTTCAGCTTCCGGGTCTGACTTTTCAGGAACAGCCGGAAAGTTGGCCACACCTGCCGTAAGATGGTCCAGCATAGCGTACCAATCGACCAGATCAGCCATCATCACCTTCATCTTCTGCATCATCAGCCAGATGGGGCGATAATGCGGATGCCCGAGATGGCGCTGGACCTGCAAAGCGGAAATCGATTTCTTCTGAAAAGCAAGCACAGCAATCGCATAGACCCAGTATCGAAAAGGGAGCTTGGAATACTCCAGCAAGGTTCCACTGCGCAAAGTGGTCTCAGACTGGCATTGTTTACACCGGTATCTCCGCTTTGAGGGGAGCCACAGATGTTCATTGTTGCCACAGCGGTTACAGAATACACCGTGTTTATCCCGCAATTCCTTCCACAAAAGGATGCAGCGATCTTCGGTGTTGTACGTTTGGATAAAAGTAAAAAAGTCCATAATCAAAAACAGTTAAAATGTGGGTGCAATATAGGCAAGAAACCACTATCAGCAAAGGCCTATGGACGGCTTGAGCCTAATCCGAGTAGAAATTACACGCTTATAAACGTTTATCTAATACTTTATTGCCGCTACAAAAACCTTATTCCCCACTCCTTCCTCACCTCCAACCCCTTCGTCCCCTATCGCGCTTCAGAATTTCGTTCTGGGAACAATCACCCTTTCCACACCCTTCAGAACAGCCACTCCCCAAACGAAAGACAACAGACTTCAAACGGAAAAACAATAACTTACGTTCATTTCCGGCTCTCTCTTGCTTCCAAGCCCTAATCAGTTTTCTAATGCTTGATTTGGGATAAAAATATCTGTGTGAGAAACAGGTTTGAAGTATTTCCAGGGTGCGATTGACTTCGCACTACACGCTGACTTTTTCTGCTTACTGATAAATAAAGACACACATACCGAAGCTATGCTCTATGTGGCCAATGCGCGCGAATTTTTGCGCAAAGCAGGCAAAGAAGGCGCGTATTACAGCGACCCCAAGCACGTCAAAATCGCGTTTTCCTGTCAAAGGAAGACCGCACATTGACCAATACCGGGAATTGGCAGCATCCACGGACAAAAAGAAACGCAAGGCACTCAATGCCTGTTGCGAACGCTGCCATCTGAGCATGGGTTACGACGGGTATCTGAAAGCAAGCACCTGCCGCGATGCGGTTGAATTGGCCATCGAGCTGATAGCATGGGCGGCACAGGAGGAACCGGTTGTTGTGTAGTAAAGTCTGCCGTTCAGCTCTTAGCAGCTGGTTGATAATCAGAATCAAGGTGATGCAATCCAACTTTACTGCCCAAGGAATAGAAGCAGTGTTGCGACTTGCAACAGCGGGAAATTTGTCCTAAATTCGAAGACAAATATCCGGTAATGGTATGAAAACGCCCCGAAAATCCAGTTTAGAATCCCGGCTGAACAAGGAAATAGGCTATCTTTTCGCCGATGCATTGAAGGGTGGCTTTACTGCGGAGGAACAGCCCGGTATCACCTACGACAGCTTCCTCGACAACAGAATGCTGATGATTGCCGCTATCCGCGCCGGCATCCCCTATTCTCTTTTCGATTTGATACAGCAGGAAGCACCCTTCAGCGAAAGCGATTGGGCGGGTTTCCTCGATATTTCAGGAAAATCGTTGCAGCGCTACAAGCAGGCAAAGCAACATCTTTTCAAGCCCATCCATTCCGAGAAAATTCTGGAAATGGCTGAGGTGACGCGTGCAGGCCTCGAGGTTTTCGGGAACCTGGAGCGCTTCAAAAGTTGGCTGAATACGCCCGTCTACGCGTTCAACAACCTGAAACCGATTGAATTGCTGAAAGATTCCTACGGGAAAGACATGGTGCTGGGCGAATTGATCCGCATCAACCACGGCATCCTGGTTTAAAGATGGAAGTATACAGGCTGGCAAGGGAAGCATACGCGCTGCCGCTGTCGGGGCTTGGTGCTGCGATCAAAGGCGCCCGCTGGAACTCAGCCGGAGTTGAACTCTTTTATACCGCCATGAACCGATCGCTGGCCATGGCCGAAGTGGCGGTGCATTTTACCCTCGCCACCCTGCCCGACGATTATGTGATGATGACCCTCGACATCCCTGACCAGGTTGCTTCCCAAACACTCCACGCAGCTGACTTACCAGCCAACTGGAATGCCTTTCCGCACCCGCCCGCGACCCAACAAATCGGCGATGCGTTTGTGCGCGGCAACCGCCATGCCCTCCTCATCATTCCGTCTGTTGTAACACAGGGCGATTTCAATGTCCTCATCAATCCGAAACATCCCGATTTTCAGCTCGTGCAGGTCAAGGAGATGGTTCCGTTTCCGTTTGACCGGCGGATTTTTAAATGAGCAAATCCTCTGCACTCCACAAACAGCTATTGCCATCTGGGTGTTCTTATCGCGACAAACGTCCATTGTCGCCTGCTCTATGCCCGAAACCTTCCTCACTGCCCGCTGGGAACAGCTGATCATGGCGAATTATGCGCTGCCGCCGGCCGTGCTCGAACCCTACCTGCCGAAGGGCGTGGAAGCAGATTTGCGCGATGGCATGGCCTGGGCTTCCCTGGTCGGGTTTCTGTTCCGCCGCACCCGCATCTTCGGTGTGCCGGTGCCGTTGCTGGGGAATTTTGAGGAAATCAACCTGCGGCTCTATGTGAAGCGCCGGGAAGGCAATGAAACCAGGCGGGGTGTGGTT
>JBKDBI010000471.1:0-2284 GCA_046314695.1 Bacteroidota bacterium | reverse complement strand
TACGGCTACTCAATGACCGGCAGGCAGGTTCAAACTGTTGCGGAAATTTAACGAAGAAAGGCTGCGAATGCGCTTGCGTTGTGGTTATTTCGCGGTTAATGACAAATACACCCAGAATTACAGTCGCTTATGGAGATGGTATCGGTCCGGAAATCATGGAAGCCACCCTCCAGGTGTTGCACGCCGCGGGCGCCAAACTGGAATACGATGTAATTGAAGTGGGAGAGAAGGTTTACCAGAGCGGTAACCTTTCCGGTATCACCGACGAAGCCTGGGCAACGCTGCAGCGCAACGGGATTTTCCTGAAATCGCCCATTACCACTCCGCAGGGCGGCGGATATAAAAGTCTCAACGTTACCATCCGCAAAACACTTGGATTGTATAGCAATGTGCGGCCCACACGCGCCTATGCGCCTTACGTAAAAACCTGGTTCCCGGATATGGATGTGGTTATCATCCGCGAAAATGAAGAAGACCTCTACGCGGGCATCGAATACCAGCAGACTTCCGAGGTGGTGCACAGCATCAAGCTCATTACCCGCATGGGCTGCGAGAAGATTATCCGCTACGCCTTCGCGTATGCCCGTGCGAACGGACGCCGCCATGTTACCTGCATGACGAAGGACAATATCATGAAGCATACCGACGGTCTCTTCCATCAGGTCTTCAATGAAATTGCCACCGAATATCCGGAAATCACCACCGACCATTATATCATCGATATCGGAAGCGCACGCCTGGCGGATGATCCGGGTCGTTTCGATGTGATTGTGACCATGAACCTTTACGGCGATATCATCAGCGATATTGCTGCCGAAGTAGCCGGTTCGGTTGGTCTTTGCGGCAGCGCCAATATCGGAGACAACTTTGCGATGTTCGAAGCCATCCACGGCTCGGCGCCAGACATTTCCGGACTCAACCTGGCGAATCCTTCCGGCCTTATCAATGCGGCTTGTATGATGCTGGTTCACCTTGGCCAGGGCGAAGTGAGCGCCCGCATCCAGAATGCACTGCTCTGTACCCTGGAAGACGGTATCCATACCGGCGACGTCTACCGGGAAGGCCATTCAGCGGCCAAGGCAGGTACGCGTGAATTTGCCGCCGCCTTGATAGAACGCCTCGGCAAAGAACCCAAGCGCTTCACCCCGGTACGCATTTCGACCGATAAACCCATCCATCTCAAACCTGTGGAGCGCCGCAAATCGGTGATGCAATGTGTAGGTGTGGATGTCTATGTGCACCACGACGGCGATCCCCAGTCGCTTGGTCATGCACTTGAACAAGCTGCAGCCGGCATCCTCAGCCTAAAGATGATGAGCAATCGCGGTCTGATAGTCTATCCTGACCGTGTGGCGGATGGCCAGCTCACCGACCAATACCGCTGCCGTTTCTGCGCTTCGGTTGATTATACCGTGCCTGTGAGCCAGGACGCCATCATGCAATTGCTCATGGCCATTCACGGAGCCGGCCTTGAAATCAACAAGACCGAGTTTCTTTATACCGATAACGGCAAACGGGCCTTCTCACTTGGCCAGGGCGAACGGTAAAAAACAGCAAACGATATGGAACTCAACGGACAAATAGCGGTCATCACCGGAGTGAGCAAGGGCATAGGCCGTTCGGTCGCCCTGCAGTTGCTCGCGGCAGGTTGCAAGGTGTATGGCCTGGGCCGCAACCGCCCGGATATGGACCACCCGGAATTCAACTTTCTGAGCTGCGATGTGCGCCGCCTGGAAGAAGTGGAACACTGCTTCGGTCAGATCTTCCAAACCGAAGGCAACCGCGTCGATATACTCATCAACAATGCCGGTCTCGGTTATTTCGGCTATTGCGAAGAGATGCCCATCGAGCAGTGGGATGAAATGTTCCAGACCAATGTAAACGGCATGTTCTATTGCACGCGCATGGTACTGGCCGGGATGAAGGAAAGGCAATACGGACAGATCGTGAACATCGCATCCATTGCCGGACTTGAAGGTTACCAGCAGGTGAGTGGCTATTGTGCCACCAAATTCGCCGTGCGCGGGTTCAGCGATGCACTGTACAAGGAAGTGCGCGACGACGGCGTGCGGGTTACCTGCGTGTATCCGGGCAGCGTGAAAACCGATTTTTTCCGCAACAGCGAAAACATCAAGCCGCACGATTACATGCTCGATCCCGACGATGTGGCTGAAGCGATGGTGAACTTCCTCCGCATGCCGCGGAACTTCCACACCGTGAACCTCGAGATCCGGCCTTTGCAGCCCAAAGGTCCGCGCAAACCCGAAGCCTGAGATTCGCCTTC
>JBKDBI010000470.1:0-2083 GCA_046314695.1 Bacteroidota bacterium | reverse complement strand
GCGCAGCGGAGCAGTGACGTATCGAAGTGGCCGTATTGCAGGAAGGATTAAGGTGTTCAGTCGGTCACTGAGTAGGAACTGCGCAGCGCAGCGGAGCAGTGACGTATCGAAGTGGCCGTAACGTAGGAAGGAATAAGGTGTTCGGCCGGTCACTGAGTAGGAACTGCGCAGTGCAACGGAGCAGTGACGTATCGAAGTTGCCGTAACGCAGGAAGGAATAAGGTGTTCAGCCGGTCACTGAGTAGGAACTGCGCAGCGCAGCGGAGCAGTGACGTATCGAAGTGGCCGTAACGCAGGAAGGATTAAGGTGTTCGGCCGGTCACTGAGTAGGAACTGCGCAGCACAGCGGAGCAGTGACGTATCGAAGTTGCCGTAACGCAGGAAGGATTAAGGTGTATGGCCGGTCACTGAGTAGGAACTGCGCAGTGCAACGAAGCAGTGACGTATCGAAGTGGCCGTAACGCAGGAAGGATTAAGTTGTATGGCCGGTCACTGAGTAGGAACTGCGCAGCGGAGCAGTGACGTATCGAAGTGGCCGTAACGTCGGACGGATTAAGGTGTTCGGCCGGTCACTGAGTAGGAACTGCGCAGTGCAACGGAGCAGTGACGTATCGAAGTGGCCGTATTGCAGCGTTAAATAGTGTGTTTCGTATTTACGATGACCAGGCTGCGGCAATATGAATTCCCGGCATTTCCCCAACGCTTCGCTACAGTCGGGGCGCGGCGGGCGCTGCACTGCGTTCCGCGCGCTCAATGACCGGGTGGCAGGAATATGAATTCCCGCGTTTCGATACGCCTTCGCTTCCCCTACCTGCGATAGGGGCACGGTGCTGCGGCTACTCAACGACCGGGTGGCGGTAATATGCATTCCCGGCATTTCCCCAACGCTTCGCTACAGTCGGGGCGCGGCGGGCGCTCCTCTCCGTTCCGCGCGCTCAATGACCGGGCTGCGGAAACTCAACGCTCCGCATAGATCACATAACCCCGCGGCGGGAGGAGATACCCGTTCAGCGGCTCACCGATCAGGCGGTTCTGGAACAGCATCACCGGGTTCTGTGGCAAGGTGACATTGGGAATCTTGAAGTAAGCAACCTCGTCGCTGAGGTTCACAAATACCCAAACCGCATCCAGGTCGCGCTGGCGGCGGAAGGCCAATACACGCGACGGATTCTTGCCCTCCAGCTTCAATACCTGCAGGCTGTCTCCGGGCTGATTCCACAAGGCCGGATGCTCCTTGCGGAAGCGGTTCATCGTGCGGTACCAAAACTGCCAGGTGGTGTCGGTCCAAAGCAGTTGTGCCGGCTCTTCCCGCGGCAAAGCCTGGGCCGGGTTTAGATCCTGACCGCTGGCTACCATCGGCAAAGACCCGGGCAAGGTGTAGGCCAAAACCATGTACGGTTCCCAGCGCTCGCCGTATTGCTTTTCCAGGCTTTCGTAACCGCGTGGAGCGCCGTGGCTGCTTTGGTAGCGCAATTGTGGAAGGGTGTTGCCGTAGATGGAATCGTTTGCGCGCATCCAGGCGGCCATATCGTACGCATCCTTCTTTAGCCCGGCTGCTTCCCGACTGAACTGGTTAAAGCCGTGTTGTACCACCGCATCGAAGGCCTGGCTGAACCAGGACATATTGACATTGCCTTCGCTTTCCGTTTTGGCCATGTCGGCCAGCCAAACCAATTTTTTATTCGTTTCCAGGCTGCGGCGGTTTTCCTCCCAAAAGTCAAGCGGTACGCGGTCGGCACCGATACAGCGGAAACCGTCGATATCGAAACGCGTCACCCACCAGCGCATCGCCTCCGTCATCGCCTTGCGCATCGAAGGGTTCGCATAATTCAATTTCCCGCTTTCGGGAATCGGATTGTCTGCCGGCAACAGGAAGGAGCTTTGGTTCTTCACCCACTCGTGGTCTGCCGCTACTTCCACCGCATTCCAGTCGAGCACCACCTTCATTCCGAGGCTCTTTGCAACGCGGATCAGCTGTTCCAGCGGACGACTGCCGCCGAGTTCCAGCGCAACAGTATCGTAATCGCTTACGAGATACGGATTGCCAAGGGTGCCGGTTCGGTTCAGTTTGCCTGTCGGTTGT
>JBKDBI010000469.1:0-8902 GCA_046314695.1 Bacteroidota bacterium | reverse complement strand
CCCGGCCGCACCGCCCGTTACACATACAGCGAAGGCATCCGCTACACCAGCGAAAAAGACCGTCCGGCACGTGTGGATGCACGCCGCCAGATTCTCGATCATTACGAAAACTACATGTTCAAGGATGCTGCTATCAAGCTGATGTATGCGGATAAATATGCCGGTTTGAGCAACTACTGGAAGAAGTTCATGGGCGAGCGCGACGGCCTCAAGAAGCTCAATATTTACGACCGCCGCAAAGCCGAAGAACGCGCCTTTGAAACCTGGATGAACGCAGACGAAAAGCGCAAGGCGACTTATGGTGAAGTAATGAGCCTTTACGACGAAGCTTACCGCGGCATGAACCAATACGGCATGTTCGGCCTCTATCTTGGTGAAGCCATCTTCAACTGCCAGCCATTCAGTCTTGCTGCATCTTACAGCGAACTGTCCGGGCTGCTATCCGACAAAGACAAGGCCAATCAGGCAAAAGGCCGCGAAATGGCTGCCAAAATGCTGGAAGGCGTTGACGAACAGTTCCGCGAATTCTATGCCCCGATCGAGAAAGACGTGCTCGCGTCGATGGTGAAAATGGTGTACGAAAACCTCGATCCTGCGCTGCAACCCGCCGGCTTCCGGACTTGGGTGATGAAGTACAAGGGCGATTACAACAAGTTGGCTGCCGACATCTTTGCCCGTTCCATATTCGCCGATGGTGCCCGCCTGAAAGCCTTCCTGAAAAAACCTTCTGCCGCAATTGCAAAAGATCCGGTGATGGTAGTTTGGAATGCCTTCTCTGCAAAAAGCCAGGAATTGCAACCCATCATGGGCGAGATCAATGCCAAGCTGAACCGTGCCAACCGCCTGTTCCAAAGCGCATTGTTGGAAATGAATACCAACCGCTTGCTCACGCCCGACGCCAACGCCAGCATGCGCCTCACCTACGGCACCGTGCTAAGCTACGATGCGCGCGATGCCGTGCATTACAATGAAATCACCACGCATAAAGGTATCATCGAAAAATATAAGCCCGGCGACATTGAATTCGATGCACCCAAGCGCCTGATCGAAATGCTCAAGGCCAAAGACTTCGGCCAATATGCCGACAAGAATGGCAACCTGCCATCCTGCTTCCTCACCAACCACGACATCACCGGAGGCAATAGCGGAAGCCCGGTTCTGGATGGCGATGGCAACCTGATAGGAACCGCTTTCGATGGCAACTGGGAAGCCATTTCTTCCGACTTCGCATTCGAGCCCGATCTGCAGCGCACCATTTCAGTGGATATCCGTTACACCTTGTTCATCGTTGACAAGTTCGGCGGTGCGGGGCATTTGCTCCAGGAAATGAAGGTTATTCGCTGATACCAGTGGCATTGCCTTTTAAAGAAAAAGCCTCCTGGAACGGAGGCTTTTTCTTTTTGGGTTAAGGCTGATTGAATACCGCCCGGGTTAATACTCTTCCTGCAAGCGCATGCGCTCGACCACGCAGCGCAGTTCTCTTTTAAAACGCACAAAGAGCTCTTCAACTTCCTCGGCTGGCAAGGTTTCACGGCGCAGTAATTCCAACCGGGCTGCAACCGGCATCAAATCGTCAATTTGAAAAATGTCGAGTGTTGGTTTGAGCTTGTGGGCTATCTGTCCAATAGCATGCAAATCGTTCTTCTTCCAGGCAGCATCCATTCCATCCAAATCGGCGGGAACCATTTCAAGGAAGCGCGAAATCATCCGCGCGGTAAACTCATTGTTTCCTTTGCTGAGGTCTTGTAATCTGCTAAGGTTGTACAACCCTTGCCCTTCATCCGATTCTCCGGCGGGTTCCGGAGCGGTTTGAACAAACCCCGTAAACCTGGCCATAGCCTGGAGCAGTTGGGATTCGGTATAGGGCTTGGATAGATAATCGTTCATGCCGCTGTTCAGGCATTGTTCTTTCTCACCTTGAATGGCATCAGCCGAAAGGGCAATGATGGGTACGTCGCATTGCAACTCGTTTCGTATGATCCTGGCAGCTGTATAGCCATCCATAACCGGCATTTGTAAATCCATCAGCACCAGGTCGATATCCGGCATCAGTGTACACATGTCTACGGCTTGTTTTCCGTCTACCGCTTCTAACACTTTTGCCTGGTGGTTTTCGAGGATATTCCTAGCCAGCAAACGGTTAATTTCATTGTCGTCTACTACCAGTATTTGCAGGCCACGGAGTGTCATCGGCGGTTCACTTACAGTATTCAGATACTGCATGTCTTCTGATTTACCAATGGTAAAACTGAGTCGAACCCTGAACTGCGTCCCTTTGCCTTTTTTACTGTCAACATGAATCTCGCCATGCATCAGTTTAACGAGCTTCCAAACGATATGCATACCAAGACCTGTTCCTTGCGATTGGAAATCGTCTGGCAGCTTTTCCTGGCTGTATTCTTCAAACAAATGACCGACAAAGTCGGTATCCATGCCGATACCGCTGTCTTCAACTATCCACTCCAATTCCTGTTCATGGCCGACGTTGCGGGTCAGTTGCAGTGAAACATCTACCCCTCCTTGCCGCGTAAATTTCACGGCATTGCTCACCAGGTTCATCAGGATTTGCTTGAGGCGCACCGGGTCGCCAACAAGCACATCTGAAACACCGGGGTCATCTTCCTTCACCTGCAGATATATACTTTTTTCGGAGGCTTTGAGCGCCTGCATGCGCACAACATCGGCCAGCACTTTGTGCGGATTGAACGACACGTTTTCAAGCTGCATTTTACCGGCGGAGATTTTTGACAAATCCAGGTTGTCATTGATCATTTCCATCAGGTTATCGGCAGCCGTCTGTATCACACCAAGCTGGAAGCGCTGTTTGTCACTGAGCACCGAACGCGCAAGTTGCCCTGTCATACCAATGACAGCGTTCATCAGGGTTCGGATTTCATGGCTCATATTGGCCAGATAATTTTCCCTCGCCCTGGCCGTTTCCTCGGCTTGCATACGGGCTTCGACCAATTCACTTTCCAATTCCTTGATCTGGGTAATATCCTGGTATACGCCGATTGAACCGATTACAGTGCTGTTTTCGCTGTAACGGGGCGCATAGCCCACATACCACCAGCGTTTGGAGCCAGCCGCATCTTGCACGGATAAAACCAGGTTCTGTGGGTCGCGCGTGCCGCGCAGGCTGCGCATTTTTTCGTAGGCGTCTTCGTTTCCGCGAAACACTTCAAACGTTGGATGGCCCAGAATCCGATCTATTGGCAGACCCATCATTTCCGCAATGCGCTGGTTGGCAAACTGCACAATTCCATCCATGTTCACCTCGAGCAAACCGTGGTTCATGTTCGTGAGCAAGGAGCGGAAATGCACCTCTTTGGCCTGCAACTGGGCCTCAAAATGAAACTTTTCCGTGATATCGCGGTATAGCCACAAATGGCCTTTATAGGCAGAGCCAATGAAAATGGGTATATAATCCCGGTCCAAGACACGGCCGTCAACCATTTCAAGGATGGTACCTGTTTCAATTGTTTTCCGCTTCAGCACCTCTATGATGCCGCCAACAAATGCTTCAGGGTCCTTGAACAAATACTTGGACAATTCGGCTGATTCGGAGCAATCATTGCCTATCAGTGTCTCTGGCGTGGCCGGAATAGCGAAATAATCGCAGAAGCGCTGGTTTATCAAGGTAATACGGCGCTGTTCGTCTTCCAATAGTACAGCGGACTGCATGCTGGCAAAGAGCGTACTAAGCTGCTGGTTCTTGGCTGTCAGCTCTTCCCTTGCGCTGTTGAGTTCTTTACGTTGACGGCTGAGGGTTTCCAACAACTGCCGTAAATCGCGCGTCGCGATATCCTGGGTCTGGATCAGGTGCAAGAGATCAATGAGAGGGTCGTGAACAGCGAAATCGCGTATCGACAATCCTTGCTCCCTTATCTCATCGATAGTACCAAACCAAGGAGACCCCACAAACAATAAATGGGCTTTGTCTTCACTCGGGAAAAACTGTCCCCGCATAATCGGCCGTTTACCTGAGATGCTGGTAAACATCACCAGCGATTTGCCCATTAGCTGCAATGCGGCGAAGTCGGCGTGTTCGACTTTAGGCCGCATAAATTCAAAGCATTGATCAAAACTTTTCGGCAGGGGTTCGCCGAGAAGCTTCTGCAAAGACGTTCCTAAATCTGTGAACTGCAGTTTCCTGTCTATCTTGAAGTAGAAAGGGAAGAGTTCATTGAACAACTCCCTGTTTAGTTCGAAACTGCGATTCATGGGTTTACCAGCTTATGCGGAAAACTTCGTGCGTTGCGCCTGCATTTCGCGACTGAAGCAGTGTTATGGAAGGATGTACCTGGTACATTTTACCCAGGCCCTGCAGCAGGCCGTACACAAAATCCTGCAGACCATCCCGCTCGGAGTAATAATGCACATCCATCAAACGGTCTCCCAATGATTCGACCCTAAACTCAGGAGGTGTCAGTTTTGGGTATATCAGCATGATCCGGTTGTGGAACATGGGAAGATTCAATAAAAATTCACGCAGGTTGTCACCGCCGGCATGCATCAATCCGCCATACTTTTCCATGCCTGTTTTTAAAACCCACCATTCCCCAAATGCTATCAGAATTTCAGACAAGGGCTGATTCAATTCCTCCGAGGCAGCCATTGCCAGTTGAAAGGTCACAGCATCGTCATACGGCTCATTGGATAGAAAAAACTCTATGTCGACGCCGCTTCGTGCTTTTACGGCGTCCCATTTCGCCTGGCCGTGGTGGTGAACAATCAGGTCTTCAATAGCCCGGTTGACTATACCATACATATTTGTAAATATTGTTTAATCGGTTCAATGTATCGGCCAAATTAGGTTGATAAAATTGCCTTGCAAATGACCATTGTCAAAAATGTCGATTTATTTCTACTTTTTACATGGATTGACTCGACAAAGTTTTACCAAAATGCCCGTCGGGGCGTTTTGGTCTAGGTTTTTAATTATTTCTGCCCGAAGTATTGCCCTGTTCTTTGTGGCATTCCTGCGGCGTACGCCGCAGTTTCGATGTATCAAATCCGAGAGAAACTGCTTTTTCCAGACAAGCATTATATCGCCCTTCTGTGATAGCCGGCGTGCGGCTGAGTATCCAGAGCGTGCTGCGGTCGGGCGAGCCAACCATGGCCAGCGTGTAGAGACTATCGATGTCGATAATATAGTAGTCGCCGCGGAATGGCCAGAAAAACTGAACCTTCAGCCGGGCATTGTTGCTTCCTTTAACCGGAAAAGCCTTCCCTCTGATGCTGTCCGTTTTACCCGTTTTGCTGTTCAGGCATTCATTGTAAACCCGCACGTAACCATTGCTGTCAACGGTGTATTCGGCGAAGGTACAGGTACAATGTTGCGAAAAACGAAGGGGAATGGAAGCGATATCGTACCAGCGGCCCTGGTACCGCGTTAAATCAACCGACGACACAACAGGCAGATTCTGGCCGGAACGACAAGCCATCAGCAAAAGACCAGAGGCCAGTAGGAGGCCGACTACCAGTAAAACCTTCATGCTGGTAAAGATAAGCCTGCTATAGCCACTTTGGTCTTTAAGCGGCTCAAAGCGCTTATTTATGGAATATAGCCTGACAAATTGACAGACTCCTGTATCTTTGCACGTCCATGGAATTGCAGTCGGTCAAACAGCGCTTCGGCATCGTGGGCAATTCGACCCGGCTAAACACAGCCCTCGAAACGGCCATCAAAGTGGCTCCCACCGAAATGAATGTGCTCATTGTTGGGGAAAGCGGTGTCGGAAAAGAGAGCTTTTCAAAAATCATCCACCAAATGAGCCCGCGCAAACACGGTCCTTTCATCGCCGTAAACTGCGGCGCGATCCCTGAAGGAACAATCGACAGCGAATTATTCGGCCACGAAAAAGGTGCATTTACAGGCGCTACCGACAAACGCAAAGGCTATTTTGAAACCGTAAACGGAGGCACCATTTTCCTTGATGAAGTTGGAGAGCTGCCACTCGGCACCCAGGCCCGTTTGCTTCGTATTCTGGAAACAGGTGAGTTTATCAAAGTAGGTTCATCCTCGGTTCAAAAGACCGACGTACGTGTAGTAGCTGCAACTAACCGCGATTTACTCGAGAGGGCAGAACAAGGCAAATTCAGGGAGGACCTTTATTACCGCCTGGCAACAGTACCCATTCGGGTTCCGAAGCTCAGCGAACGCAAAGAGGATATCTATCTGTTGTTCCGCCGCTTTTCGCAACAATTTTCCGAAACACACCACCGCCCCTTGATAACGCTCGATCAAGAAGCGCAATCATTGCTCGAAGCCTATGCCTGGCCGGGAAACGTAAGGCAACTGCGGAATATCACCGAACAGATTTGTGTGTTGGAGGAAGGCCCGTTGATTACGGCGCCGGCATTGTCCAAATACCTGCCTAACAATGAAACACGCTTACCTATGCTGCTCGGGAACCGTGAAGAATTCAGCAGTGGCATGAGTGAACGCGACATTTTCTATAAGGTGCTGGTAGACTTGCGAAAGGATGTCAACGACCTGAAGCGCGTAGTGTTCGGCTTATTGGAAAGCGGCGCCGGCGCTCAATCTGCCAATATGAATACTATGCCGGCCGGCCCTGTAAATCCAGCCGCTTACATGGCACCTGTTGCCGGTGAACCGGCTATACTCCACAGCAGCACTCCGCTTCACGATGATGACTTTATTGAGGCTGAAGAGGCGGCAGGCGAAGAAGTGTTATCGCTTGAACAACAAGAACTTGAAATGATTCGTAAAGCCCTGCACAGGCATAAAGGTCGCAGGCGGGATGCAGCGCAGGAATTGGGTATCAGCGAACGAACCTTGTACCGCAAAATCAAACAATATGAACTGGAAGATTAAAACCTGCGTTTTGCTTCTGGGGCTTGTTTCTTTGACCGGTGTTCACGCGTGTTTTTTAAGAAATTATTCTCTGTCCGGTGTGAACATCCCGCCTGATGTCAATTCGTTTTCCGTTAGCTTCTTCCCTAACGAAGCACGTCTGGTGAACCCCAGACTGAGTCAGGTTTTTACGGAAAAACTGCGCACTAAATTCTTGAACGAAACCCGCTTGTCGCTGGTGGAAAGCGAAGGCGATTTCCGGTTTTCAGGTGCCATCAACGATTACCGCATCGACCCTGTGGCCGTTCAGAACAATACAGCCGCCACCCAAAACCGATTGATGATGACGGTAAATGTCAAATTCGAAGCTCCGGCTCATCCGGAACTGGCTTTCGAGACGCCGTTTTCCTTTTTCATTGATTACGATGCCTCGCAAAACTTCCAAAGCCTTGAAAACAGCCTGAGCGAGCAACTCAGCGATCAGATTGTGCAGCAGATTTTCAATAAAGTAGCGTTGAACTGGTAAATGAATGCTGCCCGCCTGAACGAACTGCTGGCCAAACCGGCTGAGATGAGCGCAGAAGATCTGCATGCGCTGGAAAACCTTTGCCGTGATTTTCCTGCTTTCGGCCTTCCCTATTTCTTGCTTGCCAGGGCCTACCATGAACGCAACGATTACCGCTACCGCGAAACCTTGCACGCCGCCGCTTTGCGCTGTCCCAACCGCCGCTGGCTTAAAGGTTTCATGGATGGCAGCCTTCAACAAATAAACGGCAGTTTATTGGGCGCACAAGGCGATGACCTGAAGAAAGAAACTGCTGTCCTGCTTCCCGTAGAGCCAGAGACAGAATCAGTTGTTTCAGCAACTGATGCAGCTGATGGGGTCAGAATGCCGGAAACTGTACAGACAGAACCAAGTCTTTCACCGCTTGAGCAGCATCCGGATGAATCTGCAGAAGAATCTGAAACCACTTTACCACAGCTGCAAGAAGTTTCGAAAGCACCAAAAGGAGAGGAGACCCCTATCCCCTTGCAAGACCCGGAGATACTTCGGCCTGTCACAACAAATCAGGAAACAGAAAAGCGCATAAACAGGAAGCCTGAGGCGCCTTCAACCGACCCAACAGCAGACAACAAACCATGGCGCCGTAAGCATGTAGATCCGGCTGCGATGACGGTATACTCTATCGAAGACCATTACCCACCGGCGGAACAACCGGAGGAACACGAAGGTGTACGCGATTTTTTCTCATGGTTGCGCAATCCGCACAAGGAACCAGAAGAACCCATTCAGCAACCTGAACCAAAAGAAGAAAAAGACGATATCATCAAGCGCTTTCTGGAAACAAGACCAAGCGTAAGCCGGCCTAAGAAGGAATTCTTCAACCCCGTCAACATGGCGAAGAAGAGTGAGCAGGAAGACCCGGAGCTTGTTACAGAGACATTGGCCAATATCTACTGGAAGCAAGGCAATCACGACAAAGCGATTGGCATGTTTGAGAAGCTCATCTTGAAATATCCCGGCAAAAGGCCGTACTTTGCAGCCCTGATTCAAAAAATCAGACAAGAAAACGAATCCTAAAACTATGAAAGTTATCCTGATACTCGGTATCATCGTTGCCATCCTCCTGATGCTGATCGTATTGATTCAGAATCCAAAAGGAGGCGGAATTGCCAGCAACTTTTCAGCAGGTAATTCCATTCTGGGTGTGGCCAAAACCTCTGACATCGTTGAAAAACTCACATGGGGCGGCGCACTGGTTATTGTAATTCTGAGTCTTGTTTCTGCCATGTGGAATGGCGCGCCTGACGATCCTGCAATCAAAACGCAAAACGCTGATCCGCAGATTGAACGCATGCTTGAGAATGCGCCTGCGCCTGCGGCTCCTGCATCCGGAACTCCGGCACCTGCAGCTCCTGCACAGCCCTGATTCGCTGTACCCGTTTTATCGAAAGATTCCCGGAGCCGTCGAAAGACGGCTCTTTTTTTACGCAAAATCAAGACCCCAAGGGCATCTATACATTAACTTTGCACTGCAAACCTGGATCTCGCGGGGGGTGAGGTTCGGGTTTGCTTTTTAA
>JBKDBI010000468.1:0-2662 GCA_046314695.1 Bacteroidota bacterium | reverse complement strand
TCCTTGCTCAAGAAAACATCTGCGCCAAATGGAACAGGCCAGTACATAACTGGAACCAGACTTTAGCACAGCTATCTATTATCTTTGGAGAAAGGTTAAAGCTTAATCTTTAACGAACCTGACACAGTTAATGTAACACTTTCCATGTTCCTGCTGGGTTGCATTTTAATTCTCCACAAGATAGAGTTGTATTTGCAACAACCGAACAGTTCATGTATCGTCAATTTTTTAAAAAGACATTATTTCATGAAGCAACACACAAGCAAGAGAGTCAGGCAAGTACTATTGCGCATTCCGAAATGTACGTTGACATCCTTTCAGCGATGCTGGAAACTTCTGAGCGAGGTGAATTGTTTGAGCTAACCATGTTCGGTTCTATTTCGTCACACAACAATCATGGATTTGCTGCATTTCAGGCATTCGAGCTTGGGCAACAGAAAGGTGCTGAGCAAAGAAGGCAATGGAGAGAAAGTAACCTCGATAATTTAAAAACTCGATTTATTTTATTGTACGGACCACGTTTGCGATAAAGTGCATGAAGCAGATTATTTCTATACTATTTATCGTCTTATGGAGTAATATTTCCAGTGCGCAAAAAATTAAAATAGAGGCTTATAGTTCTTGCGCTTACGATAATTTTCAATTACTTGTTCAGCGGATGCAGCTAGTAGGTGCAGAGGTAACCCCCTATGGTTCCATATTTACGCGTCGATATTCGCAGCGTCATATTAAGAAAGACATTAGAATGATCTTGGTAACTAATAGTATTTCTAATATGCCTTGGTCAGATATACAAAATGGTGCCTTGGAAAACCTTGGCTTCAAGTACTTTGTAGAGATGAGAGGAAATGATACATGCATTTCTGAAAAGGCAATGATTGGCAGATACATATACATGGGTGGATACTTTCAAGCCAATATTCATTTACATAATGACACCAGCATTCATTGTAGATTTGAAATAATATACCCACGTAACGCGGTGAGACTTTGGGATTGCGATGGTTGTAGCTACACATATGCATTTAAAACATTCGTACCATTTCTGAAGTATCGTTTCGAATTTGAGGATTTTGCCTATATTTCTTTTCAAATCAAATTTACACCTTCGATGCAGCTAGATTGTAACTAGACTTTATGTGTTTTGCCATTTCCAGTTTCTTGGATAAGTAACCATAAGATTGGAAGCTGTACTAATTCTAAATAGTCATCTTACATTGTACATCCAGTAGTATGACATCCAAGACAACAAGAACTAAGCTGATCAGGCCCAAGGAGCCATGGTACCGACCTTGAATTAAAACGTTCTCAGCAGATGGCCAATCACACTTTATTGAAGATACTTCACAAATTTCCTGTACCCGGGATAAAACGGCCCAGCAGCACCTAGCGGATGCGCCAAAGCCACAACTTTCCTGTCGTGCTGAATGAAATGCTTAACAACACAAAAAACAGCTCTTTTCCGTATATTCGTTCAACCCAATGCCTTCCACCAACACCCGCAACAGCCATACCAGCCGGCATTCCGGCCTGTCTGACTACTATCCCTTTGGAATGCAAATGCAGGGCAGGGAATTTGCAGGTGGGATGGGGTATCGGTGGGGGTTTGGCACACAGGAAACAGATAACGAAGTCTCCGGTAGAGGTAACAATTACACTGCGGAGTTTTGGAAGTATGATTGTAGGTTAGGGAGACGGTGGAATTTGGATCCAATAGATCAAGTATTCTTGTCAAACTACAGTGTAAATGCTTGTAACCCTATTTTGTTCCGAGATCCGCGTGGCGCAAAATTTGGTAAGGGAAAAGAGAAAGCAGATTGGTATAAATCTGAGACAATAAAGCATCGAGATCAATCCATTAGTCGACAGAACTCATTGCAAGATAAACTGGACCAGAGAATTTTGTCTAGGCAGGGTCGAGATCCCAACTATAACTCAGGTAATGACAAAAAGGCGAACAAATACAAATCACAGATACGTGTTGAAGAACAATTACAGAATGGTTTTTCAGAAGTACTTTGCGAGTTAGAAGTTCTAGAGAAAAGCGATTGGGTATACGATATTGAGATTATAAACGATCCCAATTGGACAAGGGAAGGCATAGGAGGGGACGTCGGTTTCAATTTGCAGACGAACCATATTGAAGTTAGATTAAATCCAACTTGGAATAGGTTGAAAACTATCAGTCATGAATTAAAACACGCATATCTATTTGAACAATTTAAACTTGGATTTAAAAATGGGCAAGGTTACTTTTATGACCTTGAAGATGAAGTTGAAGCGCACAAACGTAGTCAATTGTTTGGTTTCTACAAAGGTGAAAATATTACAACCTGGTGGGTGTATAAGGATTATATTGGTATGTCGCATAGGCAAATAACTACTTCATCTTTGGAGGGTTCCCACAAATATGGGTATTGGGAATTGTATTATTATAACGAAGCTAGGAATGGCAATCGTTTAGAGGATATAATAATTGTAAATGTTCCAAATTGGGCGGAAATATATTTAAGAGGGGTCCAATCTTGTAGTCCACATAAATGAGGTTATTTTGGATTATCATATTCAGTCTTATTCTAAGTTGCACGTCGCTTAAGGAGAAACCGCGTGTATATAGGACTAAGGTTAGTTGGACAAAATATTTCCAAACACTGAGTTTGTT
>JBKDBI010000467.1:0-5551 GCA_046314695.1 Bacteroidota bacterium | reverse complement strand
TTAGTTATATCAGAATTATACAAGCAAAGAACTGGTAAGGATTGGTCTACTGCTAAATCAGAAGGTTTAACTACTGGTAGTTTTTCTGATAATATGAAATTAAGAGCTAGACTATTATCTGGTGAATTAGATAATACTAGAGTTGATTCTCAAGTGGCCACTAAAGTAGTAACACCTAGTTCAGAAATTAATGCTAAAGATTTTAATGAGGCTTTTAAGGTGGCTAGAAATAGTTTAGGACCTAATCAGATATTTGAGTATAAAGGTAAAAAGTATGGTACTAATGTAAAAGGAGAAAACTTCCAACCTTCTAAAGAAGTATTGGCGGCTAATAATATGAATACTCCATTTGTTCAGTCTAGATTAAGTGAACAGAATAAAATGGTTTCATCTGTTTACTCTGATAAAGAAACCGTTAAGCTAGAGCCTTCTTATCAAGACTGGGAAACAGTTAAAAAAAGAAAGCAGGAGATTAATAGCATGAATCAGGCTGATATTATCAGAGAGTATAATAAAAATTCTAAAGATCAGTATCTTATTCTTGATAAGAAAAAAGGTAAATTACATTTATATAAAGGTGATAAAGAAATTACATCTTATAATGTAGGCACTGGTGCTAATGTTGGAGATGAACAAACTAAAACAGTAGTTAGAAATGGTAAAGTTTATTGGAACGAAGGTAATAAAACTACTGGTGCTGGAATTTATGAAGTGTCAGGAGTAACTCCTAATAATCCTGATTACTCTAATGCTCCAAGTTGGAATTTTAAAAATGAATACGGCATAGAAGTTCCTATGGCAATACATAGTAGTTTTGGAAGCAGGACTGCTAAAATTAGAGATAACGATCCTTCTAATAATAGGCTATCTACAGGCTGTATAAATGGAATATGTTATAATCTTGAAGATCTTTATAAGCGAGGTTATAAACAAGGTCAAAAATTATATGTCTTACCTGATGATGAAAACAATACCTACGAAATAAGTAATGGAAAGCTTATTTTTAAATCTAAAAATCCAAATGTTAATAGGACATCTAATACTTTAAATTATAAACCTATTAAAGTTGAGTTGGACGAGAAAACTTTTAGAGAAAAAGTATTTACAGCTTTTGATATTAATGACGAAGAAGAGTTTAATAATTCTACTAAGCCGTTTGCACAGGCATTAGCTGATAATAAGCAAAAAATAATGAAAGCTGCTAAGGTAAATGGTGATACTTACAATGATATTGCTAAGATAGCTTTTGGAATATACGGAACAGAAAGTAATTTTGGAGATACACACTCTGCTGTAGGTAACTTAGCAAGAGCTGTTAACAAGTATTTTAACATGGGCAGCTCTAGCAGCCCTGACTATAAAAGTAAAGCTACTACTTACGGAGCTAATAAAGATTCTAATAGTGTAGGGTTAACCCAGATAAGATTTAATATGCTTGATGACTCTGAAAAAAATATACTACGCGAGTTAGGCATTACTAGTAATGAACAGCTACTTAATCCTAAAGATTCAGCTATTGCTACAGCAGCAATATTAGCTACTAGATATAATAATCAATTGACAGATGCTGAAAAGAAAGATATAGAAACCTATTTACCTAAGAAGTGGAATACTAGGGCTAATTATTCTGAGAGAGTAAAAAATAATTCTCAATACTTAAAGATAAAAGAACTAAATTAATATGGCTTGTTTACCAACATATAGAGGGAAGAGATATACTTCTCTAGAACAATTGAACTCAGATGTTATTACTAACTCTGAGCAAGAAAGGCAGTTAGCTAAGCAGCTATATACTACTTTCTTACAAAACACTAACTCAGATATATATGATATAAATGGGTTTAAAAAGTTCTTAGCCGAGATGAAAACATCTGAACCTAAGAACATGGGATCTTATGCTTACATTGATAACCTATCTAATGCTACTAAGATTAATGACGATACTTATAAAGCATCTAATGGTAATGAGTATGGTACTGTAACATCTACTCTTATGCCTGCTATGCAGAGGAATCCTTTTACTTCTACTGATACAGTAGGTACTCGTCAAGCTGAGAATTACTGGCTTAATAGACCTGCTGATGAAAAGATTAAGTTCTCTAATATCGCAGTTCCTGTTACTAAGTCTGAGTATATTGCTAAGGTAGATAGAGATTATGAGATAGGTAGATATAAAGGTATTATATTCCACGCTATCATATCATCTTATATTACGGGTGACGATTCTAAACTAACAACTCTTTATCAAGAATCAGGATTACTTCAAACAGAGTTTTCATGGTTGACTAATGATAATATTGTAAAGATTCTTAAGAAGACTGGTACTGATGCGTTTGATCCTAATCCTAAAGATAAGTTATTATCCGAGGTAGCTATCACTAATGATATATTAAAGATAGGCGGTACTATGGACTTAGTAGTTGATCACGGAGATGATATATATTCTATCTACGATATTAAGACAGGTCGCCACTTTAATAAAACTTTTGAGTTTGATTTCTTTAAGTATGGCAGAACATCTACTAGAGATATATTTGTAACGCCTCGTAATAAAGCTAAGCTGCAGATTATGTTGTACGCTATGCTTCTTAAGATGGAAAAACCAAATGCTAGATTCAGAAATTTAGAGTTACTGTATATCAATAATAAGTATTCTGTAGATGATGTAGATGCCTTTAGGCATATCAATATAGAGTCTTATTTAGAGATGATAGAAAACTATTTTAAAGCTGAAAAGCCGGATGAATATAAACAGATAAAAGAAAAGTATCCTGATATATTTAATCCTAAAACATATAACTATGTTAAGCAGCAGAATAATAGAACAGCAGCAGAGGAACTTAGAATAAAGAACCTAGAGTTGCAAGCACTAGTTATGTATGATAAAGATCTACATAAGAATTTCAGCAATGAAAAGTTTGATGCTAATACTCGATTTAAGCGAATGGCTGAGTTAACTAAAGAGATAGCTGATCTACGCTCTAGTGCTAATGATTTATCATCTCAAGATACTGATATGGGCTGGATGGATAGATGGTTAGGTTCAGCATCTGCATCTACTAATCCTTATGTAAAGTTATACACTCAAGTATTAACTCAACAGAAACAAAAAGCTCGTGAAGATTACTTGACTTGGAGAGGTAAATATGATAAGATACTTACTAAGCTAGCTCAAGAAAGAACAGGCTTACCTATTACCAAACTTATTAAGGGTATTGATCGTAATAAGCTGTTTAGTTTTGCGTATAAAGGTGACAGATTATATCATAGTGGAGATCCTGAATATAAGAATATGACTCAAACAGAACGAGAGTTCTTAGATTTTGCTAACGATTCTGTCGAGATGTTTTTTGACGATTCTAAAGCTTACTATTCTACAGATGGTAAAGCACTCGCTAATAAAAAGATAACATACTTCCAGACCAAAGGGAAACAAATACCACTAACTAATCTTGATTTGTTTAATGGTAAATTCTCTGATAATCCTAGAAAGGAATTCCAATATTACAAAGGGTTCTTCCCTAAGTATCCTCCTCAAATGTATGATATAAGTTCTAGATTTGGCGCGTTCTCTGATAAGATGAGAAAGTATCTGTACAATCATTACTTCACTACATACTTTGAGACTGTCTATGATAGATGGGATGCTTCAAGAGAAGCTATACCTATGAAATATTTAGATAATGAATCAATAGCTAGTAATGAAAACTACACAACTAATCTGGAACTATCTATAGATAACTTTGTAAAGCAGCATTTCTATAAATATCATTTAGATGAAGTACATGCGTTCGGATTAGGATTAAAAGTATTTTTAGAATATCAATCTAGAACTACTGGGTTAGAGTTTGAAAACTTATCCAACTGGTTAGATGATTCTATTAATCTACATATACTAGGTCGTAAACAACAAGAAGTTAAATTAGCAGGTAGATCATTTGGTAGAGTAACTGATAGAGGTTATAAGCAGTTTAATGGAGTTAAGTTCTTAAGATCTGTTAAGACATTCTTCGGCGGAGCTACTATGTGGTTAAAAGTATTTACAGGTACGGCTAACGCTGTGTTTGCTAACTTGGTTACATTTAAAGAAGGTCTTAAGAATAGCTTATTTGGTAATGCAGAAAATGCTAAGTTTACTTTATCAGATTTAATGGAAGGTCAAGCAATAGCATATGACTTATATGTTAGAGATGGATTATCTGATAATAAATTTAGATCTAATAAGGCGTACTTACTTATGGAGAAGTTTGGATATATGCCTGACAATGTAGATTGGTACACTTCTAAGAATAGTCTTCTAACAGCTAATAATAGATTGTTCAGTTCTAGGACACTTCTAATGTTCCATACTATTCCTGAAGAAATATTAGCTACTGCTATGTTCGTAGCCCAATTAAAAGCTATGAGTACTGTAGATCTAAATGGTAATAAAATATCTATGTGGGATGCTTACACTGTTAGAGATGGCAAGGTAGTATATACTGGTGGTATTAGAGGCAAGCGTAACATATCTAATATCAGTGATAATCCGCAGTATGTAGATGTAGGTGAGTTAGAGATAGAAGAGATTAATTCTATTAAGTTTTTATACGAGAAGATTCATGGTGGTTATAGATTAGATGAAAGAGCTGCTATGGAGTACTACGTATTAGGTGAAATAATGCTACAACTTAAAAGATACTTACCTTCTATACTTAAGAATGCTTTTGCTTCACGGGGTAAAAGAGAAACTGAAGGTTATTTTAAAGAGGTAGAAGAGAATGGTGTTAAGGTTCTTAAGTGGAGTCCTGCAGTAATTGAGGGTAGATGGCGAATGCTACTAGGCTTATTGTACAATTACTTAGCTCTCAAGTCACGTACTCCGGGTGAGAAAGGTTCTAAGACTAGAACTATATTCGGCATACAGTTTGATGAGTCTTATGATTGGGATTCATTATCTGAACAGCAAAAAGAAGATATGAAAGACTTCTTCCTTACCACGGCTATGTACTTGCTAATGTTCTTAGGAGGTAAAATGATGTGGGATGATGATGAAGACTCTTCACTCAAGAAGATATACACTAATATTAATAGGGATGTTGGTGCGGTAGTTAATCCATTTGAACTTATTAAAAATGTAATTAACTTATTATCACCTGTAGTAGCTAAGAAGAGTATTAAAGTACTTGATGCTTCAACAGAATTTTTCTGGGCTAGCATGCTGTACACAGCTGGGTATGAAGATGAGGCATTAACACGCCAAGGTAATTTACGAGGCTCTATTGAGCTGCGTAGAAATATACATTTCTTATCTGCGTATCATGATGTATTTAGTAAGATTAGCGAATCTGAACAATTATCAAATTCACCATTAGGAGACTTCTTTAATGTTAAAGAGCGTTAAGAAATAAAAAAGGGGATAGATCAAAACTGATCTATCCCCTTTCTTTTTATATATACCTAGATTGTTGGTAATTACTTATCATGCTTAATAGCAAATCACAATTATTTCTAAGTTCTGTGTAGCCTTTTACGCTTGCCCAAGCTCTTGTTAAAAATACATCAAATCTTA
>JBKDBI010000466.1:0-14374 GCA_046314695.1 Bacteroidota bacterium | reverse complement strand
CAGCCTTTCACGCTTTTCGAAAACACCTACCGCATGGGTAGTTTGGTTTTCGGTGGCGGAAATACCCTGGTGCCCATGGCGCTTGAACAGTATGTGAAGCACAAGCCGCGCATGAGCAACGAGGAATTCAATACCGGCCTCGGCTTGCTGCAGGCTATGCCAGGACCGGTGTTCAATATCTCCGTCTATTTCAACGGAATCGCCATGAAGAACTTCGGATATGGCCTGCCCGGTCAGTTACTGGGTTGCATCATCGGTTTCGTCGGCATTTTCCTGCCCGGATTGCTCTTTGTGTTTTTCGTGCATCCAATCTGGGGAAGACTGAAACGCTATCCAATCATGATGCGTGCACTCGATGGGATCATCGCCGCCGCAACCGGATTCGTGTTGTCTGCCCTGGTTGTTATGATCTTGTTACTCTGCGACAAAAGTCCTCAAGTCTTCACTAACTATACCTGGTGGATCGTATTTGCAGGCAGCGCGGTTTACCTCAACAAAAGCCGCTTGCCAACACCCGTGCTGGTGATTCTCGTCATTTTGGTGGGGTATTTGTTCCCGCCCGCCTGATTCTGTCGCCGATTGGCACTTGCTTTGCAGATATTTGAACCATGATGAAACGGTATGCCTTTTTCTTGCTGTTGCTGGCCATCTCGATTGCGAGACCGTTGAAAGCCCAAACCCAGGACCCGGGTAAAGAGAATTTTGTGCAATTCAGCGGACTCGTGTTGACCGCCGATAGCCTGCGCGCCATTCCCTTCTGCGTTATATCGCGCGGAGTGCACGGCGTGGCAGGATACTCAGACGTAAATGGTTTCTTCTCCTTTGTGGCCGAGAAGGGCGATACGGTGAACTTCTGGCATGTGGAGTTCGAAAACTCCCGCATCATCATACCCGACACCATTACCCGTTCCCGTTACTATATCATCAAACTGCTCACCCAGGATACCATCAACCTGCCGGTCGTGGTTATCCGGCCATTCCCTACACGTGCCGCATTTGATCATGCCTTCGTTCACCGCCCCATACCCGACGATGAACTGGAACGCGCCCGTAAAAACCTGGAAGCTGAAGAGCTGAAAGAACAAATGCGCATGAAAATGGCCGATTCACGCGAAAGCTACCGCGCACTCATGCAACAGCGCCAGCAACTCCTCTATTATCAAGGTCAGGCGCCTCCGATGAACATCATGAGCCCGCTCGCATGGAGCCAGTTCTTCGAAGCCTGGAAACGCGGTGATTTCAAGAAGAAGAAAAAGTAATCCGGCCCACCTTTCCTGCTTATTGTTACTTCAGGTTCAATGTTCCTCAGGGCGGCCGATGATGATGCCCTGCATGAAACCCTGCTCCATCCACTTATCCGCTTCAGACAGTCCCGGTGCTGCAGTTGAAAGCGGCAAGTCAGGCTGTCCGGCATTTACCCAGGCCGTATACCAATAAGCTGCAACCATGCCAATGCTTTCCCTGAATCGACGCACCACCATTCCCTGCAACAAACTGTCATACGCGGCGCAATAAGCTTGAGAATAAACCCGAACCAATCCGTTTCCACGGTTTTCCCAGCTGTATTTTAAATCCGGCGGAAACGCAGCATTGAGTTCGCGCTCGAGCCTGAGAACACTATCACTGGCAGCATAACTTTCCCCAATCACTTCCCAAATGGCTTCCATCGGTCGGTTCAAATAGGGACTTGTGCCAATCAGCTTGTCGTAAGAAGTTGAATACAGTTCCGGGATTCGCGACTCCCAGAGTCCATGTATGCCATGCTGGCCCGTGCGTTGTCCGTTGTAGTTGCCACAGGCATGCAATGGCACATGGGCATCGGCAATATAATGCCCGAGGTCTGCCGAAATGCGCAGGATGCGGGCAATGTCTTTTTCTTTGAAAGCTTCCGTCAGGCGCTGCAACATAAGATAGCAATGCCATGGAACGATGCCGTGCGCCTGAAGCGTATCAGCGCCATATTGTGCAACTGCATCATGCCACCACATGGGCAGCGTGTCCAGCGGAGCAGCATGTTCATAGCGATCGCAATCCAGGTAATGCCGGCAGGCTTCTTCAGCCACAGCGTAACGTCTCTTGTCGGCATCGGTCGCATGATCCGCCAGCCAGTCGATATGTGTTTTGTAAAATCCGAAAAGCGATTCCGGTAAACAGAAGACTGCATAGCGGTTGATGAGCCGATGACCGTGAAAACCCCAGGCCAGTGCGTCTTTCCCTGTAAAAATC
Source organism: Bacteroidota bacterium (assembly GCA_046314695.1). GTDB lineage: Bacteria > Bacteroidota > Bacteroidia > NS11-12g > UBA955 > REEB481. The sequence continues at coordinate 12,148 of JBKDBI010000466.1, read as the reverse complement.
AGGCAAAGCAATGCGAAAAAGAACCGTTTCATTCCGGGTAAGCGAGTTTGGCCTTGTACATCTGGATCGTGTTGTGCAATCCGAAGTACAAAGCATCACAAATCAGCGCGTGGCCGATCGATACTTCCATAAGACCCGGCAAATGCCCCGCCAGATAAGCCAGGTTCTCCAGGTCCAGATCGTGGCCGGCGTTCAGGCCCAGGCCAAGTGCAGCAGCCCTTTCCGCAGCCTGGATATACGGTTGGAGCGCCATCGGCCCCTTGGTCGGGAACTGGCTGGCATAAGCTTCGGTGTACAATTCGATGCGGTCGGTGCCGGTTGCAAATGCAGCTTCAACCTGCCCGGAATCCGGATCGAGAAACAGACTGCTGCGTACGCCCGCTTCGCGAAATGCCAGCAGTGTGTCGGTAAGAAAATCTTTATGCTTAACCGCATCCCAACCGGCATTTGAAGTCAGAACATCCGGCGGATCCGGAACGAGCGTAACCTGGGCCGGTTTTACTTCCAGAACCATGGAAATGAAATCCGGACTCGGGTAGCCTTCGATATTGAATTCGGTGCTGAGCACTTCTTTTAACGCATAGACATCGCTGTAGCGGATATGCCGCTGGTCAGGACGGGGATGAACGGTGATGCCGTCGGCGCCGAAATGTTCGCAGTCAAGTGCCGTCTGCACTACATCGGGCCGTTTTCCACCGCGTGCATTGCGCAGGGTGGCGATTTTGTTGATGTTAACACTGAGTTTGATCATGGGGTTCAGATTTGAAATCGGATGAGTCCGCTGAAAGTTGTTTGTGCCTGCATAGCATCGTCGTAGCGGAAACGGGCGAAGCGCAGGTATAGCCGCAAATGTCGGTTGATCGGGCGCTGGACAAGTACATACATACTGCGCCCCTTGCCCTGAAATCCACGTATGCTGAATACCTGTGGCAGGTCGTTTTCATAGGCAAAGATGCGCGCATTGAAAGACGGAACGTGAAAGATACTCCACCTTGCGCCCAACCGCCAGCCTCCGACGGCAGGTTTCCATTGCATATCCTGAAAAACGAGGCTGCCGCTAAACTGTTTGCCATCGGGTGAACTGTATTCTAACCGGCTTGCCATTTCCAGCCTTTTCCCAACAGGATAATCCGCGTGAAACCGCAGGTGATAAACGGTCTCCTGAACAGGATAGGCAATCTGCTGCTGTGCTGAAATACTGTTCCGCGAATTTTCCTGCATCCGGATGCGCACATACCAGACATGGTGCCGGCTCAGCGCATAACTGCATTCCAACAGGCGGCTGCTGCCATGGGTTGGGGCATTGTTTCGGTAGGAAGGAAGCGGCCGCTGCCAATGATCCTGATAGGCCGAAATGGTCCAACGCGAGATTGGCCGCCATTGGAAGCCGAAATACAACCCTGCTTCGTTGCTGCTGAACTGACCAAATCCACTGCCGGAAGCAGCATCGTACGAAGCGCTGTATTGGCGGTACAACAACGACATATCTACGCGGGTATGCAGGCTGGCTAAAAGGCCGATTACCCTTGCATCCGGGCTTTTCACAGAACGGGTATTGCGGCGTTCCTCGAAAAAGAAATGAAAATTGCGCCAGGTGCGGTCTCCATAAACAGAGAACGATGCGCTTCCAGAACCCCAGGCAATTGCCGAACCGGTGTCAAGTCCGTTTCGCTCATGACGCAGGGCCGCGCCCAATTTGCCGTTGCTTGTGCGGCGCATGATGTTCAATCCGGCCAATTGTTCAATGGCGCGCTTCCGGCTTTCCCACTCGGCTGCAGTGCGGTGCAGACCATCGAGGTCGAGCCTGAAATCGAGCGGAGCTTCCACGCGCATGCTATCCATGTTCATGCGGGTTGAAACACGCCGGGATGAGAATAGCAAATCGGCTTGCCAGGCGCCTTTTGAAACCCCGACGGCAAAACCGCGCAAATACCGGCTTTCATTGACCGAACGGAAAGGCCGGATGCCGGACGCATTGCGCTTTACCTGCATCACCAGGGCACTTTGGCTGAAACCGAGACCGGTTCCTAGCAAAAGCCCCTGCCCGCAATTGTACTGAAAATCACCCAAGGCCAGGCGACGCAAGAGTCCGGTATGCTCCACGAATACATGGAGGCTATTGAAATCCATTAAGCCTCCTTGGTGCAGCCAGGGTTCGCCGGGGTCTTTTTCTGCCGCCCATCCTACAGACAACAAACCGGGAACCTGGTAGCGGTAGCGAATATGGCTGCGAAAAGGGTCTCCGAAAAAACGGTTCGCGGCACTATCAGGCAATGCATACCGCTTGTCTGACTGCGGCCAGCTGCGCAAGCCGTACAACAGGAATTCTTGCTTCCCGCGGTGCATGCCTTTCTTCAGGCGGTACCACAACAGCTGATCCGGGCTCCGGCATTCAAGCCAGGGCAGGATGCTGCGGATGAATTCCGCGTCAAAGCCAGGCAACACCTGCAACTCTTCCAAACTAAGGAAAGGCCCGAAACGCTGTCGGTGAATCAGAATCGCCAACACATGCGACAAAGTCAGACCGGGAACCTGCTGCAATTCCTCCGCTCCGGCGCGGTTGATATCCCGGCGCAAGGTGAATTGCTCCTCCAATTCACTCAGGTCATTATTGCCTTCGAAGTTCTCGCTACTCCGCTCCACGGCATCTTGAACTTCCCCGGCCGGCTCCTGCTGTGCCTCCGCGGTCTGCGGCAGGATGAATGCGACCCACAGCGCCCAGGTCAGGATTTTCCTTTCCATACCATGATACATTGTGGAGTGAAGCCAAGAATACTGTGATAATCAAAGCCCAAAGCCATTTGCAAGCGACGTTCTTTCCAGGAAAGCGCAAAGGAGTAGGGGCGAAGTCTGCCCCCGGTACCGAACATCATGCCCATGCGCGTATTCAGGGCATAACAAAGGGCAGTCTTAACCGAGGCCTTGCCGGTGGCTGTGCCCGATTGGGCTTCCAGTTCGGCCATAACGCGCAGTTTGTCTGAGACCGCATGCCCCAAAGCCAGATGCCATGTTTGCGGCGGGCTGGCCTCGTTCCGTTTTGCAAAGCCGCTGTAAAGGCGCATGCCGAGACTGGTTTTTCTGCCGAGTTGCGTCTGTAAACCGGCCCTGACAAAAAGTTCTGGCCGCTCAGGATACAAATGCGTTTGGCGTATGCCATCGGCAGTTAAACCAAACCCGATCACGGTGCGCTTGTCGATGCGGTTGGCGAGGCTGAGGCCGATTTGTTGCCGGTGGAAATGCCGGCTGCCGTCTTGCAACACCGAAATACTCCAGCGCAGATGGCCTGCGTCGAATGCCAATCCGGCAAAGCGATGACCCAGCCCGGGCAGATTGTGCTGGCGTGAAACGGCTGTTGCAATAATAAACCCTGAGTCGCGGCAGGCTGGATTGCTGAACACCAGCGGAAAACCCGGCGGTGCGAGCGCATGCAATCCGTTCGGCAAGGGCAAGCCCGTACCGATAGTCTGCTGCGACCTTGCTGCAACGCCCGTACCGAGCAGAAGCAGCAAAGCGCAGCATTTACGACTCATTCAGTTCTTCTTTCAATTGCAGGAGGGCCGAACGCAAATCGCGGAGACGCTGGAGCAGGCTGTCTTGAACTTCCTGCTTCACCGCCGGCTTGTTGAGGTGCTTGCGCACGCCGTCAAGCGTCATGCCTTTTTCCTGGGTGAGGTAAATAATCTGCCGGATCAGCTCCAGGTCTTTCGCAGCATAAAGCCGGTCGCCCTTGCGGGTTTTCATCGGTTTCAGCCGCGGCAGTTCCTGTTCCCAAAAACGCAGCTGGCTCGGATTAACGCCGAACATCGCGGCCACTTCACCAATGCGGTGAAAGGCTTTGGTTTCTTCGTTCTGTTCCATCGCAATCCAATTACTCTAAACTCAACTGCACCCGAGAATCGTTGTCGATATTGGTGCGCTTGTCAAACACAAAATCCACGAAACGCGCTTCTCCGGCTGCCATTTTCACTGCACTCCGGCTGCGGCCCATCTCGAGGCCTTTCGGATCATACACCTTCACCGAAACCTGTTGGTCGATGGCCTTGCCGGCGATCAGATAAATGCTCAGGCGGTTGTCTGTTCCTTCGCCGTCGTTGCCGAGCTGTACCTTGCCCAGGCTCAGTCCTTTCAAACGAAAAGCTGTGTCGGTTTCGGGTTGGATTTCAAATGCCTGATCTACGCCGGAGCTTACACCGCGGGCAATTTCACCCACAGCACGGCCGGCCTTTTCGCTGCCTTCGCCAATTTTTTCGGTAACCCCCGAACAGGCAAACAGGCCGCAAACAGAAATGGTAAGTAAATAATACATCTTGTTCATATCAGTCGAATGATTTGGTTGTTTCCGAAGCTTTTTGGAGCATCCGCGCATAGTCGGCATCGCTCAGGTCGTTGAAATAGAAGAAGGCCGGGTTGAGGGGATGATTGTTCTTCCGCACTTCGTAATGCAAGTGCGGCCCGGTGCTTTTTCCGGTGTTTCCGACGAATCCTATCAGTTCGCCACGCACCACCCGCTGGCCTTTTTTTACCTTAAAGCCGCTGAGATGGGCGTACACCGTTGTGTATCCGTAGCCGTGTGAAAGGATGATATGGTTGCCGTAACCCCATTCATCGCGGCGGATGTCTGATACAATTCCATCTCCCGTGGCAAAAACGTGTGTGCCGGGAGGTGCCGTAAAATCCATGCCCGCGTGGAACTTGGCCGTGTGGTAAAAGGGATCAATCCGATATCCGTAGCCACTGGCCATGCGGTTGAGGTCTTTGTTTGCAACCGGTTGAATGGCCGGAATGCTGTTTAGCATCGCGGTTTTGGCCTTCACCAATTTCTCGAGCTGATTGTATGATTTGTCTTGCCGCGACGCCAGATGATGCAGATTGTCGAGCTTGGTGCGCAATGACGCAAGCAACTCGCCTTCCGGCATGCGCAAGAGATCAGAGTAGCTCTGGATTTTCTCCTGATCCGGTTTCAGCGGATCGGCCTCGTAAATCATCCGGTAGATTTTGTTGTCGCGCTCGGCGAGTTCATTCATCTTCCGGTCAAGCTCTGAAACGTGTTGGTTGATGGCCTTGATCTGATGGCGCAGCTTGCGGTTCTCATCGATCAGCCCTTTCTCAATTGGTGTAGCAAAGAAGCGGGTGAAAACGAAAGCCATTCCCACGCCGATCACCACTGCCAGCGAAAAGAAACCCAACGCCCGGTATATCAGATACCAATAGTTCTGGGAAACCTTTTCAAAGCTCAGGCTTTTCGGGTTGAAGAAATATTTCGTTTTCTTGGCCACTCGCTCAGGCGGGGCGTAATTTTGTCCCCCATTGCAAAAGTAAGGCATTTCAATCTACAGACCCCGCAGTTACATGAGTATAAACGCTTACGAGATACGGAAATCGTTCCTCGACTTCTTCGCCGGTAAAGGCCACCAGATCGTTCCATCGGCTCCCATCGTGGTTAAGAACGATCCGACCCTGATGTTCACCAACGCCGGGATGAACCAGTTCAAAGACCTTTTTCTGGGCAATGCCGAAGCCCGGCATACGCGCATCGCAGATACCCAGAAGTGCCTGCGCGTGAGCGGAAAGCACAACGATCTGGAGGAGGTTGGCGTCGATCATTACCATCATACCATGTTTGAAATGCTGGGCAACTGGAGCTTTGGCGATTATTTCAAACAGGATGCCATCGCATGGGCCTGGGAACTGCTTACTGAAGTATATAAACTCGATCCGGACCGTTTGTATGTGACCGTTTTTGAAGGCTCAGAAGAGGAAAATATTCCCTACGACCGCGAAGCCTACAACCGCTGGCTGGAATTCGTGGAGCCCGGTCGCATCATCGATGGCAACAAAAAAGACAATTTCTGGGAGATGGGCGATACCGGACCTTGCGGGCCCTGCTCCGAAATCCACGTCGATATGCGCAGCGACGAAGAGCGCAGCAGCGAAAGCGGGCGCGACCTGGTGAACACCGGCCATCCGGAAGTGATTGAAATATGGAACCTGGTGTTCATGGAGTACAACCGCAAAGCCGATGGTAGCCTGGAGAAACTTCCTGCGCAGCATGTCGATACCGGCATGGGCTTCGAACGCCTTACCCGCGCCCTCCAGAACAAAAAGAGCAATTACGATACCGATATCTTCAGCGGTATCATAGCCGAAACCGAGCGGATCGCTGCCAAAGGATACACCGGTACAGATGAGCCTTCCGATATCGCTTTCCGTGTCATCGCCGACCATATCCGTGCAGTAGCTTTTTGCATTGCCGATGGACAACTTCCCTCCAATAACGGTGCCGGCTATGTGCTGCGCCGCATCCTGCGCAGGGCCGTGCGTTATGGTTATAGCTATCTCGGGCTGGAAACGCCTTTCTTCCACAAGCTGGTGGCTGTAATGGCAAAGGAAATGGGCGCATTCTTCCCCGAACTGCAGGCTCAGGAGTCGTTCATCGCCCGCGTAATCCGCGAAGAAGAGGCCAGCTTCTACCGCACCTTGGCCCGCGGCATGGATATCCTCGAAAAACACTTCGCCCAGGGCGGCGGTGACGTGGATGGCGCCACAGCCTTTGAACTCTATGACACTTACGGTTTTCCGCTCGACCTCACCCAGTTGATTGCCCGTGAACACAATCACAGGGTAGACCTGGATGGCTACAGCGAAAAACTGGCCGAACAGAAAGCGCGCAGCCGTGCCGATGCGGCCCGCGAAACCGGCGACTGGCATTACCTCGATGCCGATGCCGAAGAAGACTTTATTGGTTACGATTTCCTTGAGGCAGAAGTACGCATCACCCGCTGGCGCGAACTGACGCTGAAAGGGAAGAAGCAGATCCAGGTGGTGCTCAGCAACAGTCCGTTCTATGCCGAAAGCGGCGGACAAGTTGGCGATACCGGCACCTTGCACGCTGCAGATGGTTTTGTTGTGCAGGTGCTCGATACCGTGAAGGAAAACCAGTTGCATATCTGCCTGGTCGATCGCTTGCCGGAGGAACGCAATCAGTTGTTCCATGCGGAGGTTGACAAACAACGCCGCGCTGCCATTGCCTCGAACCACAGCGCTACGCACCTGATGCATTCGGCTTTGCGGGAGACGCTGGGCACGCATGTAATGCAAAAGGGAAGTTTGGTGAATCCGGAACGCCTGCGCTTCGATTTTTCGCATTTTGCCAAGCCGGAAGAATCGGAGCTGCAGCAGATCGAAGACATGGTGAATGCCCGCATCCGCATGGCTATTCCCTTGAAAGAGGAACGCAATGTGCCGGTGGAGGAAGCGATGAAGGGCGGCGCGATGGCCTTGTTTGGTGAAAAGTACGGCGACTCGGTTCGGGTCATCACCTTCGACGATCAATACTCAAAAGAACTTTGCGGCGGCACACATGTGAGCAATACCGCCCATATCGGCTTCTTTAAACTGGTTTCAGAAAGCTCAGTTGCAGCCGGCGTACGTCGGGTTGAAGCGCTTACAGGCCAGGCGGCACTCGATTACCTGCGGCAGCGCGAAACACAATGGGCGCAGGTAGCAGAGCTGCTCGGCAATCCGGCGGATGTGCAAACCAGCTTGCGGAAAATGCTCGATGAACAACAGGCGCTGCGCCGGCGTGTGGAAGCCTTTGAGGCCAGGCAGGTACAGCAAACCATAGACGATTTGAAGACCCAGGTTGCCGCAGGTGCCGGTTTCAGTATGCTGGCGGCGCGAGTCGATCTACCCTCCGCGGATGCGGCGCGCACCATCTGCTTCAGCCTGCAACAGGAACATCCCGACCTGGTTGCGATGCTCGGGTTTGTAGCCCAGGACAAGCCGGGTTTGGCGCTCATTCTGCCCGAAAACCTCGTGGCCGAACGCAGCTGGGATGCCGCAGCACTCGTACGGAACTGGGCCAAAGCCATACAAGGCGGTGGCGGCGGACAGAAATTCTTCGCTACAGCCGGTGGGAAAGACGCTTCAGGGCTCGACCAGGCATTGCAATCAGCCCGCAGCTGGATGCTGGCCGGTGGAAATGGTTCTTAATATTAACCAGGCAGCCGGTATGTCGGTTGCCTGGGATTTGACTGAATCAGGACGGATTTTCCGCGTCTTCCATCCAGGCTTCGAACATGCGGTCGTAATCGGCCTGCATGCGGTCGATGCGCTGTTGTAAGCTGTTGTAAACCTCACCCAGCGCAGCGATTTTCTTCAGGTCTCCGGCTTGGGCAGGATCGGCCAATTGTGTTTCTGTTTCCGCCTTTTCTTTCTTCAGCCCGTCGAGCTGAGCGGATAACTGTTCCAGTTCTTTCTCTGTCTTCTTCGCCCGGTTCTTGCGCGCAAGCTCTTCCGAGTCGTTGGTTTTTACGGCTTTGGTTTCCTGTTTTGCCGGTACCGGGGCCGGTGTTTGGGCGGCCTGTAATTCCTGCTTCTTCGCAAACCATTCGTTGAATTCGGGATACGTACCGGGATATTCCTTCAGTATGCCATCTTCTATATACCAGATTTTATTGGCTACTTCAGAAATGAAATAACGGTCGTGGCTTACGAGTACAAAGCTGCCCTTGTAATTGCGCAACGCTTCTGCCAAGAGGCCTGAACTTTGCATATCCAGGTGGTTAGTCGGTTCGTCCAACAGCAGCAGATTGCTTTCCTGAACCAGCGTTTTAGCCAGTGCAACGCGGGCTTTTTCTCCACCGCTCAATACCTTGATTTTCTTGAATACGCTTTCGCCGGTAAACAAGAAGCAGCCAAGTACTGTCCGCACTTCGCGTTCGGTGAGGAGCGGCGCCGCATGACCCAGCTCATCGAGGAGGTTGCGGTTCAGGTTCAGGCTCTCCAACTGATGCTGCGCATAAAACGCCATATCGACCTGGTAGCCTTCTTCCACAGTTCCTTCATGCGGTTCAGTACCATTGATGATGCGCAAGAGGGTAGATTTTCCGATGCCGTTTGCTCCGATAAAGGCAATCTTATCGCCCCGCAGCATCTGTGCGTCGCCGCCGTTGAAGATGCGGTTTTGCCCGTACGACTTGCGGATATTCTTCAGCTCAATCAAAACCTTGCCGGGCGTGCGCTTGCATTTGAAATCGAGTTTCAGCACTACGCCATCTTCCATTACCTGATCAACCCGCTCCAGTTTTTCCAGCTGTTTCACCCTGCTTTGTACGGCCGAGGCTTTGGACGCTTTGTAGCGGAAACGGTCGATGAATTTTTTCTGCTCTTTGATGTATTGCTGTTGGTTTTCGAAGCGGCGCTGTTGCATTTCATCGCGCTCCTGCTTCTGCTCCAGGTATTCGAAGTAGTTGCCGGTATAATGGTACAGCTGTCGGTTCGTTATTTCCACGATGCGCGTCACCACGCGATCCATGAAGAAGCGGTCGTGTGAAACAATGACAAAGGTTCCGGGGTAGTCGCTCAGGTACTCTTCCAACCATTCGATACTGGGCATATCGAGGTGGTTCGTCGGTTCGTCGAGCAGCAGCAGGTCGGGTTGTTGCAGGAGCAGTTTTGCCAGCATCACGCGCATGCGCCAACCACCGCTGAACTGTTTAAGAGGCAGGCGCAATTGCCAGGTCTGGAAGCCCAGGCCTTCCAGGATTTTCTCTGCCGCATTATCGAGTTCATAACCGCCCAGGTTGCCGAATTCTTCTTGCTTTTCAGCGAGCGAATTCAGCGTGCGGTCGCTGTGGTCGGTTTCAATCTGAATGAGCAGTTCATTGATTTCTTTCTCCAGCTGCACCAATCTTCCCAAGCCCTGACGTGCAACATCAATTATCGGCTCGTCGCTTTCATAGGAGAGCAAATCCTGGTTCAGGAAGCCGATATTCATGCCTCCTGTTTTGTTCATGATGCCTTCCCTGAGATCGTATTCCCCTGAAATCAGCCGCAACAGGGTCGATTTCCCGGTTCCGTTCTTGCCTACCAGCCCGATTTTTTCTCCGGGCTTGATATGCCAGGACGCGTTTTTGTACAGGTATCTACCGGCAAATTCAAAGCTGAAATCGTTCAGGGCTAACACGCCGCAAAGTTCAGGCTTGGCGCAGGAAAAGCCAAAGAGACGCGAAGAATTGGCGCAGCGTATTTACTTGCGCCTTTTCAGGCTTTGGCTCACTTCACCAAAGTGAACTGGCTGGAAGGGCTGATGCATTGCGACATCGGGCTGTCTTCGCGCATGCACAGGCGGCCGCCATTGAGAATCCAGACTTCGGTTTGTTTGCAGCTGTACTTGCGCCAGCCGGTTACAATGCGCCTGCGTCCAACGCCGCGGGTTGCACGCCTGAATTGGTGGTGAAGGATCAGCGAATCGCCTTCCAACGACCATTTGCCGGAATACTGGTCGCCCGTGCCGCTTTCGCCGTTCACAAACCGATACCGGTAGGTTCCATTGCTTTTGACCTGCAATTCAGCACCCATTAAACCGAAGTTGCCGTGATACGTACCTGCGACGGCTGATTGCGCCCTGACCTGACCTATTTGAATCAGACTAAAGAAGAAGATGGGCAAGCGCCAGCGCCTTTTTGGGGCGTTGGACTGAAACAGCCGCATTGCCAGTTTTCGGATATCGAACATGCGAGTCTATTACGTGTGGACACGATGGAGGGATTCGCGTCAAGGCAAAATTAAGGTGCCATTTAACGTAATTTTACGTTGGTATACTATGTTTGCCACACGGGCCTGATTTTGTCCATTTTTGTGGAATCGGCCCGGATTGGCGATTTAGAGCCAAAGTGTGCCGAGCAGGCCCCAAAAAAGCGCAAGCTTCAGATAACGCGACAAGCGCCCGGCTTGTGTAGGGCTGTTTGTTCGGCAAATAACGATGGATATCCACAGCAATCCGGCAGCGGCGATTGCATAATGCATCCTGAAAAGCAGGCTTTCGAAAACGAAAAGTACAGGGGCCAGGGCAAGCAATGCGGCTGGGAACAAGACCAGCGCGGCCAGCCGATAGGTTTGCAAATGCCCGAAGCGAACGGCAAAGGTCAGGATTCCGGCTGCGCGATCACCGGCAAGGTCTTCCACATCCTTAACCAGTTCACGGGATAGGTTGACGAAAAAAGCCAGGGCGCTGAGCTCAGCAAAGGGGATAAGCGTCGTATCGTACAAACCGTGCCGGGTGCTGAACACGGCTGCCGCAGTAAGCAAGGCAATGAGCAGGTTGCCGGCGATGGGAATGCCTTTCAGTTCGCGCGTGTAGTAGAACAGCAGGAGGGAAACAGCCGCACAAAAAAGAAAGAAGCCAAGGTCGGTAAACCAAGCCGAGAACAAGGAGATCGCAAGCAAGACGCAGTAAAACAGGAGGGCATTCTTCTGCGGAATTACCTTGGGCACGAGTTGCTTTCCGGGTTTGTTCACCGCGTCGGTGGCAGTATCGTAAATGTCGTTGATTACGTTGCCGGCGGCAGCTGTTGCCAGGATGGCCAAAGCCACCCAGATGCATTCCGGCAGGCGCAACATTTCCGCGTTCCAGCCGCTGCCTTTTCCAAGCAGCAAAAGTTGCATGAGCAGCAAGATGCCGAGGTTCACCGGCCGCATGAGTTGCAGGTATGCGCCGGGCCGGGCCATCAGCGGGCTTTGGGGAACTTCATGCGGTAGCTCACGTTCACCCTGCCGGCGCTGATATTGTTCAGACGGTTCTTGATGAGGCTGCGCTTCAGGGGAGAGATGCGGTCGGTGAACAAGACGCCTTCAATATGGTCGTATTCGTGCTGGATGATCCGTGCTGCCATGCCGCTGAATTCCTGTTCGTGGGTCTGGAAGCCTTCATCCTGCCAACGCAACAGTAAGGTGCCGTGCCGGCTTACGTTTTCGCGCACATTCGGTATGCTGAGACATCCTTCTTCCAGATCCCATTTTTCGCCGTATTCGCGGATCATCACCGGATTGATAAAAGTCTGCCGGAAGCCCGCCGGTTCGATGTCTTCCACTTCGCTGCCGTCTACCACGAAAAGGCGTATGGCATGGCCAATCTGGGGTGCTGCCAATCCGATGCCGTTGCTGCCGGCCATGGTTTCATACATGTCGGCAATGAGCTGTTCCAGCCCGGGGTGCTCGGGTGTGATTTCAACAGCCTTCTGTCTCAGTACCGGGCTGCCGTATGCGTAAATGGGAAGTATCATCCGTGTTGTTGCAGATAGATCTGCAAAAGTAAGACAGCGCTTACGGTATCTGTAAGTCCCTTCTCCCTGCGTCGGCTTTTCTT
>JBKDBI010000465.1:0-5960 GCA_046314695.1 Bacteroidota bacterium | reverse complement strand
CAATACAAAGGCCGTCGGTGGAAAACATCGGCGGCCTTTTGCTTTCCGGCTTGCCTACTTTTGTTCGGTATGGCGGGCAGCATACGCGCATTGGCATCGCAGACGGCGGTGTACGGATTGAGCTCCATGGTTGGGCGCTTTATCAATTTCCTGCTGGTTCCGCTGTATACTGCGCGGCTGGCCGGTGTGTCCGATTACGGAGTGGTAAGCGTCATGTTCAGTTATGCGGCCTTTCTCGGCGTGCTGTATACCTATGGCATGGAAACGGCCTTCTTCAATTTTGCCCGCCGCGAACCCAGGCCGGAGCAGGTTTTTGCAACCGGTTTCCGCGCATTGGTGTTTTCCAGTCTGGGCTTTTCCCTCATCGCCTTTCTCTTTTCCGGATCACTGGCTGCCTGGGCAGGATATCCTGCGCATCCGGAATATGTGGGCTTGTTCGCCGGAATTCTGGCTGCAGACGCTCTGGCCGCGCTTCCTTTTGCCTGGTTGCGCTTCAGAGAAAAGGCACTTCGCTTTGCGTTTATCCGCCTCAGCGGCATTTTGCTCAACGTGGCCATCAACCTGTTTTGCCTGCTGGTTTTGCCCAAAATGGCGGAAAAGGGCTGGGTGGATGCAGCTTGGGTGAAGCCGGAGTCGCTGGTCTTGTATATCTTTCTTTCCAATTTCATCGCCAGTTTTGCGGTGCTCTTGCTTTTGCTTCCCGAACTGCGTCTGGCCATAAGGGGCTGGAACAAGATGCTGTTCCGCGAAATGTTCCGATATGCCGCGCCGCTCATTTGGGTCGGATTGGCTGGTATGGTGAATGAAACCCTCGACCGCATCCTGTTGAAACAGCTGCTCGATGGCCAGGTGGCCGATTACGAAGCCGGTTTGTACAGTGCCTTTTACAAGATGGCCATGGTATTGAGCATTTTCGTGCAAGCCTTTCGCTTTGCTGCCGAACCTTTCTTCTTTTCCCGCAGCAACGAAAAGAATGCACCGCAACTCTATGCCCATGTAATGCGCATCTTCATCTGGGTTGTAGCGGGAATGGGATTGGCCACCCTGTGCTTTGCCGATTTCATCGCACCGCTGCTGCTCAGGCGCGCCGAGTATTTTTCTGATGCACGCGGCATGGGCGTGGTGCCGATCCTGCTCCTGGCCAACCTTTTCCTGGGGGTTTACTATAACCTCAGCATCTGGTACAAACTCAGCGGACAAACCAAGCTGGGCGCCAGGGTGGCGATTGGCGGTGCATTGGCCACGCTGGTGCTGAATATGCTCTTCATACCGTATTTCAGCTTTGTTGCCTCTGCCTGGATTACCCTGATTGTGTATGCGGCCATGGTAATAGCATCCTGGTATATGGGCCGGTCCTGGTATCCGGTTCCGTATCACTACGGCAACGGCTTGATGGCTTTGGTGCTCGCTGGTTTGGCCTGGTTGGCATTCAGCTCCACCGGGCTTACAAGCACAGACGGCAGCATGTATTGGTTGGTTGGAAGCACTATTGTCCTGGTTTATGGCGGTATCGCATTCCTTTCAGAAAAAAAGCAATGGCTATGGAAAAGCTCCGAATAAACATCATCAACCGTTCTGCCTTCGCGCTGCCGGCTTACGAAACACTGCATGCTGCGGGAATGGATTTACGCGCGAACATCAGCCAAACCATCACCCTTGAACCCGGGCAACGGATGCTGATTCCGACCGGATTGTTTGTGGCCATCCCGGTGGGCTATGAAGCGCAGGTGCGACCCAGGAGCGGACTCGCCTTCAAACATGGCATCACGGTACTGAACAGTCCCGGCACGATCGACAGCGATTACCGCGGCGAGATCAAGGTTTTGCTCATCCACCACGGCGATGTTCCATTTCCTGTACAGCCTGGAGAAAGAATCGCTCAAATGGTGGTAGCGCGACACGAATCGGTGGTTTGGGAACCCGTTGTGGAACTTGAAAGCACGGAAAGAGGCGAAGGCGGATACGGTTCCACCGGAGTCTGATGGGCTGTTTACAAGAACTTAAGCTCAAAATGGCGTTATTTGCGGCAAATTCAATCTGAACGAAATGATGAAGGTGATTGTCCCCATGGCTGGCATGGGGAAACGGATGAGGCCCCATACCCTTACTACTCCGAAGCCACTCTTGCCGGTGGCAGGTAAACCAATCGTACATTGGCTGATAGAAGACATTGCGCGTGTTTGCCGCGACCGCATCGACGAAGTAGTGTTCGTTATTGGCGAATTCGGCGAAGAAGCTGAAAAGCAATTGCTCCAGGTTGCGGAACAAATCGGCGCCAAAGGCCGCATCTGCTACCAGGACGAACCCCTGGGAACCGCCCACGCAGTGCTTTGCGCTGAAGACAGCCTGGATGGTGAAGTGATTGTTGCTTTTGCCGATACCCTGTTCATGGCCGATTTCGAGCTCGATAAGTCGCGCGATGGCATCATCTGGGTACATAAGGTGGAAGACCCCCGCATGTTCGGTGTGGTGAAAATCGACAACGATGGAGTGATTACCGACTTCGTGGAGAAACCCGCTGAATTCGTTTCAGACCTCGCCATTATCGGTATTTACTACTTCCGCGACGGAGCCAACCTGCGCAAAGAGCTTGAATACCTGATCGATAACGATATCAAGGAAAAAGGCGAATACCAGCTTACCAACGCACTCGAAAACATGAAGCAGAAGGGCCTGAAGTTTGCGCCCGGTGCGGTGACCGAGTGGTGGGACTGCGGCAACAAAGACGCCACCGTTTTCACCAACCGCCGCCTGCTGGAAACCCGCAGTGCCCAGTTCAGCGTGGATGCGGCGCGTTTCAACGGAGGAACTGAAATCATCGAGCCCTGCTATATTGGCAAGGATGTTGTAATAACAGGATCAAAGATTGGCCCCTACGTGTCGATCGGCGATCATACCCGGGTGGAGAACTGCGTTGTGGATAACTCAATCATCCAGAGCCACAGCACATTGAAGAATATTCGCTTTACCAATAGCATGATCGGCAACCACGTGAAACTCGACGGAGCCAGTCATGAATTGAGTATCGGCGATTATTCCACCCAAAACTAAATGCAGCGAATCCGCACGGCACTAACAGCAATACTCTTCAGCGGTCTGTGGTCGGCGTGCGGAATTTTTCAGCCCAAGGCAAGTCAGGAAAGCGGCCGTGGCATGGCCGGCGTAGCGGAAGATGGCACAGAAGTGCAGTTTACTTCCGCTTTCCTCAATGCCAATGCCCAATACCTGGCCGGTAATTACGATGCGGCTTATCTGGACTTTCAGAAGCTTGAAAAAGAACGTCCCGATCTGGCTGCCATTCCGTGGCGGCTGGCTGAGATAAAGCTGGCCCAGAAACAAGCAGGTTCTGCCGTCGTGCACATCAGGCGTGCCACTGCCTTGGATCCGGAAAATACCTGGTACCGGGAAATCGAGGCCAAGGCGCTGGAACAAAGCGGCGAATACGATGGCGCACTGTCGATCTGGTCAGACCTGCTTCGCCGTTTCCCCACACGCGCAGCCTATTATCAGGAGGCAGTACGCCTTTGCCTGAGCAGACAGAAGTACGATAAAGCCGTTGAGGTGCTGAATTTGCGTGAAAAGCAGTTCGGTATGCGCGAGCAAACAACCGAACAGAAAGTGCGGATCCTGAGTGCGCAGAGTAAGTTCACCGAGGCGGCAGATGAAGTAGCCAGGCTGCGCGCCAAGTATCCCGATCGCCAGAAATACCTGCTTTGGGAAGCCAAGGTTGCCCAACAGGGAAGGTTCAACGACCGGGCATTGAACCTGCTTGCGCCTTTCCTTCGGTCAGATCCTGAAAATGCAGAAGCCTTGGGTCTGCGCGTTCAGATTCTGTCGGGCCGGGGAGATTACCTGCGTTATTTCGCAGCCCTGAAGCAGCTTACAGCTAATCCGGCCCTGGCTTACAACCAAAAACAATTCTACCTGCAAGCCTGGGCCAACGACCTGGTGAATCCGCTGCGCCGCGACAGTACAGCAGTATTGGCCGCTATCGTGGAGCGTTTGCACAGCGACGTACCCAATGCCTTGTTGTATTGTGGCGATGTCTGGGCCGCAGCCAATGAGCACCAGCGTGCCGCTGCATTGTACCGCAAGGCGCTTGACAGCGGGCAGGCCAGTTTCGATTTATACGAAAAACTGCTGCGCTCACTGGAACGTTCAGCAAGTTTTGTTGAAATGGAGCGCGCTGCGCAGCAGATGACAGACGATTTCCCTTCGCAACCTGCAGCCTGGCGTTACCTGGCCTTTGCGCGCTACCGGCAGTTCAATTATACAGGCAGCGCCGAAGCTTGCAGAACCGGACAGGCCTTTGCGCTCGACCGCGACGATAAAATCAAACTTGCCAACTTGTTGGCCCAGTCTGAGTTCAAAGCCGGAAGGTCGACTGAAGCCATTGCCATCCTTGAACCGATCTACAATGAAAATCCGACAGAGCGCAGCATCGCCAATAGTTATGCGTTTATGCTGGCTGCGGCGGGAAAGCGTTTGGAACTGGCAGCACAAATAGCCGAACGCCTGGTAAAGGAACAACCCGAAAATCCATTCTTCCTCGATACCTGGGGTTGGGTTTTGTTCAAATCGGGCAATCCGCAGCAGGCGATTGAGTTTTTTGAAAAGGCTATCCTGCTTGCACCCGGAAATGCAGATATACTGGAGCATACAGGCGATGCCTGGAAACAACTGGGGAATGAAAGTAAGGCTAAATCATTTTGGGAAGAAGCGCTAAAATCTGGCGGGGATCCTAAAATGCTTAAAAAGAAAATCAATGGGTAAAATACGTATAGGCTTGATCGGATTGGTTTTGCTGCTGGCCGCCTGCGGCCCGCGAAAAAAGGTGGCAGTAGCTGCCGTCAATGGCGGATTGTCTTCAGATTCAATCGGGATGGCCATACCAAGCGGCCGAATGGCAGCTGAACTGCGCAGCCTTCCGTGGACCTGGTTCAGCGGCAAGGCCGAACTTAAAGCAGATGCCGACGGCAATACCATTGATCTTACGGCTTTCTTCCGCATGAAACGAGACAGTGTGATCTGGCTCAGTATCAGTCCCGGCCTCGGCATAACCGCAGTCCGTGCCATCATCACCCGCGATTCTGTCAAAATGCTTAACTTCATTGAAAAGTATTACAGCGCTTACGGCATTGCTTCCTTGCAGAACCAGACAGGTATCAGGTTGGGCTTAACCGAATTGCAGCACCTCCTGGCCGGTTTGCCGGTTTTTGATTCGGTTCGTTACCATTACGACAGCAGTTTCGGTTTGTGGGCTGCGCGCAGGCAGGATCTGAAAAACCAGCTTGGGCTCAAATCGCAGGGCGGATATACTTCAACCGACTATTCCGTCGTTCTTCAGGAAGCTACCGGACGTGCAATCCGGGCGCGATACGAAGGAAAAAAAAGCAGCAACGAAAACCCTGCCTTATGGCTGCCTGCGGTAATTGACCTGGTGGCAGAAGCGCAGGCCAAGTCGACCAAAGCCAAACTCACGCTGACGGATCTCTCGTCGGCACCCGTTTTTCAATACCCCTTTTCAATCCCCGCTCACTATGAACGCCGTTAAACACCTGATCTTTCTTAGTTTGGCTGCGCTTTCCTGCTGGCAGCTTGGCGCGCAGTCGAAGGAAGAATTGCAACAGAAGAAGCAAAAAGTGCAGAGTGAGGTGAATCTCACGCGGCAACTGCTGAAGGAAACGGAGCAGAAGAAGAAACAAACGCTCAGCAACCTGACGCTCATTTCGCGCCTGATTACCAGTCAGAATGATCTGATCGGTGCGATTCGCGGCGAAATCCAGGGAGTAGAGCAGGATATCGATGTAAAAACACGTCAGATTCGGGAGCTGGAATACGCCCTGGAACAGGAAAAAAGCCGGCTGGCCAAGGTTTTGGTGCAGACTTACAAAGCATCCAGCCAAAGCAGCCGCCTCGCCTTCATTTTTTCATCCGGCAGTTTCAACCAGGCAGTTAGC
>JBKDBI010000464.1:0-53263 GCA_046314695.1 Bacteroidota bacterium | reverse complement strand
GTTGAAGATGCGACCCGGCACGAGAGCGTTCTGACCGGGGGTGGCAAACACCTGCGAGAGGACTTCGGAGAGGGAGGAGTTGCGGTTGGCGAACTCGCGGTCGAAGTTGATGCGAACGCCCGGACGCACAGTCTCCTGCTGGAAGCCTTGGCGGAGGTTGGACATGGTGGACGGACCCATGCCCGCCACAAAGTCTTGCAGCCAGCTCGGGAGCGTTCGATAGCCGAAATTGGAAGAGTCGAAGGGCATGATTCAGAGCCGCCAAGCAACGCCAGTTGCCATCCGCACATCCGGGTTGTCCACGGTATTCCGATCGAAGCGAGGCGGGGTTCGCCCCTGTGCCCCCTGCGCCCGGTCACGCAGCGTCTTGACCGCATCCGCATAGCTGCGACGGATCAGTTCGAGCTGGCCTTCGGGCATCCGCGCCCGCGTCCCCATCCCGATCGCAGCCCGATAGGCGACCGCCTGCAAGAAGGCTTGCGAGATGGGCGGAGCCACCTCGTAAGCGTACTTCGTCACACCATTGAAGGTGCCCGAAAGGGCATCACCCAGAGTGATAGTGGAGGCGGCTGCATCGTGAACAACGATCAGCCGCTCTTGAATGAGGCCGGATGTTGGGATCATCCTGAACATCTGGCCGACCAGCGAGTTGGGCCGTCGATCGACGTAGCCCAGTTGGGGCGTGCCCATCGTCACCGTCTTGCCGTCAGCCGCCACCGTACAACCATGAGAGTGGTGGGCGTAGTGCGGCACAAAATCGCCGCTCGGCACAAACCTCAACACAAACGTCTTCGCATCTGTAAGCGGTGGATCAAAGACGAGCGTGTTCGCCGACAGCCGCCAACCCGGCCCGCTCGGTGCCGTGAGCGAGCGGGGCATCCAGTCGATGTACTCGTTGCCGCTGGTATCCAGCTCGACCAGCCGCAAGACGGTGGCAATGATGGGCGGCAGCACAAAGCTCGCTTGACCTGCGGTGGTCGTGAACTGGAGACTGCCCACGTAGTTGAGGGTGCTGATGCCCGTGCAACGTGACACCACCTCCTCCTGAGCAGGCAAGATGAAGTGTCGGATCACGTAGTCATCGGTCAGCTCGCCCTCGCTGGTGGAGCGATTGATGATGGACCACGCCCGCTCAAGCACCGTCTCAAGATACGACAGACTGGGACTCATGTTCAATCACTCCACGTCTTTGGTCACAGAGACCTTGCCCTTGCTGTGCCAATTCTCGTTGATCTGCCGCACTTGATCGCTACCCAGCATGTTGGGGTCCATGTAGACACCCGGCTGCTGCTCGACCGCTCTCGCGGCCTCGTACATGTTGCGTTGCTTGAGCGATCGCACTTGCTGCTTCCTGAACTCCTCCGACCGCACCAGCGAGTCCAGCTCTTCCTTCTCCTGCGACTGCAACTTCCGCTCAAGCTGCTCATGAGCACTCGGTCCCCGCATCCGCTCGATCCAGGCCCTGAAGTTGAAGTCTGACCCCTCCTGAAACGGATGGCAATCGAAACTGGTCAACTCGCGGAAGAGGCCCGGCCCAAACTCCCCACCCGAATGGTCTATGCCCTGACCCCTCAGATGAGGCGGCAGGAACACCCACACCCCGATCGAGAACCGCTTAGCCTTGCGGTGGTACATCAGGAACAACCGGCCCTTTGTGTTGACCGCCCTGTCGAGCGACTCCATCGAAGGGCTCGTGGGCAGCACCTGATGCCAGTCTGCCCTATACCGAGTGCATGACGACGACTCATAAAGCTGATCGACAATCGCAGACATGACGGCCTCCGGGGAGTGAAAAACAAGGGGCCAGCCATCATAGGCCAGCCCCTCGTCGTGTGCTTCACTTGTCCAACTCTCACCCGACTTAGCCGCCGACCGGCTCAAGGCGGTACTCGTCCACACCCTCAAGCCGCATACCGACCGGCTGCGCATCCGGCACAAACTGCGTGCGGAGGATGGCGGGGTGCTCCCACGCATCAGTGATGAGGTTGTCACCACCGTTCACACCCTGCGTCACGTTGATCCGATCGCTGCCCGTGCCAGTCAGGAGCGGAGCAACCAGCTCAAACCCAGCCGACGGCTCCGCACCCGGTGCGATCTGGCTGTTCATCAGGGCAGGCGGCACGTACCGCACAAAGTTACCCTGAATGCGATGGCCGTACACAGTGTTGTTCTCGACCCAGTAGCTGGTCACGCCACGGTAGGTCTTGCCCTCGTGCTCGAACGTGAAGCCCGGACGAACGCCCTCGCTGTTGAGGTTCTGCGTCTGACCCGTACGCTCACGAGTGAACGAGTTGATCTGCTGGTTCGCATAGCTGCGCCACACGCCACGGCTCGCAATAAACGTGTCGAGCATCCAGCCGTGCTGATCGTGCGCCTCATTGAACTTGTCGAGATATCCCGTCAGCTTCGCCTCAGTCAGCACGCCCACGTTCGTATACCGGAGCGACTTGAACTGCGGGTAGTTGTTGACGTTGATGATGCCGCCGAATGGCCCACCATCATTCACCGCCTCAGCACCCAGCAACTGATCCCGGTTCGGAACCACGCTAGCCGGATTGACAGCACCGAACTTCATGAAGCTGTTGATACCCGCGATGCCCATGAACGGCAACCCGGAGTTCGTGCCAGTCGCATTCGCGTTCATCGTGTTGGCCAGCACAACCGCATCACCGTTGGCGATGTTGGCCAGTGCAGCCTGCGAACCCATGAGCCGGAACGTGCCCGTCACATAGTCCACGGAACTGACGATGATGTTGAGGCGGGTCAGCGGCGTCTGATTCCCCAGCGCAGCCTGCGAGTCGTTTCGACGAGCGAGAGGCCCCGGCGTTGCAGGGGCGTACACGTCAACCTGCATACCCGGAGCAAGGCGGCGAACCGTCTTGTTGTCCGTCTCCATCGTGCGGACCCACGTAGTCGTCGCACCAATCTGGGTGTTGGTGCCGACGCTGGCCACGTTGCACAGCCGGTAGTTGTCGTTCTGGCTGGCAATCAGGTAGAAGGCTAGCGTGCGGCTGATGTTGCGAGCCCAGCCCGTCAACTTGGGAGCGATGATCTGACCGACGAACGCGGGGTTCTGCTCAGCCAGCACCTCAGCCATGTTGAAGCGGATGTTGCCCGTCATACCACGCATCGGAATCGCCAGCCCGTACGTGGTGTTCTCAGCCTGACCAACCGCCGAGGGGAACGTGTACTGGCCCCGGCCACGAGCCCGGATATTGCTGCCCGTATCCACCAGACCCGTCTGATCGGTGTCACCAATCAGACCAAACTGGTTGCGTGCCTGCGCACCCTCGATCACGCCGCTCAGGCCACCCTGATACAGCTTGCGGATCACAAGGTCACGGCCAAAGCCGCTGATGTCACCCGTCGGCATCCCGTTCAGGATGTCGCCGAAGATCGGCTCCTGAGCAGGCAGAAAGGTGTCGATGGCCGTGTTGATGATCTCTTGGAACTGAACCCGACGATCAATCAGCGGGTTGCCAGCACCAGTGTTCGGAAAAGAGGACATGGTTGTTCTCCATCAAGGTGTCGAAGTTCGAGAAGGGAGTTACTACTCCCCTAGTGTAGGCAAGTCAAAGAACCCGTGCGTTCTCACGCTCAATCATATTCCGAGCCGTCTGCTTCGACAGCACGTCAGCCGCCCACTGATTGAGCTGAGTGGAAACCGTGCCCATGTTGTCGCGGCCCGGGACAAACTTCTCCGGCGGCTTGACCGTCGGCTTGTTGAGCACGCTTTCCCAAACCCCGCTGGCCGGGCTCGCACCCAACGACTTCAACGCGGACAACAGCGGCTTGATCGTGTCCAATTGCTTGGCCGAAGCGTCCTTCACAGCCTTGGCCACCGCAGCCTCAGTCACCACGCCATCCCGGTTCTTGACCTCAAGGAGCGTCTGAATCGCTTCCTTGCGGATCGACTCCTTCACCCCATCAAGGACCTTGCCTGCGTCCTGTCCGGCTTTGGCCTTCTTGAGCAGCCCCTCGATCTGACCCAAACCATCCTGCGCCTTGATCGACTGCTCCAGCACACTGTTGAACGTGCTTTCAATCCGCTCAGTTGAGCGAACCATCGCCAGCCGCTTCAACTCAGCCTGCTCAGCCTTCAACGCCGCAATCTGCTGCATCAGATCAGTAACCGTCACATTCGCATCACCGCTCGATGCCGACGTACCCCCGGCGTTCGACTCAACGCCCACTCTGCTCTGGTCATCGGCCTCAGCCTGAAAGATGGACGACAGCCTCGCCTCGATCTCAGCCGTGCTCAACCCGGCCATCTTCAACGCACGAGTCGCCGCGTCCCGCTGCTGGTTCTCCGGCAGCGACCCATCGAGCAACTGCTGAGCCGTCTGCACCGCCTCATCTCGTGCCGCAAGCGCAGCCTGAATGTCCTGAATGGACATCGCCTTTCCACCAATCTCGATGGTAGTAGGCTGGCTCGGAGCCGCAGGCTGAGCGGGCGGAGTCGAAGGAGTACCACCAGCACCAGCACCAGCACCATCCGCGTCAGGAAACAGCTTGATCTTCAGATTCATGGTTCACTTTCAGGCTACTTGCGTAGCTCACATGGGGGGAAGGGACGGTCACATCTGCATCGGCGGAGCACCCACGGCCCCGCCAGCCGATTGTAGCGGATTCATCGGACCCTGATTGAGCGTCGCCATGTCCACCGGGCTAGGCACCGCTTCAGGCAGCGTTCGACCCGAGAACTGAATCAGCGCATCTCGATAATCACCCAGCGCGTTCTGCACATCGGGTGACGCAAACTGCACGACGGGACTCGGCAAGAAGTCACTGAGCAACGCCAATTCCACATCGGGCCGCGTGTTGTACTGCGTCAGCACCACCTCGCCCGGCGACTTGCCATCGTTGAAAATGGTCAGGATGCGGATCACCGCTGTCTCCTGTGCCGCCTTTTCACCGTCGATGTCCGCAGCCAAGTCGATGCCCTGCTTGATGCAGTACCGCTTGAACGACTCAGGCGTGTTCACCCCGAGCTTCAATAGCTCAACCGCCTCCATCTTGGCCACCAGCGGATTCTGGGGAGAACCCTCAGTCAGGTCCACCGTCAACAGATTGACGTTGGGCAGCGGGTTGTCATTGAACTGCACCTGCATGGTGTCCGTGTCAATGCTCACACCCGCCAGATCAAGCGTCAACCTCGACACCGGGATCGGTCGCGGACTAGTCAACAACATGCTCGCAGCATCAATAAGCATCGAGCGATACACGACCGCACAAGCCGCCGTCAGATTGGTCGTGCCCGTCACAGTGCCCGACTTCAACTTGTCGTCCAGCATCCGCAACCCAGCTGCACTCTCCACTCGACCCTTCTCTCTGGCCAAGTCAGGATACGGATCGACCGTCTGCATGAGCCCCTGAATAAACGCCGCACCTCGACCTGCCGCGTCTCCCGTGTTGAACGGCGTGATGGGGAACGGTCTGAAGTTCGACTCGTAAAGGGAGGGATCGGGCGAATGGAACAACGCCTTGAGCCCCGGACCCACCTGCTTGAGCGTGGCATTCGCGTCCATCGTCTGCGGCAACACCACGCACCCAAACGAGTCCATGTCGCTGATGTTCTGCAACATCAGCTTGACCATCTTCTCCAGCGACCTCGCGTAGTGAAACACGATGTCAAACGCACCGATACCGTAGAACGACCCGTTCTCGATGAACCGTGCGATGCCGATGCTGGGATAGAGCGGCACGCCCTCTGCCTTCTGATGCAGCAGAATGGATCGCCCACTGCTGACTACAAAGTCATGGACCAACCCGCCGTGCCCGATGTTCCACAACTGCCGCGTAAGAATCACATCCTCAAACATCTCATCTCGCGCCTTGCCCGACCCCCCACTCAAGGTGCTTCCGCTTGAGCGGCTGGGCGAGTGCGGATAGGAGTTGGCTTCGTGGTGATCGGGTGCGAGCGTGTCGCCGATTCGCCTTCTGTACTTCTTGCAGCCCTGAAGCTCCTTCTCCGTCAGCTTTCGGTCGAGCTTCTCTTCGAGCATCTTCAGGGGAAACGCTTGGATGCGGATGAACGACTGCTGCTTGGTGTAGTCGGTCGTGGCGGCAGGGAACGGCAGCAACTCGCGGGGGTGAATCACCTCAAGATGACCCGTGAGCCCCACGACCGGCAAGTCCTTGACGTGACCCTGAATGCCCACACATCCCAGCGAGGCGAGCACGTGCGCGGCCATCACCTTGAACGGCCTGATGGTGTTGTCGTTGATGATGTTGTCCACGATCACCTGTGCGCCGGCTCGTTCACGCATCGACCGCAGCGACGAACCTGTGCGACCCACCCTCGGCCTGAAGTCAAGAGAGGCAAGCAGTCCGGTCACTTGGTCGATCTTGCGGACGACTTCCGGTCCCTGCAACTCCAACCGGCCCTGCTCGTCCAGCTCGTAGGGCCTGATCGTGTTCGACTTGGGATCGAACACGTCGAAGCGGCGGCACCCGTTCAGGTAGTGGTAAACCAGATTCCAGATGAGACGACGGTACGAGAACGCCGTGAGCTGCTGCTGCACATGCTCCTCGATGAGGGCTGCGAGGGCTTCCGGGTTGTCAGGCAACGCAACGTGCATACTCGCTCCCAGCTAATCCGATCACTCTTGATCCGCTCCGCCTTCATCCGCATCCTGCCACAGCATCGGGTTCTGGCTCCGTTGCTCACTATATGCTCGCAGCCAGTCCGCATCTTCCGGCTTCCTCGCTCCTGTCCCTGCACCTTGAGTGGGGGGCTGCCCTCGGTAGTAGGCTTCGGCAAGCAGTCGGAAGAGAGAGAGGGGGATGACGACGTGCGAGGGGTGGATAGTCGGTTGGTTAGACGAGAGCGTCTCCAACGCGGGAGGAGTTGGGCTTGTAGCGTTTGGCGGCGTTTGTGAGAACAGCATCGAATATCTCCGGGGTCACTTGATCGAGTGACGAGATGAGGGGGAGTCCGGTCTTGGGGTGAAGCATACGCCCCTGCTGAACCATCTTGGTGAGGTCGATCGCTTCGGGTGCATCAGCGGGACGAAGAGCACGAACACCCGACTTGATGACGAATGAGGACATCGACACTGCATCGAGTGCGTCGTCGTGTTCCAGCCCGCCGTCGTCTCGCTCAGGGTTGAAGCCGTCGAGCTGCTCAAAGAGCATGGACCAGTTGGGCTGGCTGCGATAGAAGACGGGAAGCTTGATGAGGTTGTGGTTGAAGCGGTGTTGGAGCGTCGAGATCTTGGCGTTTTTGGAGGCGGTGCCCATACCGCTGAGTTTGTGGATGGCAGGCAGCGAGCCGAGGTCGGAAGTGGAGGTGCGGCTGTAGACGTTGACGAGGGAGCGGAGCTGGTTGTAGAGAACCAGCGACTCCTTGATCGCTTCAACGTGGATGGAGCGACAGCCCCACTTCTTGGCCATAGCAAGGATCTCGACGCAGAACTTGTCGAGTGAGGGCTTGCCGCAGTAGAGGTCGAGGACGTACAACTCGTTGAGCGGGGTATGCGCCATCAAGCAGCACACCTTGAAGTCCGAGTTGGCGTTCTCGGTGTAGGCGTGATCGACCGTCATGAAGAGGCGGCTGGTCGCCAACAGGTTGGTCAGCGTCATCGAATGCTCGGTGCCGTCGCGGATGGTGTGGACGCGAGTGAGCGAGCCGCGAGGGTCGGTCTGAAGTTTACCGTCAATGGCCGAGAACCAGTAAGAGAGTGGCGATTGGGTTTCAGTGAGGGAGGGGAAGAAGGCACGGGAGCCGGTACCGGGCCGTGCCATGTACTCGGCCTCGAATGAGGGAGTGCCGATCGTGGCTCGGATGCGCTCAAGTGAGAAGCGGCCACGCAGCTCGGGGTTGGCGAGGATGTCGGCCTCAGAGACGGGCCACATGTCAGGCCATGCCGACACGAGGTTGCCCGCATCATCGTTGTAGGCGGCACGGATGACAAGCCGGTTCCAGTAGTTGAAACGGGAGTCGAGAGCGAGTGGGCCGTTGGGCGATTCGATCGTCTGCATCGCGCGCCAGGCGTAGTGGCGGCGGGAGATGAAGGTGGCAATCCAGCGGATGAATGCGCCGGGGATCTGGATCATGGGCAGGACACGCGAGAAGAGCATGTCCTCGAAGTTGGCACGACGATCGTACATGGAAGTGGAGGAAGTGCCCTCGTACTCAGCGTCGTCGATGTCGATGGAAATGGGACGACGACCACGCATCCGCGACTCGACAGAGCCGGAGCGGACGTTGGAACCGTTGGTCAGGAAGAAGAACGCGTCACCCCAAGGACGCTCGCCGCGTTTGGGTTGGATGCGACCGCCAAACTCAGGCAGCGGAGTGAAGTCGTCGAAAATGCGACGATTCTCGGTACACTGAGCCTTGATGCGAATGCCGTTGTCGATGGCGTTGTCGTTGCTGCTGGTGTAGTAGGTGTTGGACCAGCCGGGGTATGTGAGGCAGTGCATCAAGTTGGTGATGCGAACCTGCGTGGACTTCGAGAAGCCACGCGGGCACACAATGATGGATGCTGCCTCCTGCGAGTAGTGGCGGCGATCGAACGCAGAGGGGCGAAAGGTGGAGCGGCCCCACACACGCAGCAGACTGAAGTGGGCCGGAGCGGACTTTACGAGGCCGTTTTGGTAGAACGACGGATCGAAGTCGTCGGCGGGGTCGGGGTAGAGGTAGTAGCGGTTGAAGAAGTTGACTGAGGCTGCGTAGAGGTCAGACTGGACGGTAGGGTCGGCTGCGTGGACGAGCCACTGACGGCAGGCGTTGACTCGGGCGAGCCGCTGTCCGTCGTCGTCAAGCTCGGGGTAGTCAGCGGGGAGTGGGTAGTAGGGATTGTTGAGCCGTGAGACTTGGACGACTGCGGGCGGCATGACACGGACTCCGACGTGGCAAGAAGGTTGGGATTGACGTGGATGGCGTACGCGGCCATCGCCACCATAACGTGGCACTTGCCAAGGAACGTGCAGGCTTCGTCGATCTGCGACTCACAGACGGCTTCGTTGATGGGGATCTGCCACTCAAGCGGCAATGCCTGAGCGGTCCACAGATCGACGACCTTCATGAAGAGACCGCCCCAGTACACGTCGTTGTGAGAGGAGCGGTTGCACGGATTCATGAGACCAAGGCTCTTGAAACCACGCAACAACCACGTAAAGCAGTCACGCGGTTCGTTCTGAAGAATCACTTTGCGGATGTCGCTGAAGAGCCTCTGCTGATGGGGCAGCCAAGTCGGCGGACCCGAATGAGGCTGGAAGGAGGTTGCGTTCGCATTGAGGGTCGCGTTGCTGATCGACATCAGGAGACTCCAAAATGATGCGGGTAGCGGTGAGAGTGGTGACACGACCGTCTGGGGTGCGTGTGGTTTGGGTGGCCTGCTTGACGGCACCAGCGGCCTCAAGCGACTTAGCGGCGGTGCTCAGGAAGAGGGGGATGGCTCGGAGAGAGACGGCGGGGTCGGGGGAGCGGACGTGGGTGATGAGCGTATTGACGAGTTCCGCTTGGTCGAAGCCGTTTTCGACGCACGACGTTCCGAACCCGTCGGGGTTGAAGAAGGAGGCTGCGACTTCTGCTCCGCTGGAATGGACCACAGCGTTTCGGCGAGGCCGGGGGAGCTGGGGCAATTGTCCTGAAAGTTCGGGTGGCACTGCTGGGCCTCCTCATCCACATCGAAGTAGGTCGTTATCGACTCGGGCTCGTCCTCGAAGAGTATAGCCGCCTGCTTGCGAGCCTGCATCGCTCGCTCGAAGGTTGCCACATCTCGAATCTGCATGGCGTGAAGAGCGAGTGTGGAGGCTGCGGTGTCAAGCGAGGCTTTCAGGTCAGCGGGCGCGGGGAGCTGGTTGAGCTTGCGAAGAGCGTACAGCTCACTGACGAGAAGTCGGGCAGTGTCGCGTAGACGGTCGAAGTGAGATGAAGGGGCAACGTCGGGGAGGGATGCTGGGATGCCGTGACCCCCCGGAGCAACGAGTGATCGAAGTACGAGCTTGAAGGTGTCGAACTCAACGAAGGCGTGTCTTGGGTGAAAGTAGACAAGGGGAACTCCGTAGAGGGTGCAGAGGTGGGCGAGGGCTTCCACAGTGAAGCCCGTCGGTGCGAGCGTGCGGTGCAGATAGCGGAGCGAGTAGAAGCGGAGGCCCGGCCCAAACGACACGTAGTCCGCGACAGGCGAGTCGGTCTGGGTCGTGAAGGCGGAGGGGTCTTTGGCGTTGCGATGGTAGACACCGGGCGGTGCATAATGCACCGAGTCATCCCCCCCACTCAAGGCGTTGGGAGGGGGAGGGTCAGAGGACGGGGGGCGTGAAGACGAGGGGGGCATTGGCTGAGCCGAGCGTGAGGGGGAAATCGGACAGGGGGTTGATGGCGGCGGTACGAGATGATAGGATGGTGGGATCAAGTTGGCGACCACCGCGCACAGGCTTTTGAACTGGCATAACGGATTGAGTTGAAGCTCTCCTTGCGGCGGTCGCAACAGGCACAACTGAAGATGAAGAGCGGCCTCGGCCCACACCTTGAGTGGGGGTCATGAGGATGTCGCGGCTGCTCCGGTTGCTCCCGGTGGCTTTGGCCTTCTGGGCGATGTCTTGGGTGATGGCTGCGAAGTCTTGGGCACGGAAGTTGTGCCGCATGGAGTGCAGGATGGAGAGCTGGGTGGCGGGGGAGAGTTTGGACGAGCCTTCGAGGATTGAGAGGTAGTTGTTGAAGGAGCGGTCGGACAGTGTGCCGATCGTGGGTTTCATGCGGGAACTCCAAAGGGCCAGAGGGTCCAGAGAAGGATAGCACGATGTCCGGGTCAGCACCAGTCAGGGTTGTGGTTGAGAGCGATGCACCAGCGGATCTGGCGAGGCGGGCGATGGCTGTGGTGTGGGGTTGCACGGCGAGCAAGCGGGGGCTGTTGTGGTGGAAGGGTACGTGGCTGATGTGGCGCGAGACGAGTCCGGGTGTGGGAAGGTGGGAGGTGGGGGTGAACGAGACGGAGATGAGGGCTGCGTTGTGGGAGTTTCTGAGTGTGTGCGTGACTGAGGAGCAAGAGGATGAGATGACCACGGTGACGACGCGGGTGAGGGTTGATAAGCGGATGGTGGACGATGTGATGGATGCCGTCAAGGGCTTCAGCTTGTTCAAGGCGGAGACGCTGCCGGTGTGGCTGAGGAAGCCGCAGGGTGTGGAAGAGTGGGAGTGTGTAGGGTTTGAGGATGTGGTGGTCAATGCGAGGACGGGGGAGACGTGGGAGCGGACTCAGGATTGGGTGGATGTCGGTGTGCTGCCGGTGGCGTGGGCCAGTGGACGAGCGGAATGCCCCCTGATGGATCGGACGGTGAGTGAGTGGGGTGAGGGGCAGGAGAGGTGGGTGGAGATGTGGTGGAGGCTGATGGGACTGGCAGTGGGGAATGAGCGGAGGTTAGGGGTTATTGGGGTGCTGGAGGGTCTGACGAGAGGAGGGAAGGGGGTGACGAGCAGGTTGGTGAAGAAGCTGAAGGGAGCGGGGGCGTTTATGACGGACGTGAAGAGTCTGACGAGCGAGTATGGGTTGTGGGGTGCGCAGGTGGCGGGAGTGATCGTGGTTGAGGAGGTGAGCAAGCTCGGGAAGAGTCAAGCAGAGACGGCAGGTAGCGTGGTGAAGAAGGTGGTGGGACGGGACGTGCTGACGCTCAATGGGAAGTGGCAGTTGCCGGTGCGGACGCAGATCAATGCGACTGTGCTGATGGTCGGCAACACGATCCCTAACTTGCCGGACCATGCGAGGGCCATCAGCAGCAAGCTGAGGGTGCTGCCGTTCAACAGGAGTTGGGCGGGCAAAGAAGATCCGGGGCTGGAAGAGAAGCTGGAGGCGGAGCTGGCGGGGGTGGCGAGGAAGGCGGTGGAGGCGTTGGGGCGGGTGCTGAGGGAGCCGGACAGTGCGAAGAAGTTTGACGTGGAGCTGGGACGCGAGGAGGTAGAGGATTTCCAGAGGGAGGTGAATGAGGCGGATGACTTCCTGTGCCAGTGGTTTGTGAAGGTGGGGAGCGGGATGGTGGCCGCTGCGACGATGTGGGAGGTGTTCAGGAGGGAGAGGGGGCCTGTCATGAGCGAGAACAGGTTCCACAAGGGGTTCATGAAGACAACCAGTTGGGCACTGGGTAGGAGGAAGGTGAACGGGCGGATGTTCTATGTGGGGCTGGCGATGAAGGCGGATGGGCAGGAGTGAGGTGGATTGGTGGATAGGGAGACCCCCCACTCAAGGTTTGTTGGTGGCTTGTCTTGTGACAGGCAACCAGCACCTTGAGTGGGGGTTTTTCGTTGAGGGCGTTAGGGTGCGGGAGAGGGTGGGGAGGGACGGGGAGGTGGAAGGCGGGCCACAACTTCCTTATATATATTTTTCAGGTGTCAAAAAAACGAGTTGTAGTTGGGGAGGGAGTCCCTCCCCAAAGAGAACGTGTGGCGATTTGTGACGATTGTGGGGGTGTGAGGGGGGTAACTGAGGCGAACGTGGCGGGGAGGGAGTGCGGAAGGAGCGAAAATCTGCCTCCCTAAATGGGCTTCCCTCCCCAAGCCAGGGAGGCACGAAAAGGGAGGAATGGGGAGGCAGGGGTACTAACGGAAGGAGAACGAGTCGTTAGGGTAGGAATTTTGAGAGGGGTGGGGTGTTTCCGCTCGCCGCAAGGCCGCGAGCCGGGGGGTGTGCCACCCGCCCGGGCCGCCTGCTTGCCCCCACTGTAACCTAGATGGGCTAGGGGTAAGACGCATGCAAGTTATACCCTCGCAAACTTGACCCGATCGGACAGAATGCCTATTGTTCTTGGCTTGCCGATCCCCAGCCTACGCTGGCGCGGGGTCCGCTGGCCGCGACCGCCCCCGCGTGAACGGGGCGCACCGGGTCCGACGGACCCAAGGAAGTTCCCATGAATGCAATCGTCGCCCCCGCCCCCGCCCCCGTGTCTAGCGCGGCCGCGCCCCCCGCCCCGGCGAACAACGCCCCGGTCGGCGATGCCCCCGTGCAGAACGTGGGCACTCCCCTGACAGAGCGCGACAAGATGCGGTTGGTGATTGGTACCGTCTTCTCGGATGGTAACTGGTTTGATCCTGCTACCGCATGGCGCAAGTCGGGCCTTGCGCTTGGCATCCCCGACCGGGACGCAACCCCCGACCAAAAGGCCCAACGCAAGGCGTATTGCGACAAGCGCCGCGGCGAATTGATCGGCTCTTTGCTGTCTCGAATCGAGGCCTTGCGGGCCGAAAAAGCGCTGTTCAATGACGTGCAGGGAGAAGCGGCGGCTCGGTTCGCCATGCTCCGGGGCGTGAAGATGTACGCCCGTTCCCTGACCATCGGCCAGGCTCTGAAGGCGCTTGAAGCGCAGATCCGGGGCGAGAATCGCGCCACCATGCACCTGACCCGGTGCGCGACAAAGACTCTCGGCTAATCACCCTACCATCCAACACCGTACCACGCCCTACCGGGTGTGTACGGTATTCCCTAGCCTCTCTTTGCCGAGCCACGGCTTAGTAAGGGGATACACCCATGACGCGCGTGGGCACTGCTAGGGCACAAGAGGCTATCCCTGCGCCAATCAGGGGGTAGCCGGGTGGAACCAGCCCCTAGGGGATAGCCCCAACTGGGCCGCATATCCTGTATGCGGAGCGAAGTAGACGGCGGGTGGCGTTCGCAGCGCCCCATATCTGTCCGGGCCACGGCCTAGACCGGGTATCGGCAAAGGCATGATCCTCCCCGCGAGGCAGGGCCTGATCCCCCTGACATGCTGTTCTCGCCCCATCTATCTTCCAATACGACTCGTGCGCATCGAGCGTCGTCGCCAATGTGCGGGCCGGTTTAGCAACCGATCACCCGTAGGACGCGACCCCCTCCTCCAGGGAATGCGCCCCCAGATCAAGGGTTACCCTGATCACCCCACTCCATTTCGGTCGCCATAGGTTCGGTACATGCGCCGTGCGGCTTCACCGCACGGTAGGTGTTTGCTCACCTGCCAAGCCATGTAGCACGTTCAATCTCCACCGATTCGTGGGGGCACACCCAACCATCCCCCGCTCCCCCTTCACCGGGTGAGCGGGCTTTCCCCACGCCGCACCCGTCGTGCGGCCGTCCCCACAGGAGGTTCCCATGTACACCGTTTCTCGTCATCGTCACGACTGCAACACCAATGACTGTTCGGTCATTGAGGTTCAGACTCGTGACACTCTCGGTGCCGCCCGGATCCTTGCCTCTGTCTGGTCCTATCGCTACCCCACCTCCAACCCTCGCTATCACGACTCTGCTTCCATTGAGCCCGGTTCGCTCTCTCTCCACCAAGCCCGCAACATCGCTCGCCCCACCGAGGCGTGGGTGAACGGCGGTTGCTGTTTCACTCATATGCCCAAGGAACCCGCCCATGCATGATGCGTTCGACCCCAAGATCGTCGCCGCCGCCACCCGCCGCGCCGACGCCCGCCTCCGCCATCAGATCATGAGCAACGTGTACCCCCGCTCACTGCGGGAGTTCCCCTGTCCCTACGGCCACGGCGTCTACGTTCAGCGTGGCGGACCCACCCCCGCCCTCGCCCCCTCCCCGCCTCCCTACACCCTCTCTCTCGACCCCACCCCGCCGTCCCTCGGCAAGGCCCGGCGCACCGCCTCCCGCCGTGCCCGCCTCCGCCGCTCCCACTGACACCACGTTCGGGGGGCTCACCTTCACTCCTCTCACAGGAAAGGAGCACCCATGTAACTCCACCCCCAATTCCCCCATATTCCCCATCGAGGGCTCCTCCCCACCCGGGACGAGCCCTCTTTCCCCATTCACAGGAGGTTCCCATGTCCAAGTCCGTTCCGCTCATCATCGTCCTTTACCGTTCCACAGACATGTCCGACACGACGACCTCTGGCGACCCGTCCGGCGGCTGTCCCCTTGCCGACACGCACGTCGCCACCATCACCATCCCCGCTGAACCCGTCATGGCGCACCCCGTCGATACCGCCGAGGCCCTCGTCGCCCGCCTCCACCTCCTCTTCTGCGAGAACGAGTCCGACCAGTTGTACTTCCAGATCACCCAGCAGCCCCAGTGGTGGGACGAGATCCGCACTCGCCTCATCGATCCCGTGTTCGAGAACCGACCCTTCACCCCCCTGTATCCCACCTCCGATCCCGATGACGACGTCGACCCCGAGATCCTCGACGCCGCCAACAACCACGGCCAGCGTCCCCTCTCCCCCGACGAGCGGGCTGCATTCGACGAGCATCTCGACTTCACCAAGCCCGACCGCTTCAACTACGACTGGTCCGGCGCAGACTAAGGACACCCCATGATCGTCACCGTCACACCCGAAGACATCACCCGTGGTCGCCGTCTCTCCGCTTGTTCATGCCCGATCGCTCTCGCTATCAGACGTCTCGCTCCGCGCTGTGTCGTTGTCACAAATCACACCATCCGCATTGATGATCGGCGGTTCGCCACACCCGAACCTGCCTGCAAGTTCATCAACGACTTCGATGCCGCCCGCCCCGTCATGCCCTTCACCTTCACCCTCCCCACGGAATAACCCATGCTCATAAACGTCACCGCCCGCGACATCAAACTCGGCATCCCTTGCTCTAAACAGTCGTGCCCCATCGCCCGTGCCATCCGCCGTCGCTTCCCCCGCAGCAGAATTAAAGTGCACGCATGGTGCCTTACGATTAATCGTCGTATCATCAGCACCGCTCCTCAAGTAACGAGGTTCATCAACGCACTCGACGATGGCAAGCGTGTTCGTCCCTTCAAGTTCGACCTCCCCATCAAGTGAGCCCACCCATGTTCCTTGACTACTGGCTCCCGCTCCTCCTCAACTGGCTCGTCGCCACCACCATCCTCTTCTTCAGCACCGCACGCTTCCGTCTCCGTAACTACGGCACCCGTATGCCCACTTCCCCTCTCGACATCACCCTCACCGTCGTCGTGCTCCTGCTCTACCTCACCCTTTGCTTTGTCCCGCTCGCCCAGTACCCGCCCGACTTCTGGGTGTGGCTCCTCCACTGACCCCCACCCAAGGCACCCTGCATGAAGTCGTCGCCTCTCGAAAGACTCATCGTCCTTATCCTCACGTTCGCGTTCATCCCCGTGCTGATAGGCACACCACCGCTCATCGTCGCCGTCATCTGGTACTTCGCTCGTGACTCTGTGGCCGCTGTCTTCTCGTGGCCGTCCGCTTCCACAATCACCTTCTCGCAAGCCTTCTGGCTGTCCCTCCTCGCATACGTAGTGGGCGTCATCATCTTCCGCCTCGTCCGCGCCATCTTCCCGCCCGCACCCCGCACCACCTGACCCCCACTCAAGGAATCCTTATGTCAACCACCCCGTTCCCCACTCTCATTGTCATGGGTCGTCTCCCCTCCGACACCCGCGACACCCGCGACACCCGCGACACCGCCTCCGCTGTCCTCTCCTACCAGCTCGGCTCCTACTACGAGAACAGCACCAAGAACACCATCTACGCCGCAGCCAAGCGCATGGCCCGAGAGATCAACGCTCACGGTGCCCCTCGTATCCAAGCCCTCATTACTGCCAAGCGCCTCGTCCCCAATGGCACCAACAACCCCGACGCTCGCCCTGCCGCTGGCTTCAGCATCAGCGTCGTCTGGCCGGGTGGCCGTGTCAGTGTCATTCGCTAACTCTCACCGCCCTCCTGATGGCCGGGTGCGTCTCTCACGGGGCGTGCTCGGTTTCGTGTGCCGTGCCATGCA
The DNA here is from genome assembly GCA_046314695.1 of Bacteroidota bacterium. Lineage (GTDB taxonomy): Bacteria > Bacteroidota > Bacteroidia > NS11-12g > UBA955 > REEB481. Next base: position 36,607 of record JBKDBI010000464.1, on the reverse strand, counting down.
CACACCCCCACTCCCACTCAGTACGTGCAGCGTGTGCTGCCGCTGTGTGTGATGGGGTCAACCCCTCCAACAAGGAGCAAAACATGGCTGTTACCAACGTTCGCGTCACCGACTCTCGCAACAACACCCGCCGCGTCTTTGAGGTTCCCGAGGGCAGCACCGTCGCTGCCGTCCTCACCGCTGCTGGTGTCCCCTTCAGCGAGTCGGGGTACGCCATCACCTACCGTGCGGCGGGCACCTCCACCATCACCGCCCTCACGCCGGATGGGATCAACAACACGGTCGTCACCGACATGTCCGACGTGTTCGCCACCTTCACCCAGCAGAAGGGCAACTGATCCCCCCACTCAAGGTCAGTGACTCACCGTGCTGACTCGGGCAGGATGGCCTATCGGCTGTCCTGCTCTTTCCATTCCCCCACTCAGGAGTTCCCATCATGCCCGTCTCCCCGCACGCCACCCTCACCGACCTCTTCCCCCCTCTCCCCTACGAAAGTCCCGACCCAATCAACTTCGACGGCTCGACCTTTTCCTACCCCAACTTCACGGCTCCCGGTCCCGTCTTCACCCGCCATTCCAACCTCGTCGCCTACTCCCTCTCCTCCGACTCTGACATTGCCGCCGCCCGCCGAGTCTTCTCCCGCTACGCCCACCGCGCCCTAGATCCCGCCCCCTCCTTCTCCTCTCGCCGCGAAGCAATCCGCCTCCTCCTCACTGCCCGCGAACTCTCCTCCCGCGCTTCCACTTTCCTCGCCAGCCCTACCTCCGCTCGCCTCCACCGCTTCCGCGCTTCGCTCACCCGCCTCTCCCAGGCCGCCACCGCCTCCACCACCATTAGTTACCTCGATTCCCTCGTCCCACCCGTTCCCTTCAACCCTCTCAAGCCCAACCGCAGCCACCCCCTGCACTGGCTCTCCGTTTTCGACAACCTCGTCTCCGCCGCCCGTCACTTCTTCCCCCTCTCCTACCTCGTACTCAACCACTCCAGTTCTCAGTGGACCCTCTACTTCCAGACCCACCCTATCAAGATGCGGTTCCTCGAAGGCTTCCTCCCCAACTTCACCTGCGATTCCGACAATCTCGGCCAGTACCTTCTCCTCCCCGCTGTCCGTGGCATCCTCCCCCTCCATCTCTCCCTCAACGACTTCACCCGCACCACTCCCTACGCCAACTCTCCCGACGCATCTAACTCCTTCTATATGTCCAACCGCCAGATTGAATTCTTCCAACCCTACTCCATCCGCACCCATTCCACCCGCCCCCGCCCCGGCTCGACCTTCCCTCACTCCTTCCGCCACCCCCACATCTCCAGCTCCCGCGTTTCTTCTCCTTACGCCACCATCTGCCACTCCAACCACTACAAAGAAACCTGCGCCTCTCGCTATTACAACGGCGACTACTACTCGCTCATCGCCGACACACTCTCCGTCCTCTCCACCTACAACCCCGGCTCCCCCTACTTCCAACTCTCCGACATCTCCGCTTCCGGTCCCATCACCGTCTGCCCCCATTGCAACGAGTCCTACGACCCCGCCACCTCCGGCATACGCCCCATCTCCCGCGTCACTCCAACCGCCATCCGCAGAGACCCTGACCCTCACCACGCCCCCTGCCTTGTCCCTGTCCCCCGCTTCCACACCCACTTCTTACACAACCCCACCACCCTCACCGACTCCTACGAACTACCCTCTCTCCGCATTACAACAGCCGATCCCAACTACGGCTACGACGACACCAACAACTGCCCACTCCACATCATCCACATCACCCCTTCTTTCCTTGACGACTACTGTTTCTCGCATCATACCTACACCATCAACTCCCACTCCATCTCAGCCTTCGTCCGTTCCGCTATCCGCGACACCATCACCACTCCCGGCCAACACAAGCCGCTCTCCCACCACTTCCAAGCTCGCTTCGTCCGCACCCTCACCCCTCACCTCTCCGTTCCCACTCCCTCCTTCGGCGATCCTTCCCCGCCCCTTCCCCTCCCCGCCACCCTCATCTCCAACCACCTCCCCCTCTACCACCTCTTCACTTGCGACCCCATTACGGAGCAGATTCCAGCTACCCTCTCCGGCTCAACCCACACTCGCTACGCTTTCTCGATTCCCCTCCACGAACAGATCTACTTTGCCAACGCTGCTGCCATCGACAAGTTTCTCTGGCGATACGACACATTCCTCACTGCCATCACCGCCGCCCGGGCAGGTCGCACCTTCATGCGGCTCAACGAGCTGCCCCCGCATCTACGCCCCATCCTGTTGCTCGATCCCTCCCCCATAGACAACCCGTCATCTCCCACCGACCTGCCCACCACCATCTCTCGCCTCTCCGACTTCTTCCGTGTCATCGTCTGCCCTCCCTTCTCTCAGATCGCTGACACCCTCATCGCTCAAGCCAGCACTCAAGACGAAGTGGACCGCATCGTTGCAGACCACTTCGCTGCCATCAACTCGCACCCCATCCCGGAGCCGTCCAATGTCGAATCGCAAGCCGCCGTCGTCTGACCATCCCACCGTCCAGCCCACCGTCACCCTCTCCGCTCTCGCCTACCTCAAACTCCACCTGCTCGCCCTTGCTCCCTCCATCTCCAACGACGAGCCCAACCCGCTCCGCACCCGCGAGACCGCCGCTCTCCTCATACCCGACCCCGCCGATCCCTTCAAGATCATCGACATTTTCGTCCCCCGCCAACAATCCACCGCAGCCTCCTTCGAGATCGACCCCACCGACTCGCTCTCCGTCTTCGACACCTCCCCCAACGCACTCCCCTGCTGCACCAACCTCATCTTCCACACCCACCCCGGCGAGTCCGCCACCCCCTCCGGCGGCGACGACTCCAACTGGCGCACCGTCCAATCGACTGGCCCCTTCGCCATGATGCTCATCTTCGGTCGCCCCACCTCACCCACCGCCTTCCCCGAGTTCTCTCTCCGCGTCCGCTATCCCCTTGGCCCCGCCGTCATCCCCGGCTTCCCCGCTCTCGCCTCCTCCCCTCCCGTCTACGACGGCCCGGCCAAGCTCCTCTACTACTGCCCCTTCCGTGCCTTCCTCGAAGATGGCACACCCTTCCCCCTCTCCCCCGCCGATCGTCTCGCTTTCCTCCAGTCCGCCCTCGCCGCCAATCCCGGCGCACCCACCATCACTCCCGCCACCATCTACTCCCACAACCTCACCACCAACTGGCACACCCAGTCCGAATCCAAGAACGAAGCCCTCAAGCGTTCCCTCTACGCCCAGCTCTCCTCCTTCGTTCACCCTCCCTTCCAATCCGTCACCTCTCAGCACGCCCGCTCCCTCGGCTACATCCCCCTCTCCGAAGCTGTCAACCAGTCGTGGCTCATTCCCGACTCCGAATCCTTCCCCTACCTCGTTCACCCCGACGCTGCCCCCGTCATCCGCAAAGCGTGGCACGACTTCATCGGCAACATGCAGTCCTTCATGGGCACCCTCCTCACCCCTGTTGCCACATGGCTCGCCTCCTCCCTCACCCCCTACTTCGCTCAATCCAAGTCTCAATCTGACTCTGGCCCCCTCGTCCAGTACAAGCGTGCCACCTCCTTCTCTAAGTGGCGTGCCATGCTCACCCCCTCCACCTTCCCCACCCTGCTCCCCATCTTCAACCCCAGCCTCAACCCCACCAACCCCGAGGACACTTGGTACGAAGCCTTCTACGCCATCGAGTGGCGACCCCACTCCTCTCCCATCTCCGTCTCCGACATCAAGGATTTCATCGCCGACTCCCGCGTCTTCCAGTACGACGAATCCACCGGCGCATTCCGCATCTCGTGGTCTGCTGCCCGTGACGAGTGGGAGTGGACCCCCTCCGACGTGTCCCGCATCAACACCCTCCTCCTCACTCTCAACCCCGACCAATCCATCCTCGCCGTCGGCTGCCTCCTTCGCTACGAACTCGCTTGGTCCCACATCTGCGAGCACAGTACCTTCTCAGAGTCCGACGCTCTCGACACTGCATTCACAGAAGTCTTCGACGAACTCGTCACTTCCCTCACCGCCCTCAAGACCACCACCCAGCAGGAGTTGTACTCATGACCATCGACGACACCCGCTTCGCCGCCCTCCTCCCTCCCTCCATCCGTTCCCTCCCCGTCACCATCATCGGTTGCGGCGGCACCGGCGCAGCCTTCGCCCGCCAACTCGCCTACACCGGCTTCACACACCTCACCCTCATCGACTTCGACACCATCGAGCCGCACAACCTCGGCCCCCAAGGCTGGTCCGCTGCCCAGCTCGGCCTCCTCAAGGTCGAAGCTCTCGCTTCCGAACTCCGCATCGCCCGTCCCTCCATCTCCATCACCTACCACGCCCGTCGCTGGTCCGCCGCCCACGACCTCCGCTCCTGTACCCCCATCGTCTGCTCCTGCGTAGACTCACGCGACACCGACGCCTTCATCGCCTCCAAGCTCATCCCCCACTTGGAAAATCGTCCAGATCCCTACCTCTACCTCTCCCCCCGTGTCCGCGCCATCGACTACGTCCTCCGCTCCATCTTCGACGCCCCCTCCTACGCCTCCTACCTCTCCGCTCACTTCCCCGATTCCGCCGTCCCTCCCGAGCCCGGCTCATGCGGCGTGCCCACCACCCTCTACGGCAACACCGCTCTCGCCTGCTTGATGCTCGACAATATCCGTCGCCGCTTCACCGGCTTCCCTGTCATCACTTACGCTCAACGCTCCTTCCACACCCCGCCTGCCTGCTGGCTCCACGAAGAAGCCGACCAAGACACACTACGCTCTCCAGTCACTGTCACCCCGCCCACCCCACCCGCTCGCCGTGACACCATCCCCCACGACCCCAACACCGAGCACTACCTTAGTGAAGTGCGGGCCGTCCGCATCACCCCCTCCATCGAAGCCGCAATGTCCCGTGCCAACCCGGCACACAACCTCCAGTCTCGTCCCAGCATCCTCTCCCGCACGGAGGAGGACGCCTCCAACCCCCACGGCTTCCTCGAACGCACCCGTGGCGGTCCCCTCCCCCAAATCCCCACCGACCTCCCCTCCTAAGGAGCACACCATGCGTGAAATCGTACACATCAACAAGTCCGTCACCGGCATCACCCACGCTTCTCGTGAGATCCTCATCGAACCCTGTCCTCCCAACACCGCCTGTTCCTACCGTGTCTGGGTACAGATTGAGATCGGCGGCTTCGACACCCCTCTCATAAAGCAGGAAAGTTACATCTCTCTCAGCCGTGACGAATACCTCTCCCTCCGCTTTGAACTCGACCGTCGCTTCGAGATCACCCATGCGTGAGCCCACTCCCCTGCCTATCGCACCCTGCACCTCCTGTCCCCAGCACGAGACCGCCCTCTTCAATCCCGTCCCTCCCATCCTCCCCTCCTCCCTCACTCACCCCCCTCTCATCATCCTGCTCCCCGCCCCCTCGACCGATTCTCGCTCCGGCTCCATCCTCGCCTCTCGCACCTACCGTCTCGTCTCCTCCGCCTTCATTCCCCTCCTTCCCCCCATCTCACCCATCTTCATCCCCATCCTCCGCTGCGTCGTCACCGCCCCCTCCCGCGTGAAGCCCGCCTTCTACACCACCTGCTCTCGAACCCACCTCCTCCCCACCCTCCTCTCCCTTCTCCCTCACCTTCCCCCCACCCCCACCCCCATCCTCTGCATCGGCGCGCCAGCCGTCCGCTCCCTCCACTCTCTCCTCCACTCTCCTTGCTCCCAAGCCGAAGCCTTCTCCACTCAAGGCTCCGTCTTCCCGCTCCCCTCCACCCCCTTCTCCATCCAACGTTTCGCTACGCTCGACCCCGCCGAGATCCTCCTCCGCCCCGAGCGCAAGTCCACCGCCTTCTCCCACCTCTCCCTCCTCTCCACCCACCTCTCCGGCTCACCACCCGCCATCTCCACACCCACCATCGTCCCACCCGGCCCACCCCCCACTCAAGGTGCTTCACAATGAGCGACAAGCCTGCTCCCGATACGCCCTTCTCCCTCTTTCGTGAACTCGCCGAGATGGATGACTGGATGGTACCAGTTACTCGCTACGGGAACGTAGAAGGTCACGAGTGCTTCTTCTGCCGGGCCAAGGTGCATTTTGGCTATATCACAGGTATAACCGTAGAGCACGAGCCCACTTGCCTCTATGTTCGTGCTCGTGCCCTCCTCGCATCCACCCCTCACTCAAGGTAACTAACCCATGCACATCGTCTGTACCGACCATTGGCCCACCTCTCCCCACAAGCGCAAGGTCAGCGAACTCCCGCCCAACACCGTCGTCACCGTCGAAGGCAGCCCCTACGTCGTCATGGTGTCCGGCGTTGCACTCATTGACCTCGCTGGAGATCTGCGATGCGTCTCCCCCGACCTCAGCGAATACATCATGCGGCAAACCCCCTACGTCATACACGGTTCCTTCCGCATCAACTCCGTCGGCTAACCCCCACTCAAGGCGATTCACATGGGTAAGACAAGACGCTCACCCCGCCAGAACAAACTTGTCTCAGTCAGGGTCAAAGCTAACGCTGGCGACTATCGCACCACCCGCAAGTTCCACGTCCTCAAAGCCATCCCCTTCCGCCAGTTCAAGGCGGAACTCACCGCCCGCGAATCCCTCACCCCGGAGTAACCCGTGCCACGCACCCCCACCCCCACCCGTAAGCCCGTCAAGCCCCGCTACTCGCTCTCCGACCTACGCACCCTGTCCGACCAACTCCGCGATGATGTCTCCCGTGCCACCTCCTTCCTCAGCAGGTCCCGTGTCAAGGGCTACACCCGCTCCATCCGCACCTTGCCTCCCGATCGCCTCCGCTTCTCGTCCTCCCTCCTGAAGTCCTATCGTTCGCTCCGCTCCGCCCACTCCCTCTCCTTCCGCCCCACCACCTGCCCCACCACCTACGACCGCCGCATCCTCATCGACATGCGTCGCCTCGCTGCCGACATCCTCTCACGCTGAGCACTACATCTGACCCCCACCCACCTATGCTCATCCCACCTACTCCACACAACTACCGGCCCCGTCTCACCCAGAAGCTCCGGCGCAAGATCGGTTGGCTCGTATCCATCTTGCCCGACCCTGATTCGATGCCCACGTCCGCTCAATCTCGTGACCTGAGCGACGTTCTTCGCTATCTCACCTTCCTCTCCAGCGAGGACACATGCCCAGCCCAGCCCGACGAAAGCCCCGAGTCCACTACTTCTCCCACCCTCGCTGCCCCGTCCTCACTTCCTCAGTCATCGCTGGACTCCAGCTCCTCCACTCCTCCTACTCCCTCGAATACCGCTCCCGCTCCATCAAACCCCAACCACCCACCCGAGCCGAACTCCGCCACCTCCACGCCCTGACCAACTGGCTCGCTCGCATGTCCGCCTTCTCCGTCTCGCTCGGTCCCCAAACGCCCACCCGCCGCTTCTCCCTCCCTCCCCCCAAGGCCCACCCATGAAACTCTCCGAAGTCACCCTCGCCTGCGGCACCAAACTCTCCTCCCTCTCCCCCAGCGACCCCCTCTTCTACATCGACAAAGACGAGGTCCGCAAGATCACGTTCTGGGACATCATCACCCAACCCAGCGGTGACTGGATGATCTCCCACGCCACCACCACCCGCTACGCCATGTCCCGCCTCTACTCCACCGCAGCCTCGGCATGGGCCGTGCTCGCCGCTGAAAAGCAACGCGAACTCCGTGCCCTCTGCATCAAAGCCCAACCAGTCGGCACCCCCCAGAAATACTACATCGGATTAGCACACGCAGAATGCGCAAACTGGATCTGTGACATCTTCACCGCTGGCGACAAGTGCGTCGCTTCTGCGCGCGCAAGCAACAAGGACGCCGCGACCTTCCGCGCCGCCTGTATCGCCTCTGCCCTCAACACCACCAACGCCGACCTCTAGCCCCCCGCAAGGAGCCCCGCAATGACCGACCCCACCCCCGAGTACGAACAGATGGACGCGATCATGGTTGATTTCCGGCGGCTGGATTGGACGAACGGCGCAGAAAGCGGCGGCCTACTCGTCGATACTGGCGTCATCTCAGCCCTCGCCGCCCCGCTCGAAGCCGCGAACGCGAGGATCAGGAAGTTGGAGGCGGAGATTGCACCGCTTCGGCAGTTTGTCGGCCACAGCCTTGTGCTGTCTGCCTATCGCACCGCCGACGAGATGCGAACCCAGATCACCGAACTCCGCGAGGCCGTGAGGGTGTTGGCGAAGGAATGCCACACTTGGCGAAAGCGGCACGATGTCGAGGACGTGAACCGCATGGGCTATTCGGATATTGACGCCGTGAACGCCAACCCCACCGCCCGCGCCGCGATCGAAGCGGCAAGGGCACAGGAGAACAGCAAGTGAACAAACTACCCGATCTGATCGAGGAACTGCGGATGCTGCTCGGGCGAAACGTTACGAGCGCGGGGTTCATCCGCGACCGTGCCATCGCGGAACTCACCCGCCTACGCCAGATCGAGGCCGACGCGAAGGCGGCGGGCCAGATCACGAGGGACGGGAAGTTCGCACGGCTCGGCATGAAGGTCTGGCACCCGAAGCACGCCAAGCCGAGTGAGTGTTTCATCGAACACCCCGAAGATGGGTTCTCAATCGAGATTGAAGAGGGGGAGAAGTTCTTCTACTGCCCCGTGTCCGACTGCTACTCCACCCGCGAAGCCGCCGAGGCGGCAAGAGAGGAGAAGGCATGACCGACCGCATGACGTGCCCGCAGTGCCGGTCGGTCAAGATCATCGTTGCCTATTGGAGAGATCCGCCTTCTTCGCTTTGCGCCTGCCGTGACTGTTGTTTAGTATGGAATGAGAGTAACCGACCAAAGAACTTAGACCCGTACACCCGCTGGAAAGAGCATAAGGAGAAGGCATGAAGAAGAAGCACCCCAAGCCGCTCACGTCGAAGCAGATCAGAGACAAGGCCGCGAAAAAGTGGAACAACATGGTGGGCCTGTTGCCGACCCACGAGGAAGAGTACAAGGACGGCTACCTCGCGGGCTACCTCGCCGGTCGCAGGGCGGGGCGGAAGGAGGGGAAGAAGTGAAGAACCTCCACACCATGACCACGGCCCAACTCTGCGACTGGCACGCAGAGCGGGCGGGGTGGTTCGCACCAAAGACCAATCCCGACGCTCCTGCAAACGTCGAATGGACAAAACGGGATCGGCTGGGTCGTCTTCTCTATGGCGGATGGAGCCGTGGACAGGCAACACACCCCTTCCCGCCCACCCTCGACGATGCCGCGTCCGCGATGCCGGAGGGGGTCAGGGCGTGTCTCGTTGAAACTGGGTGCGCATCTGGCATCTGGCTTGAATGGCGAGCCGTGAAGAAAGAGAAATGGGGGTACCGCGTACTTGCCAAGTGCCCCGACACCAACGACGAAACCCGCGACCGCTACCTTCTGGCAGCGTTGGCGGCGAAGCAGGAGGCTGGCGAATGACCGTCTACACCCGCATCGCTGCGATACTAGACGCATTCGCCCGTCAGGAGCGGGCAACCGCCACGGACCGCGCCAAGTGCAACCAGCCCGGCCCGTGCGAGGCGTGCGAGCGGGAAACGGTCTACGGCGGCGGCTTGTGTCCGACGTGCTTGGAGTTGGCGGCGGGGGCGTGTAGGAGAGTCGCGTCGATTTCGCCACGAAATTGAACGATGCACGATATCGCCGCGAGTTCGATATATCGTGGCATGAGCAACACACCCAAATCCGACATCGGCCCTCGCATCTCCGACCTCGACGCTCGCATCCGCGAGTGGTTCCACACCCGCCGAAAGGACCGCCCATGAACTTCAACGCCCACTTCGTCAGCACCTTCACCTCCCCCAACCCCTTGCTGGCCTGCCACTTTTCCAGCTTCACCCCCGAAGGCGAGTCCCAGCACTCCTCCATTCACCTCACCCGTTCTTCCCTCGCCGAACTCGCCAGCGTCCTGCCCACCTATCTCGCGTTCATGGACGACGTCGCCTTCCTTCAGACCCACAAGGCTCTCCTGTGTCCCGAAGACCTCGCCGCCATATCAACGATCCTCAACTACTCGGTCCTCAAGACACCCCGCGACCTCCGTGCCTCCCTGCTACCTTTCTTGACGTCGGTGCGTGCTCGCCTCTCGGACACCAACGCGGCCTCTTCCACGCCACCTACGTCATCAACGGAGACTACTACCGTTCCGCCGTCGCCCCCTGCCCCATCCTCGCCGTTGCCCTCTGCCTCGAACTGACCCTCCTCGAACCCAACCTCCTCTCTCTGCTGGACTTCACATGGTCCTCTCCATCGACTGCGAAACCAGCTCAGCCTTTGAGCGAGACGCTTTCAACCGCCCCCTCCCCCATTCCGACCACTTCCACCCCGCCCGCATCCACGGCCAATCCGGCATCAGCACCCTCGCCCGTGCCGTCCCCCTCATCTCCGTCACCCTCGTTCGCGCTGATCCAGCCCCCGGCTACGAGTGGCTCGCCAGCATCGAGCCCATCGACACCCGCCTCTTCCTTCTCCACAATCCCACCCACGTTCGCTGGCTCCGCGAGTGGCTCTCCCGTGCCACCCACCTCCTCGGTCACAACATCAACTACGACCGCTCCTTCCTCCGCTACTTCGGACTCCGCTCCTGCCTGCCCCTCGGCATTCCCATCATCGACACCACCATCCTCAACTACCTCGACAACGACGCTCGCCCCGAACGCTCTCTCAAGGACCTCGGCCCTGTCTTCAACATCTATTCCTACTCCGACTCCACTCTTCGTTCCGGCTCCCGCTTCCCTTCTCCTCACTCGCCTGAAGCTCAACACTACTGCGCCCAAGACTCCCACAACGTTGTCCTCCTCGCTCGCGCCCTCACCCGTTCCATCATCTCCAAGCATGGCCCCTCTTCCCCCAAACTCTCAGCATCTGCCGCCTCCTTCTACTCCGCCACCCTCGACATCGCCCTCACCTTCATCGAGTCCGGCATACCCCTCTCTGCCTCCGCCCTCTCCTCCACCCTCTCCGACCACCTCACTCGGGCCGACGCAGCCGCTGCCGCCACCCTCACCCACGGCCTAACCCTCAATGGCGAAGGCTCTACCGCTTCCCGCCAATCCTTCATCGACCGAGCCATCGACGAGATCGACTCCTCTCCTGACATCCTTTCCTCTCTCAACCTCCCCACCATCCTCTCTCACCGTCTCATCAACCGCACTGGCACCGGCAAAGTCTCCACCGACGACAACAACCGCACCCTCCTCCTCTCCCTCCTCTCTCCCACTTCGCCACTCCGTCCCGCTTTCACCGAGTGGACCTCCTGCTCCCGCCTCAACAAAGTCATCTCCACCTACCTCTACCCCCTCCTCCACGGCTCACGCAACCCACGCTCCGACGGCTCGCGCGACACCACTTCCGTCGCTATCAAACCCCCCACTCAAGGTGTGTTTGCTGGGGGCTATGACCCGGACGTTCTGCTCGCCTATCCCTCCATCTTCGTCACCCCTTCGCAGGAGGGCAAAGACTCGACAGCAGGTGACAGCGGCGGTCAGTCCCAAGTCCGGCTCTCCTTCAAGAAGCCCGCCGCCCAGACCTTCCCGCCCGTCGTCAAGAAGTGCCTCCGCTCCCGCTACCGTGGCGGCTCCATCGTCTCGCACGACCTCTCCCAGATTGAGCTTCGCGTGCCCGGCGTGCTCTCTGGTGAGCCCACCCTCATCACCGAGTACCAGCTTCCCAAGCCGGACCTCCACACCAAACGCGCGGTCTTCGTCTTCGGCCCTTCCATCCTGTCCTCACCCGACTTCAAGTGCGGCGACATGCGCAAGGACCCTCGCCAGTGGGCCAAGAAGCTGAACTTCTCCGACCTCTACTGGGCGTTCGCCAAGCGGATGCAAGCCTCCATGCTCAAGGACACAGGCCGTCTCTTCCCCTTCGACTTCTTCCTCTCCATTGTCCGCTCCCGCCCCACCCTCCGCCCCGTTCTCTACGATTGGCAGTGCCGCCTCATCGCCGACACCCGCCGTCTTGGCCACATCACCCTGCCCTTCACCGGCGCAGGCCGCTCCTTCACCGACTTCGATCCCACTAACGAAGACCAAGCCTACATCACCTCCGAAGTCCTAAACTGCCCCATCCAAACGACAGCTGCCACCGTCCAGCGAGCCATCGAACATGCAGCACTCTCATCCAAAGAAGCCCGCTCCCTCCTCTCTCACGGACTCATCGCTCCCTTCCTCGATGTCCACGACGCTTGCTACACCGACTGCCACCCCTCAGCCCTCTCGGCCTACCTCGCCCTCTATCAAGATGCGGTTGAACGCATTGCGACTACGGGCTATTGGTCCCACATCTGCGAGCACTACGGACACTACGTCCCTCTCGTTGCCGAATGCACCATCCACGCCTCCACCTGACTTCTCCCACAAGCCCCAGACCACCTACATCAACCAGCAATTCGGTCCCTTCGTCGTTCTCTCTTTCCACGCCCGCCATCTCAACAACAACTTCTTCAACGTCCGGGCCACCTGCTGCGGCACCATCCTCGTCCGCTCCGCCTCCTCCCTCTGCATCGCACGCCGTAACAACCGGCTCCGCTGCTCCTCCTGCTACGACAACAACCGCACCCTCCTCGCCGCCTCCTCCTCAGAAGACCCCGACAGCCCACCTCCTCGCGTCTCTCGCATCACCTCCTCTCGCCGACGTCGCTCCAAGATCCCCCTCATCGCCGCCACCCTCTCGCTCAAGGTTCAAGCGGTCTACTATCGGATCAGGCAGTACGGTCTCAAGTTCGTGCTCTCTCAATACGAAGCCGCCCTTGCCAACCAGCCGATTCCCCCTATTCCCTACAAGCGACAACGCCCATGCCAGCCGAGCACACCATCCTCATCGACTCGCGTGAGCAGCACCCGCTCCCCCTCCCCTCCACGATCCACACAATCTCCGGCTCACGCTCGTCCGAAGGTCGGGTCATCCGCATCCACAAACTCGTTCGCACGCTTCCGACCGGGGATTACTCGCTCTCCTGTGCCGCTCCCCGCTGCATCATCGAGCGAAAAGGCTCCCCCTCCGAACTCTGCAAGAACCTCCTCACTGACGACCGAGCCCGAACCCTCGCCGCTTTCGACCGTCTCTCCGCCTTTCCCGTCCCCATCCTCCTCCTCGAATGCAACTCTTCCATCCTCTTCAAGCCAGCCGCTCCTTGGACCCACAACCCCGGCCCCGCCTTCGACCACCTAATCCATGAACTCTCAACTCGCCGCATCTCCCTCTTCTTCATCGACACCAAGTCCGACGCAGGACGCAAGGCCGCAGGCGAACTCGTTGTCCGCCTCCTTCTCCTGCACCAGTACCCCCCACTCAAGGAGTTTGTATGCCCAAGCGACGTGCTCGTGACCAGCCCGCTGTCAACCTCGCCTACGCCACAACCGCCGAACTCATCCGAGAACTCCGATCCCGGTCTCTCGACTTCGCCTGCTTCGTCAGTTCTCCCTACAAGTTCACCGGCTTCACCACCTCAGATGAGGTGAAGTTTCTCATCCACGTCCCCATCAACCGTCCCAACTTCCTCATCACCGTCCGTTCCCTTCTCGACTCCCACTCCCCCAACCCCGAAAGCACCTCCAATGACCACCCCCTCTGACTCCATCTTCTCCCAGCTCCCCTCTTACCTCCTCGACTCCATCCGCAATCATCGCCTCCACCTCGCTCACAACGAGACCACCCACTTGAAGGACGCGACTCGCATCCTCCAACTCGCCCTCGCCAGCGACAACTCCCCTGCCTACCGCGCCGCCTTCCTCAACACCATCCTCAACATCCTCCGTTCAACCCACGATGAGGCCCGAGCGCAAACCAGCAACAGCTACGAACTCGCAGCCTCAATCAAGACCCACCTCCCCTCCGCACCCTCGCATGACACCTATGTACCCATCGCTCCCAACTCCAGCGTCCACACCCGCCTCTCGGGTGCTCCTTGCGGCGACTACCTCACATCACCTCGTCTGATCGACAGCTGGTTCAACAACCTCGGCGGCGAGCTGTACATCGAGTCCACTCCACCGTCCTGCACAGCGTCCTGTGACTGCGGCCCATCCGGCTCTGCCATCCGCGAGATCAAGCCCGTCCGCCTCTCCATCCCCAACAACGGCGATGACGACGACCTCTGATCCCTCCGATCCAACTCGATGCACCCGCACGCCGCACACCGCGTCGCGCGGGCTTCCCCCCTAGGAACCCCACCCGTGAAGATCACTGACATCTACTTCCACGACGGTACCACTCCCGTAGCCGCCCACGAAGGCCCCGTCTTCCTCATCCGCACCAACTGGGCGAGCCCCGCAGAAGTTCAGGAGTGCGACGACTGGTACGTCTGCCCCGAGCACGGCTTGATCGCCTACCGCTCTTACAAGGGCGAGGGTGACGTTATCCTCGGGTTGTGGAACAGCGAAACAGAGGACTTCGAGCCTGTCTTTGAGGCTACCCGGCAGAACGGTCGCCTCATCTGCCTCGGCCTGTGGCCTACCCGTCAAGCCGCCCAAACCTACCTCGACACCTGCCAGCCTCGACCTTGAGTGGGGGGTCTGGTGGTGTGCTATGATGAGGCACTCATCGGAGGCAGCACATGGCACGCGAACTCTCAAACGTCATCCCCCAGCTCAACGACCAGTTTGCCACCATCAAGTCGGGAACTTCGGGTTCTCCCTTGTTTGTGCTGCACGCTGATGCAAAGCAGGTGACGACCCTGCCCCGCAACCCCTACGCCACGATCACCTCCACTGCTGCGGCTGACATGGTGTGCTGCCCCTCCGTCGTGAACACGGGAGCCAACTTCCTCGACCTCTACCACCTCTACCGGGGTGCGGATGGTACGGCCCCCTTCGTCCGAGTTTACGGCTGGGTGCCCTTCGTCACGTCCCGCGACGCGAACGCCAACCTCCCCGTCACTCTCTCTTCGGCGTTCCCTGCTCTCAGCGGCATGTGGATTCCCTTGCAAGAGCACCTGACCGACGCGCTGCTCGTGACGTTTGATTCGTCCGCTGCTGTCGATCAGGCGATCACGAACAACACGCCTCCTATTGACGTACCTACGCTGCCCACTCCCGGTGCTACGAGCATCGCCTTCAAGCTCACCGCTCGCCGTTCCTTCTTCCTTTCCGGTGCCACCCGCGTCCTCGTCACCGTTCAGACGGCTTCGACGGTCGGCAACGAGTCGATGGTGGTTGGCCGCTTCGTCTGCTAATCTCCCTACTTGGAGTGTGTCATGGGGTTCATCATCAACTCGCTTGGCCCGAAGCCTGCTCCCCGTTCCGCTGGTGAGAACGAGTGGGTCGAGTCCAGCATCCAACTCATGCGCAGCGCGGTCGGCTCCACCCGCACTAACCGCTGGTTCATTGCCCAGTCCGGCTCCGGCAGCGCAACCGGCGGCAGCGGTGCAGGTACATTTGCCAGCCCGTTTCTGGTGCGGCACCTTGCCGACCTCCGCTCGTTGATGGTCAACAACTCCTTTGTTCCGCAAGTGGCGAACACCGAGATTCTGCTCCGTTCGGGCGACGTGTTCCGTCCTGACACCGGCAACATCGCCAACTCGTGGCTTGTCTTCCCCTCCCTGCCCAACTGGACACTCAACACCTACTCCCGAACCTACACCGCAGACACCAGCAGCAACGGCAGACTCGCCCGTTCCGCCCTGTTGCTCGGCTCCATTCAAGTCGGCTCTGGCGGCTGGACCGCCGACGGGACTTACACCAATCTTCAGTTTCGCGCCGTTACCCAGACCGTCTACCACGTCTGGTACTCGCACCTCGACCCCATCGACGGCCTCGCCTTCGGCCTCTCGCCCAACACCTTCCGCTGGTATGGGCGGCTGCCTGTCGGTGCCAACCTCACCACCGCACTGACGGCGATGAATAATGCTCCTACTCAGGACTCCGCCGTTTACGACACGACCAACCAGCGGCTCTATGTGAGGTTCCGCACGGGTCGTACGAACGCCGCTACCGACGCGATCCTCGAAGCCTCTATCTCTCAGAATGCGGGTGTTGAACTGGGACTTGCGGACAATCACTGCATCCGCAACATCGCCGCCGTCGGCTTCGGTATGGACGCAGACAACGGCGTGAGGCAGCGGTACTGCATTCACGTCTCGTGCAGCGGCACGCAGAAAGCAGTTGTTGAGAACTGCGTCACTGCCTACTCAGGGCACCACGCTATTGGCCACTTGCAGACGAGCGGTGGTGGTGGCTCGGTCCTGTTCCACAACTGCGTCATCGGCTTCTGTCAGGGGGATACGGGAGGCAACTCCACGCCTCACGTCTCCTACTCAAACAACGGCGGGCACGAGGGTATCGTCAGCTACTGCCAGTTTCCCTTCGGCAACATCCGCTCGGTCAATGCAGGGCCTTCCGGTTCCGGCACCTCACTCACAACAGGAACCGCGACCGGCCACTGCAACATGATCTACGGCCACTCGGGAGCATCTGGTGCCCCCTTCGACTTGCTCATCGGCTACCGTTGCACCGTAGCCCAAGACGCGGTGAACGACGGAGGCTCCACGGTCTTCCTCGGAAGTGGTGAGGCTCGCGGTGTGAACGCCCGCCCTGACCACGAGGCCGAAGCTACGTGGCAACGCTGCGTCTTCATCGAGTGCTCCATCCCGGACGGCCCCCTCTCCTTCGCATCTGGGCTGGGTGTCGATTGCTGCTACAGCGGTTGCGACATCAACATCTCCACCAACCCCGCAAACGACCTGCTTTTCAACGCACAGGCTGACGCGGACCCGTTACCTGCCAATACCAACAACATCCTGTTTGTTGGCTCACGACTTCAGATGAGCAGCCGCCGCCTGTTCACTTCTGCCATCCAAAACAACCGCTTCATCGGCGGCTGTTTTTCTGTGGGCGACAACAAGGCTCAGACCAGCGTGTTCATCGGTTTTGCGAACTGCGACATCATCCTCGACGGGCGAGCCAATCACTTCTTCGAGTTGTTCGGCAGGTCCCGTACCACGCAAACCACCCGCTCTTTCCTGCTCAACACCGCCTTTTCTGTCGTCAACCAGCGTGACGAAAACCCCGCCCAGAACATGCTCGGCCTCACCAACCGTAACATCGTCGGGGGCGATACGGGCGGTGCCCGAGGCTGCGCCTTCTTCGGCATCCGCGAAATCAACACCGTCGACTTCTTGGGCTACAACCTCACCGGCTCGCCCACTACCCTCTCTGCTCCCTTCGGTCCCAACACCATCATTCCCGCAGCCGAGCCCCATCTTCCGTGGCTTCGCCCCCAAGTCAACCTTTACGGCGACCCGTTCCCTGTGAACGTGGTCGGCCCCTACGGCAGCAACTTCCCTTCTCGTCCGAGCACCCGCTTCCGCACCTTCAATCGTCCTACCAACACGCCCTTCTCTCGGAGCTGATCTATGTTGTTCTTGGC
This sequence comes from Bacteroidota bacterium, assembly GCA_046314695.1. GTDB lineage: Bacteria > Bacteroidota > Bacteroidia > NS11-12g > UBA955 > REEB481. The sequence goes on along the minus strand of JBKDBI010000464.1, from coordinate 19,256 downwards.
GGCTGACCTCCCTTCCGTCTCTTCCCTCGTCAGTGGGTACGGCCCCTACGGCTTTGGGCTGGCCTGCGTTGTGGTGGTGGTGTTTGTCATGCTGCACTTCTTCAAGGCAACAATGCTGGCCGTCAAAGAGATCAACCGCGAAGCCCGCGAGCAGCGTGAACGCGACATCGAAACCGCCGTCACCGGAGTCATGAACTCCGTACACGACCCGATCAAGCAGATCACCAGCGAACTCCGCCTGATCGCCGAGCTGAACCGTGTCACTGCGACCACACTTGAACGTACCGTGTCTCGATTGGAGCGTTCCAACGAGACTTCCCGTCCCTCAGAGTGAAAGGCACTCCCATGAATCGCATCGTCCAAATCCTCTCGTCTCGAACCGTTTGGGCCTCCATTGCCACCGTTGTCGGCGGCGGACTCACCCTCTTCTTCAAGCTCTCGCCTGAAGCCTCCGACGCGATTCGCACGTCCGTCACCGAGATCGGTGCAGGGTTGGCTGTCGTCGTGGGTGGCATCTCCGCCATCTACTTCCGCGTCAACTCCCGCGCTGACCTGACGCCACCCTCCAACTCGTGACCCATGCCAGCCTTCCTCACATTCCTGCTCAACCTCATAGCCCGGCTCATAGAGTCCGGGCTACGTTGGCGTCAAGAGAACCCCGATGAAGCACGCACCGCGACTCCTACTGCTGACGACGCTGCTCGCCATCGCCGCATCCTCGACCGGCTGCGTCAAGACCGAAACAATCTTCGTCCCCCCAACGATCCCAGTCCGCCTCGGTGAAGACCTCCACGGTGTCACCGTCTTCACCCCCGATCCCTCCACCGGCAAACTCGTCCGCTCTCGCGCCTCCCTCCGCGCCGGAACATGGATCACTTACGACCCCGCCGAGTGGATCACCGACTCCGGCCCTACCCCTGCCACCCAATCCCTCACCTTCCCCCCTCCCTGATTCCAATGCAGCGCAGCTCCCTCGCTGTGCGTCACCATCCTACACCTATGGTGACGCGGACCTCCTGACCAAGAACGAGATTCTGGTTCCCAAGGGGCCACCTGAACTCCAACAGGCGGCGCAAGCAAACTCGTGACAGCCCGGAGAGCACGGGCACTTCCCCTCGGCGGCGTGGACAGTGACACGCAGGCAAGCCAAGAAAGCCAGCCGTGCTGGCCTCCTTCTCGATAGTGTGGGCACGTTGTGATGCTATACCACCGGGAAGCCTCATCGAGATAGCCGGTTCGACTCCGGCCCGAGGGATTGACCCCCCACTCAAGGAGTTCACATGGAGAAGACCAAGTACAGAGATGATCTGCCTGCTGAGCACTTCTTCGGGCAGCTTGCCGACGAGCTGATCTCGCTCATCCGGTTCAGCTTCCGCGAGAACGGCAGGGACGAAGACGTAGACCCGCTCCACCGACGCAAGGTGGCCGAGCGGTGCAAAGACTGGTACGACTCTTTTGACGACGCAGAACGAACCATCCGCTACAGGGAGGGCTTCGATGATGGCTGGCGTGCAGCCATCCAGACCCTCCGTGAAGGTGCCTCAGCACCAGAAAGCCCCTGATGACTCGCAAAGATTACGACGTGCTCGTTGACATCCTCGTAGAGTTCGACCGCAGGATCAGCTCAGACCGCGACATGCCCCTGTCTGTCGCAGACCGCACCCGTGCCGCCATCCTCAACATCACCTGTCAGAAGGTCCGTGAGGCGAACGCCAACTTCGACAGTGGGAAGTTCCTCGCTGCCTTCGACAAGCGAACCGGAAAGAAGCCCAACTGATGCCACCCCCCACCCCCACTCCCCAGTTCACTTCCCTCTATGACGCGTCCGACTGGCTCGCTCACAACGGCCTCGTCGCTCGCACCCCCCTCATCCGCTCCTCTGACTCCTCCCTTGTCCGCAACTGTCCCTTCCTCTACTACCTCGTCCGGCGGCTCTCCATCGTGCCTGCCATCAAGAACTCCGAAGCCCTCTCACACGGCTCGTGGTTCCACAAGTACATGGAAGGGTGGCAGCCCAACGCCGAGCCCGGCTCCCCCGACGAACTCGACTCGCCCTTCGTCAAGGCGTGTCTCGACCACCGCCTGACCGAACTCACCGACTACGGTAAACTGTTCGGCCAATCTCCCGGCTCCATCCAACTCATGCTCGACGACGAGAAGAAGCGATGCCTCGAAGCCTGCGTCTGGGCTCAGTGCGCACTCGACACCCCCATCTCAACGACCGGCTTCTCCATCCGTCGTTACCTCACGCAGCCCGGCCTTTCCGTCGTGGCCTGCGAACCCGCCATCACCGTGAAGCTCAGCGGCGTGACCACCGCCGTACGCATCGTGCCCGACGCCCTTCTCTACGACAGCATCAAGAAGCGGCTCTTCATCATCGACTACAAGACCACCACCAAGAAGCCCTCCGAGCGGGCTCAGGTGTGCCCCTTGGAGTTTCAGACCCGCCTCTACAGCATCGCCATCATGGAGGCCCTCCGCACTCAAACCCTACAGGAAGAGTACGGCCTGCCCTCCGACACCACCTATGGTGGCATGACGCACATCTGCGTCCAGAAGCCGTCCATCCGCTTCAGTGGCAAAGACCGCAACACTGTCACCATCGAGAAGACTCTGACTCGTGGACCCGACAAAGGTGTAGTCCGCCTAACCAGCAAGATGTATGGCGACCCCGTGCTCGGCAACTACCTCAAACGAGTGCGTGACTGGTACACCGCAGAAGGTGAATACGTCACCGAAAAACTTGAACGAGAGACTTGCCCTGTCGTCAACATCTCCTACACTTCTGCCTCCTACTTCGAGCAGGATCACGTCATCGCCCAGACCTACAAGTCCATTGACCAGATCAACCACTATGCGACGATGCCTGCCGAACCCGCCTTCTTCCCCCAGTTCCACGACGGCTGCTGGTCTCACCAGTCTGGCCTCTCTCCCTATGCCGCCTTCTACCTCTCATCCCCCATCGCTTGGCCCAAGGTGATGAGCGACAACAACCTCATCATCAGCCCACGCGACGCTACCGACGAAAAGTAACCCCAGACCCCACGTCTTGAGCCGCTCGGCTCTGTGGATTCCCCCCACTCAAGGTGTCGCAAGACACGGAGAACACCATGCCTCGCAAGAAGATTCGTGCTCGCAAGTCAAACCGCTCTCGCCCCAGCAAGCTGACCGGGCTGCTCCCCGCCAGCCATCCTCTGCTCCCCTACATCGAGCACCCCCGCTTCGGCATCATCGACCACCTTCGCGCCGATGTGCTGGCTGCTATCAACAGCGGAGACAACACCTTGAGTGGGGGGTTGACCCGGTTCAACAAGGCCCTCGCCAATCGGGGCTTCTCCATCCGGGTGAAGCCCACGATGTGGAAGCGGTGGATCGCTGCCCTCGGTATCACCACCCGCCGCGCCTTCGTCGCCGAGACCGCCTTCGTCCCCCAGCCTCAGCCTGTTCCCACTCCCCGCTCACCGATCATGCAGCAGGAAGACCCGGTTCAGCAGCAGTGGCCCGAGCCGCAGACTGCCCTGCCTCTCGACGTGCGGGCTCCGAGCGAGGGAGTTCAGCCTACGTTGCCCGACAACCTCTTCGCCGGTCTCGACGGTCAGCCCGATCAGGTGCCGGTCTACGCGACCGCAGGGATCGCGGGCATCAACAACATCACTCACTGAAAGGATGACTCGTGAGTCAAGCCACGCACACACTTGCAGCAGGCCAGTCGATCCAGCAGATCTACGGATCGTTCGGGGCGACTGGCACTGCACACTTCAACACGCCGCTCAACTCGATCGTGCTCTATTGCGGATTGCCTAAGCAGGGCAAGTCCCGCTTCCTTCAGGGTTACGAAGGTGCGCTCATCATCAACTCGGACTTGGGGCCGCAGTACCACCCCCGCTGTCAGGTGTGGCCGCACATGTCTACCGACCCTGAGCGGCCCGGCCCCATCACATCTACGGGTTCTCCCTTCAACTTTTCGTGGGATTCTATCAGGGAACTCGAAACTCAACTGTTGGACGCTGCCAAGAATAAGCGTCCTCGGCCCCGCGTCGTCCACTTCGACTCACTCACCACCTGCTACGAGATGGTCAAGCAGTGGGTCGCTACCAAGCTCAACTTCCCCACCTTCCAAGACATCACCGAATCTCGTCGCGCCTATGAGGCGGCGTACTCAGAGCTGATTCGCATCTTCAACAGCCTCAAGAACGCGGGCTACGGTGTGGGGGTGGTGGTCCACCTCACCTACATCAACATCCCCATCGACGACGGCGGCAAGACCGCCCAGCGGCTCGACGTGGCAATCACCGACGGCCTCTACAAGCGGCTCTTCCCGCTCGCCGACCTCATGATGGGCATCTCCTGTTTCGACCATTCCACCCCCATCACCCGCGAGATCACGCTGGCCAACGGCACGAAGATGAAGAAGTCGGACGTGAGGATCGAGTCACGTTTGCGAGTTCAGGCTAGCCAGCCCGGACTCGAAAAGGTGTTCGGTCGTCGCGTCCAGCTGCCTGATCAGTTCGACGTGCCGAACGACCACACTGCGTTCACCGAGTTCCTCAAGATTTATGACAAGTGCGTTGCAGATACCGTGTCGGCATCTGCTTCACCCTCACCCGCGTCAGCGACCTGACGCACTTTGCCGCAAGGCACGGAGTTTTTATGTCTTCAGATTCTGCGTTTGCTCAGTTCCAGTCCCAGTTCAACGCCATCTCTCAGGCGTACGCCGAGGCTAAGGCCGACGCTGGCCGTCGCTTCCCGCCGGACGGCGTGTACACGGTCGTCCTCACCAAGATCGAGACGGGCATCGACAAGTTCCAGTTGTCCGATCAGAAGGATGGCCCCACCGTCCCCTGCTTCGACATCACCCCCCACTACATCATCCCCGAGCACGCCGACCCCGCCATCAGCGGCATGGAGTTCACGGGCTCGACGATGCGGCTTCCCGCTCTGGCTCCCGATCAGGTCAAGAAGCTGCCTGACGGTAAGCAGACCAACATCCGCATCAACCTCAGCCAGTTCAAGGGCTTCTACCAGCACCTCACTGGGCAGGAAGCGTCGGCCTCCCTCCAGAACGACGTGCAGACTGTGCTCGATCTGATGGACACCGCCAACTCTTCTGGCACCGCCATCCAGCTCGACGTGAGCTGCGCCAGCAAGAAGACCACGGCCAAGAACGGCAAGGAGTACACCAACCGGAACGTCTACATCAACCGGCTGGTGCAGGGCGTGGCCGTCGCTCCCAAGGCTTGATCGTCGGGCCTAGAATCTGACCCCCCACTCAAGGTGCGGGAGGCTTGGAACACCACCAGCCTCCCCACTATTCAGGAAGCTTTGTGGCTCGCACCTCAACTCAGAAAGGAGGTGATCCAATGGCTAAGGGCAAAGGTAAGGGCAAGGGCGGCAAGTGCTGACCACTCCCCATGATCGCAACAGCACAGGCAAGATGCAGGTTGCTAAGGGGTGTCACCTATGGCTAAGCCGAAGTTCGCGTTCAAGGCCAAGCACAAGAATCCGAATGGTGGGCTGAACGCCGCTGGGCGTTCAGCCTACAACAAAGCAACTGGTGGCAATCTCAAGGCTCCTCAACCGGGAGGCGGGCCTCGCAAGGCATCCTTCTGTGCGAGGATGCTTGGCATGAAGAGGAAGCTCACGTCAGCCAAGACAGCCCGAGACCCGAACAGCCGCATCAACAAAGCCCTCCGCGCTTGGAAGTGCTGAGGCGATCACACGATCAACGGCAGAACATCTCTCTCTTCCGTGGAGCCCGCATCAGGAATGGTGCGGGCTTCTTTGTGTCCGGTGTTCATTCCCCCCACTCAAGGTGCTTTATGGACGACAACAATATAAGGTTGAAGATGGCAAGGTTTGAGTCGCTTTCCGATCAAGCTCACTCCCACTTCACGGGGAGCGGCGACTTCAAGAAACTGCCCACTGCCTACGTGCAGCCCATCGCTGAGATGTGCGGCATGGGCCTCGGCCTCATGGCTGCTCTCATCCAGAAGATGCAGGCGACCGTGCTCGACGATCCGCACGACGACAAGACCACCGCATCCGCCATCCGCTGCATGGAGAAGGCTGGAGCCATCATCGAATCAGCGGAGGGCCTTGTGCTGGAGACAGCTCGAAGCTGGGCCAAGCTGCCCTACAAGGACAGCCCGCTTCGGCACAGCACCACCGAGATGACCTTCGAGAACATGAGCGATGATGAGAAGCTGCTCAGGGCACTCAGGAGCATCATGCTGGCGATGGTGCAAGTGCATCGCTCGTGGGTCGTACCTGCCCAGCAGCAAACTATGTTGGAAGCCACAGGTCAACTCATCAAGAGTGAGATGGTCGATCCTGCGTCGTTCCCGCCCGACCCCGATGACGAGGCTGAGGGAGGGTTGTCGTGAGCAAGCGACAAGCGATCGGTCAAATGACGGTGACGCTCAGACGCAAGAGCCGCTCACCCGATCTCGTCCCTGTCACCCTCACCTGGCGCAATGGGCCACCACCCGAGGAGGTGGTGCCGTGGCAGCGTCTGGATGCCGTGAAGACCAAGGGCCTGCTGGGGTGGGCACCATCGCTCGCCCACAACGGCTATCTGGTGTGGTGCGGCCCGCCCCTCCTCAAGCCGAGTCAACCGATCACTGCCCCTCGTTGTGCCGAGTTGTTTGTGTCGGTGGAAGGGCAAGCGAGGGTGATGTGGTTCAACGAGATGGTCACGCTCAACATGAGCCAGCGAGACAAAGGCAACGACAAGTGGGTTCGCACCTTGCGGCTTTCCACCACGCCCGAACTCTGCACCAGCTGGACCCGCACCTTCGGCACGCAGCAGGCTGACCGCCTCTCCTTTCTGCTCAGGGAGGGGCGGTACCCGGGTGCGTGGCTTCTCACTGACGATGTGCTGGTGCTCTACATCAAGATCATGGCTGGCCCGCTCCGCCGTTGGGCTGAGCCCCGTAGGCAGTCATCGCTTCGTACGCCTGATGGGGAGCCATCCCTTGAATCGCAGCCTGACGCAGATCTGGGTCAGGATCAGCCTGAAGATTGAGCGGGTTGAGTTGGCTGGCGGCTTGCTGGAACTGTGCTCGGATCTGCGGGTTGACACGTTCGAGTACACGACCAGTACGGGGGGTGGTTCGTGCGTCGATGAAGGATCGCCACTGATCCCTCGTCACAGTGAGCGGCAACCTATAACGCCGCTCGAATTCACGAGCCACCCCCTCAGCCCCGCCCGGGTCATTACCCAGCATCTTGCGCATGTACTCGTGCTGATAGCCCACGATCTGATCGCGGTTCTTCACGAGCCAGTTGTCGAGCTGGCTGGGTTGGTTCCACGCACCCAGATCGACACCCAACGATCGGTACACCATCCGCTTGGGCTCCTCAAACCGGAGCAGCGTTCCATCTTCTCGGTAGATGGGCACCGACCCATCTGCCGCACGGTTGTTCCAGTCGGCAAATTGCTTCTGGCCCAGCACCGCCTGAAGCGGCCCCGGCAATTCCGGTGCAACGTTGAACATGCGTTGGAAGCCGATACCACCCGGCACCAGCCTTGGCAACGTCTCCGCGATCGCCGCTCCCGTCCCATCCTCATACAGCTTTTTGATGCCCGCCACCGGAATGTCGATGATCGGAGGCAAAGGCAGCACCGAATCTCGCGTGTCCACTCTGCCCTGTGACATGAAGGGCATCGCGTCGGTGGTGGCGGCGAACATGCCAGCCCTCGCCAGATCAATGCCCAGCGTCTCCTTACCCACCTCCCACATCAACGCACTCATGGCCATTGCTCGGCCCATGTCGTTGAGGAAGCCCGTGAACCCCGTCAGTCCCTCACGCCCTCCCAGCCGAGGCACCGTCTCAAACGCCGTCACCAGCGTCCGAGTGGGGAACGACAGCAACTGACGCAGCAGTGGATTCTGTGCCAACGACGTGATGCGTGCCACACCCTCAACCTTCTGGCTACCACCCAAGAACGCCAGCGGCTGGTCCATCCAGTGCCCACCAAACTGGGTGGTCTTCACCACCCTGTCCGCAAACAGCGCAGTGTCCGCCGCACCAAGTCCCTGCCTCTTAGCCAGACGCAAGGCTGCTTCTGCCGTGGTCACGCGGTTGACCCACTCCGCCTTCTGGAACAGGCTCATGGTCCCGTGAAAGAACTTGTCCCACGTCGTCTCAGCAGCCGCAGACGCACGGCGGCCCATGCCCACGCCCTCGTACAACTGAAGCCCTGACTCTCCGATCTCCAGCAGATCGCGGGTCTCGTTGCCCACCCTGAACTTCGTCAGATCGCCAAAGTGCTTCTCGATCAGCTGGTTACGCTCAGTCTCGCTGATGACCTTTGCCCCCATCTTCATGCGGTCAGAGAAGTAGCCACCCAGCCGCTTGAACGCCGCGCCGTACCCAGCCAGCACGTCACCGTAGCCGACCCACGAGCCCGCAAACAGCATCGGCTGCGTCAGGTTGATGAGGGCTGAACCCACATTAGGGATACCGAGGTGCGACGAGTAGAGCGTCTGACTCACGCGGTACTGAAGTTCGGAGGCCGTGCGAGCCACGCCCGCCGCATCTGTCGAGTTGCCGTACTGCCCCATCTTCTCCACAAAGCGACGACCCCACTCGCCCGTCTTCCTGATCCCATCACCAATCACGCCCTCGCTAAAGTTCCGAGCCAGCTGCTTCGTGAAGAGCACCGCTCCGCGAGCCGCCGTGCTGTGCGATTCCTGCACACCCATCAGGTGTGGCACCACCACATGCGAGATGAGATCTCTGTTGTACTGACCCTTGGCCAGCACGTACTCCTGACCCAGCAAGTCAGCGATACTCACTCCGCCCTTGAGCTGCTTCTCCACCTCATCAAGCGGCAACGCATACGACACACCGTCGCCGAACGTCTCCTTCGTCTCAACAACCGCACCGCTCTTCTTGAGGTTGCCCCACAACTGCTGGTCAGCAGCCCGCACCAGATCACCCACATCTGTCATGTACATCGCCTCATTGTGCGCGTAGTCCTTGACGTAGCGATCAATGGAGCGAGCCGAGTCGATCCTGTAGACGGCACCCGGCTCACCCTGCAACCCCTTGAGCTGCCGGTTGCCCTCCTTATACATCCGCACCAACCGCGCAGGTTTGTCGCCAGCCTGCGATGCGAGCTGTGGCAGATCAACCCCATCAATCAATCGTGCTGCGTACGCCAAGTCTTCGGGGTGGTAGGGAACCTTGCTCCTCGACCGCTCAAACACCAGTCCCGACGGCCTGACATTCTTCTCCTGACTGAGTGCTCTACCATCCAGTACCTCCCCGTTCCTGTACAACTCACGGGTGTTGCGTGGCATGTAGTGCTTATCTTCGATGAACCGACGCACGAACGTCTCGCTCAACTCCCGCACGTCGTCGGGGTTGTTAGGGTCCATCTGCTTGATACGAGCAAACAGAGCCTTCGTCAGTTTGTCCTTCGGCTTCACAAGCTGATGGATGTCCTTGAACGCATCGTTCGCACTGCCCGTGCCGCGTGCCATGCGGAACAACCACTTCGGATCATCGGTCATTCGTTTGGCCGTCATGTCGAACAGCCCATCGACCGCCTTGATGTACTCGTCAACCCCATACTGCTGAACCAACCGTCCAAAGTTCTCCTTGTTGGTCAGCAGCGCAGGTACTTCCTTCCTCGTCTCAAGGGCCAGCTTGCCGGTCTGCTTGTCGATCATGAGTCGAGTGGGCGAGACATTCGTGAGCATCCCGTCCCTGTGTACGTGGAGCAGGGTGCTGATGTCGCGGGCCACAGTCTTCCGCAGATCGCCATCCGTGTACTCCCGCCAGTTGAGCCCAATCTTGGGGTCGAGGCCGTGCTGCTTGATGAGGGCAGTCTCAGCGTCGAACACCCGCTTGACCTCTGGCCGGTTGAGTACCTCGTCGTGAACCGCCCCCACCCGATGGGCCATCTGGTTGACACGCTCACCGAGCTGCGATCGGATGTTGGTGAGACCCAGCATCTTGAACACGGAGAACCGATCGGACACCCAACTCACATACTTGGGAGCCGACCTAAACATCTCACTGGCCGCTCGGCCTCCAATAGGCGACGTAACCGCAAACAGCCACACCCACGGGTTCGTGACCACACCCCACAACGCCTTGCTCACCGATGAATCGCCCGTCGTCGCCTCAAGCCGCTGCCTGATCGTGCTGCTACGCTCAGCCGGAGTGAGCCGATCCTGTGCGAACATCGCAGCCATCCCCCCACTCAAGGTGGCTTCACCTTCGAGCAGCGAGGAGACGATGTTACGGGGTGCCGAGTAGATCGACTCGTAACCGAAGGGCGACACGTCAAACCCAGCTTGGCCGGGCAACGCACCTTGAGTGGGGGCTTGGCTCATGGCTCATCCTAGTCAAGTAAAAAGCGGGCAGCCGACTTGCGACTGCCCGCCCCGTGCCCAGCACTCCCCAGTGCTGACCCTCAAGCCATCATGTAGATCGCGTTGTGGTGGGGATCACTTACGCCGCGTCGAGTAGCGAATCGTCACAACAAGACCGGCCAGATTGGTCAGCGTGCCGCTGGTGTCCAGCAGCAGAATGTCGCCCGGCTCGATCTCGTTCTGGTCAGTCAGCACGGTCACGTCATAAACGCGGCCCGTCTCCAGCGTACCCGTAGCCGCGCCAAGAGCACCCGTCGCCGGAGTTGCACCCGCCGTAGTCACGGGAAGCCCTGCCGACACCATCGCAGCCACGTTCGCGTAGCCGCCAGCCGCGAACGGCACACGCAGGATGCGGAAGTTCGCAGCCGCGTCAGAAGCCCGCGTGTTGATGCTGTAGCTGATCTGGTCAATAAACGCGCTGATGCCGTTGCTGCGAGGCACCTGCGGGAACGACAAGGGACCGTCGCCAGCCGTCGCAGCAGCCAGGGGGCCGATGGTGGAGAACTGGTCGATGCGAGGAAGAACGTCGATGACAGTGATGGGTTGACCGGCCATGTGAATGCTCCAATGCAGAAGTTACTGTGCAACCCCGCTCTGCGCCAATGCGAGCAGGGGATCTTTCGGTTGTTCAGTATAGGCACCCTGACTCATCGCGCGTGCCAGCTCCATCAGTGCGTCAGTCCGGGGCTTACCCCCAATGACGACAGCCCCTCGGGGCAATCGTCGCCCCGCCAAAATCTGCTTGACCAGTCCGGGGTTGATTCGAGCGAGACGCTCGGCGTTATCCATGTCGGCTCGCATGAGCCGCTGCTCACGGAGTACAACCGCTCTCGCCATGTCTTCCTGCCTGAACGACTCGCTCAGGCTGGCCAACTCGCTCTCGTCCCGCTTCCAACCCAAGCTGCGAGCCGCCGCACTCGCAACCGGATCAACGATGTTCTCCCCTAGAAACTGACCCGTAGGCAGTGCAAAAGCGGCAGCAGCCGCAGCAGCAGGTAGCATCACATGCCTCCCTTCATCTGAGCGTAGATCTCAGCGAACCCGGGCCTGCTCGGCACGGCAGCCGCCCTGATTGAACCCTCATTGCGTATGACCACACCAGCCAGCTCGGTGATCCGTTCCTCACGCTCGCTCATCATGCGGCTCATCATCAAGTCCCGATCGGACTCAATCCGACGAAGCTGGCTGTTGAGCCGCTCAGAGTTCTGCATCTCCATCTCTTGCCGCGTGTTCTCTTGGTAGTCGCCCAGCGACTGCAACCCTCGCTGCTCGCCCTCTCGCCGGTTGCCCGTCGCCAGCCCATACCCATACCTACCAAGTTCCCACGCCGTCAGCGCGATACCGATCGGCAATGCGACGCGGCCCGCCACCTTTGCAAGTCCCGCCAGTTTGCCACCCTTTCCCGCAACTTGTGCAGCAGTGCCCGCAGCATCAGCAACCCCAGCCGCCGTTCTCGCACCAGCCGCCGCTCGTGTACTCGCAACCGACCTCGCACCCGAGTAGCCAGCCGCAGCCTCCTCAGCAGCGTCCGCTGCCTTCGCCCACTGACCCACTGCCTCTTGCGCCTTAGCCGCTGGACGAGAACGGAATGCCGGAGTCTTGGAGAACCGTTCAGCGTTCGCCGCCTTCGCCGCAGCCCGCCGCGCAGCCCTCTCGTTCAACGCAGCCTCCGGCGACACCGCCACTTCCGGCACACCCGGATTCGGGCGAGGCGTACGGCTACTCCGAGCCGCTGCTCCAGACGAGCTACGCTGCTGAAACGGCATCTGACCCGGATTGGTAGGCGCACCCCTCGGCCCTTCAGCCGGAGTAGGAAGCCCCGATCTGGACCTCATCTGCACAATCTCCTCCAGAGCGTAAGGGCGACTTGCACTCACTGCACGGGGACCGAGCGGAGTTTGAGTGCCCGTCAGCGTGGCGGGCGGGTTGTCGGACACTACCGCAGGCGTAGTCGGGGCCGTCTTGGGCTTACGAGTTCGCTGCACCGCTGCCTTCGGAGCCGTCTCGGGCTTCGCAGCAGGAGTCGCCGAAGCGGGAACCGTCGGCTTCGTTCGGGCTTTCACTGCCGCAGACTTCGGCTTCGCTGGAGCTTTCGGGGCGGGCGTGTCAGTCGGAACAACGGCAGGCTTGGCCACCTCTGCAATTGAAGCAGGAGCCGCCACCTTCTTAGGCTTGGCTACCTTCGCAGCAGCCGGAGCAGTCGCCGGAGCGACTTTGGTCGCGGCAGGGGTCGAAGTTCCAGCGAACTTCTTGATAACGGGATCGGGGTCGTTAGCCACCATCTCAAGTAACTTCTGCTCGTCATCACCAGTCTGACCGAATTGCTTGGTGAGCTTATCTAGAAGGGCACGTCCCTCGTTGCTCGCCTGAGCCTCGCTGATCTTCTTGACCTTGGCAAGTCGCTCAGCCAGCTTTACACGAGCACGCATCTTCAACGCATGGAGATTGTTGAGATCGGCCATTGGTTACTTCTCCTTCCGATTGCCGCGATCGCCCATCGCACGTCCGAGATTCTTCTCGTTCTGGTCGAGCACTTCGCTCAGGCTCTTGCGGCTCCGCTCATCGAGGTTGGCCAGCCGATCGATCTCGCTCTTCTTCACGCGGTCGATGTCCTCGCCCGTCGTCTTGATTTCGAGTTCAGCTTGGAGCAGCTTGCCCGCTGCTTTGTTGATCTTCGTGGTGTTAGCGATAACTGCCTGCAAGAAGGAAGCACCACCCGGCATACCCCTAAACTGCTGAAGCTGGGCGATGATGGGGCCATCGTTGTCTGGGTTGCCGTCAGTGAGCCCCGCCGCAAACGTCGCCGTCAACATACCGGGCTCAATGACACTCTTGCCATTGAACAACGAGCCGCTGGCCGACCGAAGCCGACCTGCACGCTCGTTCAAGTTCTTGACGTTGTTGTTCAGAAACTCGTCCGCGAACTGATCGGGTGTACCCGTAATTTGCAGTGCGTCAGTCATCGTATCCCAGAGACCCTTGTTCAGTTCCCTGACCTGTTGCTGGATTTGCATGTCGGTCTTGGACCCGTCGCTAAAGGACATCGCGCCGGCGGTCGCACGCAGCAACTCACGAGCCTGATACGCATCAACCCGGCCCGTCTTCAGCAGCTTGCTAAGGGCTTCGCTAGCATTCTTCTGGGCCGTCTTGTCGTCCGGCATGTCAGCCGCCTGAAGAGCCGTGAAGATGTAGTCGCGGACCTGCTCCTGCACGCCCTCCAATCCCTGCGTGTTACCAATCGAGCTGGCCACCGCATCCGCCACCCTCGACGTAACCAGCCGGTTGCCCATCTCTTGATCCATACGAGAACGAGATGCCTCCTGCTCAGGAGTCTCTCGCATACCCGGAAGCATCTTCTTCTTGCGGGCTTCGTAGGCGGCGAGCAAGACAGCGTTTTGAACAGGCTTGATGAGGCTGTCAGCCATCGCGGCAGTAGCAGTCGAACGACCGGCTTCCATATTGGCTGCCGCACCCATCAACTCGGCAGATCCCTCCCCCTTCATGCGATCGTTGGACTCAAAGCGAAGTTTGGCGGCTGCCATCCGTGCTTCGGCCAGCTCGATCTCACGCTGCGTGGCGGCTTGGATAGCCTCACGCTCAGCCTGCGTAGTAGCGAGGGCCATTGCCTCACGCGACTTGGCGTTGATCTGCTCGATCTCAAACTGACGCATGGTGTAGAACTGCTCGTCGGCCTGCTTGAGCTGCTGCTCCTGCATCCGTCGATCCAGCTCATTCTGTCCCGCTTGGAACTGCTGTCCCTGCTGCACCTGCTGCATCTGGAACTGGCGGTTCTTCTCAGCCTCGGCCACGCCAGTCGCCTGCTCCGACTGCCGCTGCGTCATCTCCTGCTGAAACTGATCCTTCATCGCATCCATCTTGGTCCGCTCCAGCGCAAGCTGGGCCTTCGCCAGATCGTTCTGGGCTCGCATCTGGGCGTAGTCGCTCAAGTTGCGCAGAGAGAAGCTGCCCGTCTCAGAGAACAGGCCGGGGCTGCTGACTTGGCTGGGCATCTGGCTCATCGACTGCTCCTCACGCTAAACGCCGAACGATCTCCCCAACCCGCGTCTCGCACGTTCATCGAGGCGAGCAGCCCCTCAGCATACGAGAAGATGGACTCGGGATTCTGCTGGATGATATCCGCCATCCGGTCCCGCCCTGACAACCGCATCTGAATAGCATTGGCCTGCGCCGCGTTGAGCACGTTGCCCCATGCCTGCCTTGACTGAAGCGCGAGCTGGCCCCAGTTCTGCTGCACCTGCGCTCCTGACTGGGCCATGTTGCCCGCCTGAAGCATCGTCTGCGACAACTGGTTGGTCAGCCCGGCGACATTCTGCCTGAACGTCGATCGGATCTGATTGAGCCCCTGATTCAACTCAGCACCAAACCCTCGAAGCCGCTCTCGCTTGACGCTCTCAAACTGCTCGTCGTTGACGGCGAGCGGCCCAAACTCACTCTGGAGTTTGGTCATCTCATCCTGAAACCGGCGGCTCATGGACGTAGCGAAGTTGCTCTCGTCTTCCAACGTGTTAGCCTGAAACTCATCACGGGCTCGGCGACTCTCGGCCACCGCTTCATCAGCGAACCGATTGGAACGGCCCAACATGCTGTTGGGATTCGAGGGGTCCATGTTCGCCGTGAACTGATCGGCCAACATCCCAAGCGGCTGAGCCGTCCGCTCCGCCGTCCCCATTACCGCCGCCGCACCGGCATCCGACTCTTGCACGATGCCCTGCCCAGCCTGCATCATGCGATCTCGCTGCCTGTCTGCCGCGGCCTGCTTCTGCCCGATCTCCCCAAACAGCGTGTTCGTAAACTGACCCAAAGCGTTGGGCTGCCCGTCAGCCAGCGTCTGCGTCGAGTCCCAGTTGAGCACCCGACCGAACCCGTCCGTGTTGGTCGTGCCCGCCAAAAAGCCCGGGTTGCTGCGGATGTAGGTCCGCTCGTTACCACCCGTCACCCTCGGCTGGCTGGGCGGCTGAAAGGCGGGCGTGTTGCGATTGGGACTCGCCAAGTTCGCAAACCAGTTATTGTTGAATGCAGTCATGGCGGCTCCCTACATGCGGTCACACCGCGCTGCGATCGTCGGCAACCATCTCGCCTTCGACTCGAACGCCCAGCAGAGTATAGTCCGTCTTCGGACAGTACACCTCAAAGCCCGGCACCAGATTGCTGCCCTGCACGCCCTGCCTCGCCCTCACCGACGTAGCCTGCGTCTGAATGGGAACCGCAGTGTACCCCGCGTCAGCCTCCGCAATTCCCGGTGCATAGCTGCCCGACCGCAAGATGGGCTGGCCCGTCGCATCAGGAACCTCCTGATCCCCGCGATAAACCACGCCCATGTAGGTAGCGTACGGCTCTCCGATCGACGGGCCAAACAGCGTGTCGAACCCGACTTTGATGCCGCTCACCCGCTTCTGCGACACGAAGTTGGCTTGCCCCTCCATTCCGTTGTCCATCTGCTCGCTGAGCGGCGGGCCATTCCACACCACCTTCACCGGACTGATGCCGACCCACGCCCCCTCACTCAGGGTAAGCCCTGCCGCCGTATCCACTTCAAGCGCACCAAGCCCACTCGTAGCTCCAGTGATGCGAGCACGCTTGCCTACGTTGGCAGGATTGGTCGGATCGCTCAACACATAGAGATAGCAGTCGGCGTAACGTGGGTTGGAGAAATCCCAACCAGTCGGTGGGTTGCCCGACTGCCCCATCACCGTAACCACAGTGTCGCCAGCGGACAAGTCTTCGTCGGCCTGCCACACGAGCCGTGAGTAGTCAGGCGGGTGCATGAGAACCGACGCCGTGTATTTCGTCGTGCCTTCCGTGTAGCGGGACCGCTGCGAGTCCACCAGATAGATGTTGCCTGAAGCAGTCACAAAAAACAAGCGACGGGTCAGCGAGCCCGTAGGAGATGCCTCAGTCCAGTCAACCGGAAACGCCCCCTGCTCGATGAACTTGAAGACCGAGGTGTCCTCAAGTTCGGTGATTTTGCCAACTGTCCACAACAGCAGCGTGTGCCCCGTCTTGTAGTCAGGGTTGTGGACAACGACCACGCCCAGCGTCGGATCGAAGCCGCAGACCACGTTGGCTCGGGTGTTTCGCCACTTCACATAGATGGGATCGTCCACACCACGCACGTCATCGAGCTGCCCGGTCGAGTCGATAAACTTCAGCCCCTTGTCGCTGACGAAGTACGCGGAGTTAGCAAAGACTGCAACCGCATTGGGGTTGATGATGCCGATGCCCTCGTGCATCTCCTGCACCTTGATGAACGTCGATTCCTTCCGCACCATGAACAGCCGGTCACGTCCGAACCCCACCGCATTCGGCCCCACCTGCACAATCCGCAGTACCTCAGCACTCGGAATCGACGGCGTGTAGCTCGCCCGCGAGCTGAACAACTCGGGGCCTTGTCGCACGAGCGACGACCACCGCAACTCGCCCAAATTGCTGTCAAACGACGTGGTGCCCTGCCTCAACGCACCGACCAACATCGACCCCTCATAAAAGCACGCACATCCGCCTCGCGGCATCTCCGCCTGAAAATCGGGCGAATCGGCGTACACGTCCCCCTTGACGACAAGCTGCTTGTCATCCAGCTCGTACCAGTAGATTGCACGATCAAGCCCGCCCTCATTCACACGGCCCGAGCCTGACCCGTACGTCGTACCTGAGCCCGAGCCGAAGCCCGAGATGCCCGACGACGTGGGCCAGTCATACGCCCGGTACGCTGACAGCGTGATGATCCGATCGAGCAGCAGCAGAGCAGCAGCAGTCGTACCACCCGCGCTCTCCGTGCGAACCGACCGATAGACGTAGGCCGTGTCCCACTTGGCCGTGTCATACGCGATCTCGATGGCAGCGAACCGCGACTCTTGAGCAGCCCCTGTCACGCTCGTAATCGCATTCACGCCGCCCGACCCCGGAGCA
Source organism: Bacteroidota bacterium (assembly GCA_046314695.1). Classification (GTDB taxonomy): domain Bacteria; phylum Bacteroidota; class Bacteroidia; order NS11-12g; family UBA955; genus REEB481. Next base: position 1,941 of record JBKDBI010000464.1, on the reverse strand, counting down.
CCCGAGCCGACCACCGTGCCCGTCGTCTGATAGCGACCGAACGCCGTCGAATCCGCGACCGCCACCTTCGACAACTGACCCCACCGCCCACTCCTCGAATCGTAGAGCTGGTACGCAAAGGTGTAGTTGCCCGGCGACAGCGACCGCACCGTTACCACGCTCGCCGCCTGATTCTGTCCCAGCCCCAGCGGGCTCACAAACGAATCGGGCCGTTGATTCGTCAGGACGATCTGCCCACCCTCACCCGTCAACGTACCCAGCGTCACCGTCTGATCCGGGCTGTTCAGTGTGGGGTTAGCCCCCGGACCCGTGTCGTACACCACGACCGGCGTAGTTCCATTGAAGTAGAAAAGGAACGGCTCCTCACCCTGCACGAACACGTAGACGAGCCGCCCGTAGACCGCCACGTCCATCTGAGCAGTCGCACTCACTCCCGCCTTCAGCTCGACGGCACCAACCGCGACCGTAGGCACAAGCCGCTTGAAGTAGATCGACGTGCCCTTGCGATAGACAAAGCCACCCGTCAGATCCTGAGCGCCCGTGCGAATTGTGACCGATCGCACAAACGTCAGCGTCCCGCTGCCCGAATCCAATGCCGCAAAATACTTGAAGCCGTGGAAAGGTCGCATCTCGATCGGATCGACACCCACCAACCTCGACGCGAAGCCGGGCTTGCACCCCGTCCTGCTCGACGACAGATCAGCGTTCGCATCCGTCAGCGAGTAGTCCCAAGCCCTGTTGCCCAGCGTGCGAGTCCTCACGGCAGATACTCCATGCGTGGAAACTCAGCGGGATCAGTCTTCTGCCGCTCGTACCACTTCCCATCATAGCGATGGTTGCCGTACGAGCACTCAGGCCACTTGACCACCTTGTCCGGGTTCTGCATGTAGCAAAGCGGGTTGAACACCCGATGAGGCCAGATCACCGGCTGATACTTCAGCAGTTGCCTGCTCAAGTAGATCGGCCCCGCCAGCCCCAGCACATCCTTCTGAACTCGACCCCCCTGCTTCATCTGATTGAAGTGCCCCTCCAATTCACGCAGGCACGTCCACATGGCCGGATGGTTAGCCTTCGCTGCAAAGCAGTAGTTGCCGGGACTCTCACCCCACTCGTTGGCGTACGCCAGCTCCACGCCATCCAGCAGCGGTCCCAACGGCTTGAACAGCTCAACATCCGTGTCTATGTACACACCCCCGTACCGACAAATCATCTCCATCCTCACGATGTCCGACTGCACCACATAGACGGTGTTGCCCTTGAACAAGGTGGGGATCTCGTTGAACATCTGCTGGTTGAACAGCTCGGGCACCAGCGACGCCCCCAGATCAGAATAGCGACTGGCGTTGGTCTTCGAGTTGACCCACAAGACGCACTGCCAATCCTCGCTGTTGCGACGGACAGCCCGCTGGGCCGCTCCAATCCACACCAGATCCCTCTCAGGAATCTCGTTGGGACCAAGCCACACATGATGCAGCATCTTCTGGATCACTTGCTGTTCCCCCCACTCAAGGTGTTGGTGACGGCAGCGAGTGCTCGCTTGGGGGCGGACAGGCAGCCGCAGCCGGTCGCACGCTTGGACCACGGCCAGCCCACACGCCTGACCTCCGCCCACAGCGTCCGCACGCCCTTGACGACTGCCACGCCCAGCAGCCACGGATAGGGCACACCCTCCCACGTCAGGCCCAGCCACTTCATCTTCTTTGGACCCGCCCGTGTCGGCGTGGGCTTGCTCGCGGCAGCCGCCCGCTCTCCGTCGCTCATGGCCTTGCCCACCAGATCGCGTAGGCCGGGGTGCCCGATGTTCGGCCACCTCGGCTTCATCTGGTCCACTGTCAACTGGACCAGCCCGGTCCTCACCTCAAGAGCCTGCTGGGTGCCCGGTCCCAACTCGTGGCACCGCTCACAGAACACATCGTCCACACCCAGCACAAACCCCAACTG